>JAIOSV010000066.1 GCA_021107435.1 Candidatus Sabulitectum sp. | reverse complement strand
TCAACTAACGGGGAGTAGCGGTTTCAAAACAGGTCATAGTGCTGTCATCTCGATCCGACAGTACTACCTTGACCTTAATTCCGGTAATTCGCTTGAATGTTTCTTCCACAAGGCTAAATCCGAAGAAGCAAATTGGCTGTTGACCGCAGGATTTCCAAGGATTTTGGTAACAGCATTCTGAATCTCTACCATTATTATACCCTTTGGGCCACTGGTCATATCGTCACCTTGCTTTTCTGATCTTTTAACGCGCGGCTTTCTTCCCATGTTATCTGCCCGGCCCGAAGGAATAATCGCTGCCGTAGGAGAAAGCCCAGCGCGTATTTCCGTTCTCATCCCATCCCGGACCCAGTCTTGCGGTACCGCCGGGAATGTTAACGCCGCATGTTAAGCCGATGCCCCAGTGAACATCTCCATCTTCATACAGGTCTATGGAATCAAAATCATAGGTAGCAGCGCCGTTTGTTTCAAGGAACATCGGTCCAAGTACCTTTCTGGACGCGAAGATACCTCCGGCAACTCTTTCTCTTGATGGAAGAGAGTTCCATCTGTATCCTGGAATCCCGCGGGTGGCGGTAAGCCTTGATTCTTCCCACTGGTAGTTGTTTCCCCAGAGAAGTGAGCCCCAGGTGGATACTCCTGTGGTAAAAGAGCCAGGCAGACGGCCAATTCTTTCAATGTCCCAGCTTAAAGCAGTGTGGACGCTACCGGGCTGCGGACACCACCCGGCCTTCAGGAAAAATCGTATGCCCGGTGAATCTGTGGTTGGATTCGCTCTTGTATCTGTCAGATAAGACCCGGAAAGAAAGGGGAACGCATCAGTGCTGCTGCCGTTTACGTAAGAACGTCCCTTCCATTCGGTGGCAAATTCTACGATTCCATACCATGAGAATGGTCGACCCAGAGTAAGAGCAGCAGAATGATCGGTCCAGATTCTTAAAGGATTTGAACCATCGCCATCCGGCTCATTTCCTTTGATCTGACAGATACTTCCAGACATGCTGAAATATCGTTTTTTGTGTATCGTGTTTGTGAAGGAACTCAGTTCGAGGAAGACATAGTTGCTGCCTCCGCCTGTATTGATGATTGTTTTTATGCCGCGATTGAATGTATTCCTGTGCTCCAGAGTCAGCCTGGCATCCAGGCCGAAATCGTTGTTGTAGGAGAGTCCGAAACCAAGTGTACCGGGATCATTTTCCGTCACCGTAAAAGCGATATCACACTGATGCGGATTTTCTGCCGGAAGCATGGACATCCTTATCATACTGAACAGCCCGGATGCATAAAGGTTCTCGGCAGCATCCATGGCGATACAGGTGTTCAGGGTGTCGCCGCGAGCCAGAGGGAGCCAGCGATCAATTGCTCTCAAAGAGACGTTGTCATTGCCGGAGAAAAGGATATTTCTTACAGTGAAGTCGGGCGGATGCCACTCTTCCCGGCGTTGACCGTTTCTGGGCAGATCGGGATTTTCCGCTATCCAGGTCATCCCCTGATTGTAGCCCCAGGAAATTAGAGAGTCGTTCAATTCAAAACTCCACACAGCCGAGTTGTGAAGATCCGGGGTGAACAGCCACCGGGGTTCTCTCATGTAGTGGTCATTCACTCTGGCGGAAAGGGCATTGAAAGTGAGACCAAAAACGGTAAGAAGAGAAGGAGCATCAGGAAACCCGATGGGATTGGCATGGCCAACATTCACCGCAAGTACAGGGAGATCAGGCCAGGCCTTTTCCGCCACATCAACAGGCATGTTGTCAAAGACTCCACCGTCAACCAGAAGCAGGGAATCGTGAATGAATGGAGGAAAAATGCCCGGGATAGCCATGCTTGCCAGTTGGTATCTGTACAGTTCTCCTTCGCTGAATATTACTCTGTCTCTGGAACGCAGATCAGACGCGACTACCCTTAAAGGTATACTGAGTGAATCGAAGTTGAATCCCTTGAGGACCTGAGCAGGACCTGTCATTCCTGAAAGAAGAAAACCGATTCTCATGTTTGAAACAGCACTGCCGGGCAGAGTTGGTGTCAAGCCTCGAAGGCTGAGATTAATAAGATCCTGCCTGCCCCTGATCCGATCAGGCAGAAAGGTCATTCTGGGTTCCGGTGTAGAGCTGAAAAGTTGCATCCAGTCCATACCGGAGGTAAGACTGTCCAGCTGATGAGCCGAGTAACCGCATGCATAGAGCCCGGCCATCAGTGCGCCCATGCTTGTCCCTGCTATTGCTGACACTCTGATATTATTTTCTTCAAGAGCTTTCAGGAAGCCGACATGTGCAAGGCCTCTTGCTCCTCCACCGGCAAGAACCAGGGCAACTCCGGGAGGTGAGGTGTTCGGGGGAGACTTGGCAACGGAGGCGGGAACAGTGAGGGAAAACAATATCAATAGAAGCGGACCAATTCTCATTTCCGTCACCTCCAGTGTCGAATTGCGAAAATGTATTATCTGTATTATTGCTGATTGATCATTGGGGCGCTACTTTAATTAATACTACCTCTGTCTTGTCAATGTTATGAAGATGATGAGCTTCATCAGGGTGAACTATTACTGTATCTCCCGGAGAAAGCAGATCAAGTTCTCCGTCATGGTGACTCAGCGCGACCCTGCCCCGGTGAATGAAGTAAGCAGTTGTACGGTCAAAGCTGGTTCTTGCGGTGCAACCGTCCGGCCCCAGAGAAATCCTTCTGATTGTAAATCTGTTGCATCCCGCGGCCGGCCCCGCCAGAAGAGCTTCTTTCGTTTCCCTGCCACCTTTTTCCCTGATCAGGATCTCTCGTGGATTTCTGGTTATTACAGCCATTTGTATCTCCTTTACTCATGAGGCTTGAGGAACTATCTTAGCCTTCACGGTGCATATATAAATACGTAATTGGCAGTGGACAGCTTCCAGTGATATACAGATAAACTCAAACAGGAGGAAAGATGAAAACAGCATTTCTTTTGATCAGCGTTTTTGCCTGTGTTTCTTTCGCCGCCGGACTTACCAGAGTGGAGTCCTCTGAAACGGGTATCACACTGAATCTCAGTACCTCTTCCCCTGAGTTCGGATCAGTGATTCTTCAAGGAACAGAACTTACAACAGTGAGCATGGACGGTGCGGAGAACCTGGCGGAAACAGGATTCCCAATGCTTCCCGTTTACAGAGCATGGATTGAGATTCCGGCAGGAGCTGAAGTGCACGCTACAGTATCCGAGAGCCGTGTGGAAACAATCAGCCACAATGGCACAGCGGTTGCTCCCGCAGTGCAGAGTGCTTCAAAGGACAATCCAAGAGATTTCTTTACGGTGTCTTTTGACCCTGATGTTTACAGCGCAGGGTTGGCTTATCCGGAGAACTGGGTAAGAATCATATACGCCGGCGGCATGCGTGGACGCAATCTGGCACTGGTTGAGGTTACCCCTCTTCGCTGGAACGCAAGTCAGGGTGATTTCACTCTCCTTGCCGGCGCTGAGATTACACTTGAATTTCAGGGCGGGAACCTTGCTGCTTCCTACGAGCAGGCTTCCAGACTCGGATGCAGAGAATACGAGATCATTCTCCAGAGTACATTGATGAACTACGGTACTTTCGAGGGTGGACTTGATACTCCACCGGCTCCCTACCTTATTGTCGGTCACAGTGACTTTGTTGACACGGCTATGGATGCCTTTGTGGCTCACAAGGAAGCTCTCGGCTTCACAGTCAATATGGTTGACCTGTCAGTGGCCGGTTCAACTGCCACTGAAATTCAGGACTACATTCAGGCTGCCATCAATAGCGGAACTGTCTATGTTCTTCTTGTTGGCGACATAGCCTTCGTTCCAGCCATGCCTTCAACTTCAGCCTCCGGCAGCACCGACCTTTACTATGTCTGTCTTGATGACGGAGGCTGGATTCCCGATGCTTTCATCGGTCGCTTCAGCGTTACCAATACAGGTGAAACCGCTTTGATGGCCCAGAGGGTTATTGACTACGAGAACTCAGTCGGTATTCTGGACTGGGTGCAGAACGCGCTGTTCATCGCTTCAAACGATAACTACAATATTTCCGAGGGAACACACAACTACTGTATTACCACATACCTGGACCCGCTGGGATACAATTCGATTAAAGTGTATCCTCACTCGGGGGGAACAGCAGCCCAGGCAGTTACAGCTATTAACGCGGGTCTTTCCATGCTTACATTCAGCGGTCACGGCTCCTCAACAAGCTGGGGTGATATGAGCTTCAGTCAGACATACTTCAATCAGCTTACAAATGACGGCATGTTCCCGGGCGTGCTCAGCCATGCCTGCAACACCGGC
>JAIOSV010000062.1 GCA_021107435.1 Candidatus Sabulitectum sp. | reverse complement strand
GGGAGAGCTGGCAATCGAGAATTGTTGACTCTTCATTCAACGGCGCGTGGCCCCTTGCCTGCGGAGACTTCAGCAACAACGGCAGACTGCAGCTTGCGGCAGGAGCGGATGTGCTTACCGGTCCCGGCACATCCCACGGAGTGAGCGTGTATGACCTCTGCGGTTTCAACTGCCAGGGTACTCTTATCAGCTCAATTCTGGATACTGAAGAAAATCCTCAGTGGGCTTATTTCGAGTTCCAGAATGAGGTGCCGTCCGGCACAGCCATGCAGTTTTTCTGGAGAAGCTCTAACGATTACGATAACATGGGCGACTGGACAGGGCCGTATACCAGCCCGGCAGGCCTCAGTGGAGAGCTGTTCCGATACGCTCAGTACAAGATAAAGATGAGCGCGAGCGGGGCTTTCTATTCGCCGATCCTCCACGACATAAGCCTGTTCTGGGATCCGAACGGTTTGACGGAAACTGAGGGCAGCTCAGATCAACTGGTGTTTTCAAATATGAATCCCTGTTGTTCAGAGTACATGCAGCTGACAGTCGCGAACGGATACGGTACTGATCAAACTTTAATCACTCTTATGGATCTGGCAGGAAGGGAAGTTGATTCCCGTTGCGTCTGTGAAGCCGGAGAGACCATTTCTTTCGGACCTCTGGCTGCCGGTACCTATCTGGTGAGAGCCTCCTCTGGAAGCAGAGTCTCCACATGTAAGGTGCTGGTGATAAGGTAATTGATATACGGGCGGGATTTCAGCTCCCGCCCGCACTTTCACAGCGTCGATAAATCCTGTAATCTCATTGACTTTCAACTCATTCCGCTATTTCCATTTCCCTATACCGAATCTGTGCTGCAGCCCGGACTGCTGGCAACAATCGACTTTTGATAGGTATTGAAGGCTCATTGACAGTGCCGAACATTCGATTCAATATTCTTTTTGTGATTACGACAAACCAACAGTTTGTTTATCGTCGCGGGGAGCAGATATGAATTTATTCAAGAAGCGGAAACGTAAAAGCGATATGCTTGAAGCCGTCACCTCCTGGGAAATAAGTCCCCCTTCCGCTTCGGTGGAATTGTTCAGTTGCTTAAATATTGTTGTTCCCGAAAATTCAATAATGTATTTCGAGGATGTGTATGAGAATAAAGTGAAGGAAGTCCTCAAAGCAATTTCCACAGATTCCAAAACCATAATTCACAGCGGCACTCTCTGGCCGAAACCTGATGTGTTTCATGTTCCGGCAACTGATGAGAACTATGGAAAAATACAGGAAATTGCCGAAAACCATTTTATTTCCGTACACTTTCATATCCTTCGAAACGATGTAAAAGTACTGGAATGGTACGATGCCTTTGACAAAGATCCGATGTACATTTCAACGATTATTGACGAGGAACGAATTAAAGAATTCTGCGAAAAACTTGGTTTGGAATACAGAAAACAGAATGGCCTGTAGCAATTCGCCGTAAGGAGAAGTAAAGATGAAATACTATGAAAGTCATGAGGATTGCTACAAAAAAGTGAAGAAAAGCAAAACATCCTCCTGGGATGAATTCCAGAAAAAAGCGGACAGGTTTGAAAACTTCTGCATGAAAGAATTCCTGGTGACCGCACTGGACACAATATTGCCGAAATCCAAAGCAAGAGTACTGGATATTGGCTGCGGCACAGGACCTGCCGCCTGTTTTCTTGCTCAACGGGGTTACGATGTTTACGGTATTGATGTTTCCCGAACTGCTGTAGAAATAGCCAGGACGAACGCAATGAACCGGGGTTTGATCATAAATTTCTCGGTGGATGATATCTGCCATACAACTGAAACCGGATCTGATATTTACGATATTATTTCAGACACACACTGCATGCACTGCATTACCCATGACGCGGACAGAAAAGCCGCGTTATCCAGCATTTTCAGGCTTCTGAAAAAAGGCGGGCATTTCATAATGGAGACCATGAGCATCGAGGATACCTCCAGATGGTCTCACGATGGAGGAATGAGAATGGATGAGCAGGGAATTTTGTGGAACGAGGTTGAAGAAGACTATCCGTACGATAAAGTTTTTTTTGAAGACAAATTCTGGATGTGTACACGGAGAGTATTAAGCCCCTCTGCTCTGCAAAAAGAGCTTGAACAGACAGGTTTCCAGATAGAGTATATCGGAACCACTCAGGATATTGACATAGAGTACATGGCGGATTTTCAGGCAATATGCAGCAAGTGAACCGGCCAGCAGTATGTGCGTCCCGAGTTACTACCAGCGGCGTGATTGTATCAGTTGTTTCTCCCGCTCGACAATCGGACTGATTAAAAACATACAATACACCCGTGTATTTCCTGATTGTCACAGAGGAGCAGTCATATGTCTCGTTTGGAAGTTATCCGGATTCTTGAGGAGTTCAAAACAAACAATGCGCAGGAGTATGGAATTCTGATTATCGGAATTTTTGGCTCAGTTGCAAGAGATGAGGCAACGGCGGGCAGCGATGTGGATATTGTTGTAAAAACAGTAAGCGCCGACCCCTTCAAGATCGTGCACCTGAAGGAATATCTGGAATCACAATTGAACAGGCATGTGGATATTGTAAGACTTCGAGAAAACATGAATCCTTTTCTGAAAGAAAGAATCAAAAGAGAAGCCATCTATGTATGACAGGAAACTTGTTCACCACATCTTCAGCCAGAT
>JAIOSV010000043.1 GCA_021107435.1 Candidatus Sabulitectum sp. | reverse complement strand
ATTGTTAGAGGGTGAAGATTTTTGCAGATTACGGAAAAGTATGTCAACTTGAAAGGATAGCTTATGAAATTCTGGTCAACAGCTGCTCTCCTGATGCTTGCAGTGTCAGCGCACTCGATGACAGTTAAGATACTTTCGGAGCACTTGTATCCCATAGCGATGTCCCACTCCACTCCAATCAAGATAGATGACTGTCAGCTCCTTGAATCTGGAGAAATGAGAATTTCGCTTTTCCGCGATTTTAACTTCATACGACCCGAAATGGAATCGTGGACGATTGTACTCGACTCGACGGGATGTCCGGTATTATGTGAAGAGTCTGATCCTGATTATCCACTGATTTTTAGAACCTCCCAACTGGGAGAATCGACGGAGAGATGGCTGATTGCCCTGTCCGGGCAGGGCGATACCGTATGGACATGTCTTCTCGAAAGGACGAATGAATTCCACGCTACGCCACATGTTACAAGACTTCCGGACGGCGGATGTCTGATACACAGCTCTCCGGACCGCTATCAGATCTACACGGAGATATACAGCATATCATCAACCGGCGAAATGATATGTCATTACTCTCTGGGCACTGATTACCTGCTGGATCTGCCTGAGCCCATCGGTGAAAATAATCCGAATGTCAGGTTCCTGGGAAAGACATCCAGTGGTGATATACTTGCTGGAGGCGGGGTCTATCATATTTATGACGACCCTCAGGCCTGGTTCGTGTGTCTTCTGGACGGAGATACCGGTAATCCACTCTGGAAGACCACTGGTCTTGCCCGGGGAACGGCATTCGTTTCTGAAGCTATTGAGACCTCTTCGGGTCTGATCGTCTTCGCAGGGAATACAGCGAGATGTTCTGTCTCTGAAGACAGCGATGAGATTTCCCTGGATGTCATGATGCCGTTTATCGCTGCTCTGGATTCCACAGGAGAGCTTCAGGAACTGGTTGTGCTGGACGCTGAGCTTGCAGATGTAATTTATGGAATTGTCGAAGTAAATCCCCTTGATAGCGAGTTCCTGATTACTGGCAGAAGCACCACATCCGGCAAGCTGGTGCTTCTTCGGGTATCGATTTATGCCAATCAGGAAAACTGAGAGAAAGGAGGGGGAGATAATCAGCGTAGACATCATACCGATTCCCCTTGGATACAGCAGAAGTTATGTGCTCAGGGGAGAAGGCGTTATAGCAGTTGATTGCGGCTTGTCCGGGAAGGCCGGGAATTTCATCAAGGGGCTTAAGACGGCAGGAATTGCTCCGGAAGAAGTTAAGCTGATTGTGATAACTCATGGGCACTCCGATCATGTCGGATCCGCTTCCGAGATAAAATCAGCTACCGGCACAAAGATTGCCATGCACAGCAGCGAATCGAAGTGGCTGGAGAATCCCGCCATGCCTGCCCCTCCCGGTGTTACTGTCTGGGGCAGAATGTTCATGTCAATTCGCAGATACATCATGCCTGTAGAAGAAGTAACGGCAACAGGTGTTGATCTTCTTGTCGGGAACGAAGGGATTTCTCTTGAGGAGTTTGGAATACCGGGAAGTGTAATCTGGACACCCGGTCATACCCGTGGCTCCCTCAGTGTGCTGCTTAACTCGGGAGACGCCATTGTTGGTGATCTGGCAATGAACATGTTTCCCCTCAGGTTGTCACCGGGTCTGCCCATCTTCGCTGAGGACATGAGTGATGTAATAAGGAGCTGGGAACTGTTGATAAGTAAAGGGGCAACCGTGATTTATCCTGCACACGGGAAGCCGTTTCCTGTTTCAAAAATTGAGAGAGAAATCAAACGATACAAGGTTTGCTCTTCATAGCTTTATCAAGTTAGATCTGCATTCGTTTTGTGTGTTGAATGCGGGAATCGTCTTCTATATTGTCTCCCTGTGGAGTTTCTGCGCTTTAAGGAGTATGTTGAGGTGCAATAACACAGAGAGGAAATGACCATGAAAAATCGAATTGTACCCTCCGCTTTCCTTTTTAGCTTTCTTTTACATGCTCAGCTCTTTGCGCAGTTGCTTCTTCCAGATCCAGAGGTGAACGGTGATGTATCCGTTGAAGAAGCTCTTCTGGTCAGGAGGTCAACAAGAGCATTCATTGATTCTGAACCTCTGTCATTGAATGAAGTATCACAGGTGTTGTGGTCAGCTCAGGGAATTACGGCTTATAATTGGCTGAGAACGGCACCATCAGCTGGCGCGCTGTACCCGATGCAGATATATCTGGTGGCAGAGAGGGTTGATTCCCTCTCTCCCGGCATCTACCGGTATCTTCCGGATTCGAATTCAATCGAACACATTGCAAGTGGTTGTTTCCTTGATGCTATTGCAAAAGCGTCTCTGGAACAGATGTGGATGCGTGATGCGCAGGCAATGGTTGTTATAGCTGCGGACTTCGATATAGTTACCGATGTATATGGTTCCCGCGGGGTCAGATATGTCTATATGGAAGCAGGACATGTATCCCAGAATATCTACCTGCAATGTGTTTCTCTCTGCCTTGGAACGACTGCAGCAGGCGCATTCAATGATGAAGCAGTTACGGCCATTCTCAGGCTTCCGGACGAGGAGGCTCCTCTCTACCTGATGCCCATCGGGAGATAATACAAATCAACCTGGTGGTTTCTACCAGTCAGGTAACGCCTTATTCTCCCAGGAATACACGATGCTGCTTACGGCTGACACGAGTTGAGGGGTTGACGCGGAAATTGATTGAGCTTTCTTCTCGGTTTTTCTTAGAATTCGACTGACAATAATTACGATCAGATTCGGTATTACCACATAGAGCACATCACCGAATTCCAGGATGCCGCTGATGGTTCCGTATGTGAAAATGATAATTGGCGTTCCCAACAGGACAATTTGCAGGAGCGCGGCATACATCTGATGTCTGACAACGTTCTTGAAAAGCTCTAGATCCTGATTTGTTTCAATCCGTGGAGTCGTGTCCACGAAGCGTTTAAGATTGGATATATAGATGATTCCGCTGATGAGCGACGCGGATGGAAAAGCGATAAGGAGTGTAATAATTAACGAATGACTCATTGGTTTATCCTCCTGCAGTTGAAAAAAGGAAACCGCACGCAACGGTAATCCCCTCTCCCCGTTCAATGGACTTCCCGTCGTTTAAGCAAAGACAAAGCTCTTAAACACATATCTCCATTTATAGTTTATAATTGCATTTCTTTTATGCAAATGTCAATACACCCGACTCGTACTGTGCACTAAGACTGGAAATAAAGTATTCCGGTGGTTGGTTAGGAGGTTCTGCTGTTGCTTGACATCTTTGTTGACGCCGACGCCTGTCCGGTTAAACAGGAAGTATTCCGGGTTGCCCAGCGATATGGTTTAAAGGTCATTCTCGTTTCGAACTCATGGATGCGTATTCCGGAATCAAGCAGGCTGGAACTGATTGTTGTGGAGAAAGGGGCTGATGTGGCGGATGACTGGATTGTTGAACACACAGACAGCGATGATATTGTTGTTTCAGGCGATATACCTCTTGCCTCAAGGTGTCTGAAGAAGGGCGCGCTGGTGCTGGGAAATACAGGACATCCTTTCACCGAGAACAATATCGGGAATGCTCTGTCCGTAAGGAATCTCCTGAGTGATCTCAGGGAGCAGGGAATGATAACCGGGGGTCCAAAGCCTTTCGCGAAAAAGGACCGCTCAAGATTCCTGCAGGCACTGGATGAAATGATAGTTAAAATCCGCCGCAGAAAAGGCATCTCCTGATAAATATCAGGAATCAGTGTCCTCTTTCCAGAAGCCAATCAACGAAATCCTTGTCTGCCGCGTGTTTTACCATCTCCTTTACAGAAACCTGCTTCAAGAAGTTCCGAACAAGAGAAGCATATTCCTTGTAGCTCCCTCTTTTCTTCTCGGCTAGAATCTGGAAGATTCTGGCAGGCTGCATGGAAGCATCTTCAAATTGTCCCGCTGCCAGAATGGCAAATCCTTCAAAAAACCAGATGGGCCCCATTGCGTCTTCATTTCCACCAAGAATTCTTATGTGGAGTCTATGCGCCATCTCATGGGTGATGAGTTTTTCGAAGGATTTATTTTCTATTCCTTCCGGATAGATTCGGCTGTATACCTCAGGAGATACTGACATCAAGACACCTTCCTCAAGGACAGAGGATATCGTTTCCGGCAAATCAGTGGACGCGTCTGCACCTGTTATTTTGAGAAGTGCTTGAATGAACTCATTCTGGTTGTTATAGACTTCGAACCGCTCTGCAAAACTTTCATTTAGAAACAGAGCCCATCCGTTACGACAGGCAAAATCCCTTAAGCGGCGCTGAGCGTTTATAAGCGTCTGGTGAAGGGTGTTTCTTTGTGGCTCAAGTGACTCCGGGAGTATAAGCGGAATATCGAAAACGCCTTCTTCAATTAGATGGATTTGCAGCAAAGTGTAACCTCCAAAGAGTAGTTTTGCCCCGTTAAAGATGCGAAGGGATCCGGGTTGAGAAGTCTGAACAGTGAGCCTTGCCGGATGGATGGCCGTATACCTTTCCAGTCTACAAGTATGCAGGAGGTTTCTGATTCTCTCTATCTGTTCAGTATGTCCTCATAAGGCAGAAACATGCCGATGGCCGGCTTGAACCAGATAATTTCTCCTCTGTGGTAAATACGGAATCTGTCCACAATCGGCGCCGTGTTCGGATCTCCCGGGCCACCCGGTCTGTGAACTTCCCTGATGGCGATATCATAATAGTCTCTGTATACATCTTCAGGGAAGTTGTCCAGATACTCCAGGCCGAATGACAAATCCTCAGGAAATGAAGATCTGTATACGCTGTCCTCTATTAACCGCTCCAGCAGAAAATCCAGGGCTTCATCGTATGAGTGGATCAGAACAGGTATTGCCGATGCGTGTGCTTCCTCGGGGATGAATGGCCATTCATACGGCATCTCACCGTAGGTTGATCGTACTCTGTATCCGTATTCAAGAGTTTCTTCTGTCAGAGCGACCCAGAAATCAAGATCACTCCGTCTGCCCCGATCAGGCAGCTTGTGAATAAGAATGAACTCTCCCGGAGATTCTAGTATGCTTATTCCTATCCGATTGGCGGATTCACGCAGGAATTGAGACACCTGTTCGTATCGATTTCCCGGATCTTCCAATGACTCCCTGACAGCTCTGTATTCGATAGTACCGATTTGGCAGTCCATCCAGTGTTCAACGCTCCATCCTGGAAGTTTGATCAGAGTCTTCGTTGCTTCCTGCAGTTCTTCTCTCCACAGAATGTCCCGCGAAACCCAGCTGATTTTCCAGTCGGAAGGGCTTTCTCCCATAAGCGTGAAACCGTCGGAAGGCGGCATAAGACCTGTGAAATCACTGAAATCCACTGGAGTAGGAGAAGCCGTATTTTTCCCCTCTTCACTACTGACATGGATGGCGTATGTGTCAGGATACTTCCAGAGTATAAAGCATGCCACCTGCGCGGCATAATCGGAGGTTTCAAATGGTCCCAGAAAAACCTGCCAGCCTCTGTAACCGGAAAGAGATGCCCAGTCAGGAATCCACAGGTACCCTGTATACTGAACGAACAGGTCACCAAGTTCTTCGGCCAGTCGTTCAGCGTCGGTTTCATCAGCCAGAACTTCACAGACAACGATCCAGCCGAATTCCTCTGTATTCAAATCGCCGGATACGGTGTCTGATATGCAAAGTACACAGAGTAGAGTCAAAATCATGGCGGACATTATTCGCATGATAAGCTCCTTACATTTTTTCGTCCGAATGTTAATAATATCCAAGATATCAAAAGAAAGCCAGTCAGATGTAATTGCTCTGTCCGTAAGGAATCTCCTGTGTGATCTCAGGGAACAGGGAATAATAACCGGGGGTCCAAAGCCTTTCGCGAAAAAGAACCGCCAAAGATTCCTGCAGGCACTGGATGAAATGATAGTTAAGATCCGCCGCAGAAAAGGCATCTATTCGTAATTGATTCAATGAAGAATATTCACCTGTCAGATTATTTTCCATCCTTGGAATAGCAATACAGATGGAACTCCGGGAGTTATTCTATTACCACGAAGCGCCGTGTTGCAGTGAAGCCCCCTTCTGTCATTCTCACGAAATAGATTCCGGTTTGGATATCTGCGAATTCATGTTCGTTCATGCCGGATGTACAATTTGGAACCGCTTGTTCCGTAACGAGTCTTCCCGACAGGTTGAAAACCTCAAGCGTGGCGTTTCCTGTCTCAGGCATTGTGAAGTACACACTAACACGTGATCCAGTAGAAGGATTGGGAACAACAACAACCTGCAGCGGTGAGTGCGCCGGATCCGGTTCTTTGATTCCGGTCAGGTGCATGGAGGGAACCAGCGATGGATCGCCCAGCAGAACCATTCCGATATGCCAGTTCAGCTCAGGCTGACTCAGACCGTTATTGGCAATGTAATCCCACCAGAGTTCGAATGCTTCCCCGAGACTTGCCTCACCTCCCAGAGGTCCGTAGAAATGGATGAACCATAGCATCGCACCGCTTGTTGTACTTCCCACTGCCGCGAGGCCTGACTCTGACGCGAAAGAGTAGACCCCTCCCATGTATTTTGCTGTGGTGAACCGACAGTTGGAGCAGGCGAAGAGATTGTAGAAGTGCGCGGGGGGTGCGATTGGTACGATTTCGTCCCATCTGGTGGTTCCTGCGGATGGTTGCCAGAAGTGGGTGAGAGGATTCGAGTGAACATGAGGGCTGATCCAGGAGTACGTATCCGGCAGTCTTATTTCCTCGTAGTCCTGCGCACATGTCTGGGCACTGCTGTCTACAAGCTCCACGTTCTCGTAGAGGAGCTGCATTGCGGTCTGGTAAATGCCTCCCGCTGTCTGCCAGTCATCATCTACGTAGCAGAGAGCTTTTACCGGTTCAGGATCACCGTTCACTCGCCATTCGTGATTCCTGGCCAGGTAGCTCTGAAGCATCTCCACCGGATCACCAAGGTCATCCAGATTATCAACTCGAATCCTTCCGGACCAGATCTCCGGGTCAAGTTCTCCCTGAAAGGTATCATAGAAACCGTCCTGTCCTGAAAGGCTGTCTTTCGGGTAACCGATCCACAGATCAAGCCATTCACCGTCAAGGTCCATGAAAAAGTAGTCGCATGGCAACTGCTCTCCCATCGAGATCTGGGTGTCCCATACGGCGACCCATGCAGCGGGGAGATTGCCTACCAGAGCGGTTCCCTCAAGTCCCAGGTCATAGAGGCTGTCCAGAAAAGCCTTGATCTCCTCCGGTGCCGCATAGGAGATTTCTACCAGTTCAGCAGTGTACTTCTCTGACTGGATGTCGGCGATCCACTGCTGCAGGAGTGGCAGACCGATGCTGTCGGATAGGCCCTCCTCCATCAGTATCACCATCTCCGGGTCAGCGTCCGTACAGTCGATAACAACCCTTGCCCGAAAAGGCTCATACATACTGATCTGAGCCTGGTACTCTTCCATTGAAGTATCGATCCAGTTCGGGTCGAGGTTGCGGGTCTGAACAGTCTCTTCGTAGATAGACTGCGCAGTGGCCGAGGTCACAAAAATGACAGCCGGCAGCAGAAGCATTACTTTTCCAAACAAGGGGCACCTCCTTGTGTAATATTCAATAATAAAGGAATAGCAGTTGTTTCGAGAATTGTCAATCAGTCCTGGTGGAACACCGTAGTGGATTAGAGCTCGCAATATGCCTAATCTGAATATTCAGTCAGGATTAGCGTTTTTCTGACAGGAACGAAAGTTGATGTTTCTTCCTGAAACTCAAGCTTTTCGGATTTTTGCGAAACCGCCCGGTTTGGACTACAAGCCCCTGAGATCCGGAGAAGTTATGGATAAAACAGGATAACTGGCCATGTCAGGGTAGTCGAAGTTCTCAAAGAAAAACTTGAGCTTGTCTTCTCCGCTAAACTCGTTACCCATGAATTCTATCAACCAGTCTTCCTGCTGAGGGATGCCCGAAAGATCAATGAGCAATGAAGCTTCGGCAGCGGGGTTCATCCAGAGACAGGGCTGCAGAAGACTGAAACGAAGAGGATTTCCTCCTGTAAGATAGGTCCAGCCACGGGATATGTAAGCGATTTCGACATCGACTGTCTCTCCGTTTGTTTGGATATCCAGGAGAGCCACGTAGAATCGGGCAGTTTCAGGAATGGCGCTGTGGAAGTCTTCCTCTCTGCTAAACCTGTTGCGGTATTCGCTTATGCTTTCCAGGGAGTAGATCGGATGATACGAGTTCTGTCTTAAAATACAGGAAGCATTTTCTTCCAACTCAAGGTCAGTCGGACTGCAGGGTCTCGCAAGAGTGCTGCAAGGAGCAGTTTCGACACCATCAATTTTTACGGACAGGAGTTCACGGCGCCCTTCGGGAACTATTCCCAGATCAATGCAGAAGATAATGTTTCCGGAGTCGTTATTGGATGTGATCGAGAAACTTTCGCTGATCATGTAGTTCCATTCAGCATAGTTTCTCATGGCTTCTGTGGAGATCGGTACCGGTGTTATGACAACCTTCAGGGATTCCAGTAAAGCTGGAGGATTTAGACCGGACAAGTCGGAGGTATCAATACTTGGAGCCTTGAGAACAGGGCAGACCCAGGAAGCCGGGGATACTGCAAACAGCACCAGAGTAAGCGGAATTGCAGCTCTCAAGGATTTTCTCCTTTCGCTCTTTGTCAAACATTCCGAGTGAAATATCTGAGATCTCACGTTCAGTTATGTATATGCTTTCACAAAGAGGATAGCAGGAGCAGTCTTGCGTCGTCAAGTGTATAAACCTCATGGCTGACTATCATGAATTGCAGCAGATTACCATTGCATAAACCGGCCTGTGAAAGAGGAATCCGCAGGGACATCTGATAACATATATTAAGAACAGTCAAAAGGGTATAACGTAGTACAGAGGAGATCTTTCTACGGGGGCAGATCATGAAAAGCAGACTATTTGTGATACTCATTTCCATTCTTTTCGCGACAGCAGGGGTTTCACCGGCAGATATGGGATATTTTGCCACTATTGCCCAGAATCCTGTACCGGCAGGAATACCCGGCTGGCATTCTACAATTGAAATGACAGCGGAGGATGTGGTTATTGAGGT
Source organism: Candidatus Sabulitectum sp. (assembly GCA_021107435.1). Taxonomy (GTDB): domain Bacteria; phylum Fermentibacterota; class Fermentibacteria; order Fermentibacterales; family JCC-6; genus Sabulitectum. Next base: position 14,688 of record JAIOSV010000043.1, on the reverse strand, counting down.
TCTGGAATCGGGAAGAGCCGGGATAACCGCTGACTTTCTCTTTACCAATAATGGTGACGCGGAATCACTGATTATGTACTTCCCTGTTTCGGTAATGACACCCCAGATAAGTCACCTGTGGAACTTGACTCAAACAACTCCTCTTCTTGATTCACCGGCTGTTACTGTAAACGGAACAAGTGCAGAGGTGTATCCTCTTTTGAGAGGTCGCTGGTCTCCTCAACGAAACGAGCTTACATGGAAAGATGTGCTGAAGTTTTCAACCCCGCTTACAGACGGAGAACCGGATACGAATGCTGCATTTTTCTACATGCTTCATCCTTCCTGCTGGGAATCTTTGACAATGGATTTTGTTTCTCCGCTTGATATTCCGGATCGACTTGTAATGATGGCTGACGGTTTTATGGCTGCCTGGACCGTTGACTTCGACGCGGGGGAGCAGATTCTTGTGGAGTATTGTATGGAATACAGAATGAGTGGCGATAGAGAAGAACATGTGTATACAATTTTCTATCCACTCTATACCGGAGCAGGATGGGCTGGAAGTATAGGAAAGGGCCGAATTTCGGTGATCAGGGGTGAATTGTTCCCCTGGGATACTCTCATCGACTGGACCAGCCTGTCCATGACTGAAGGGGTAGAAGTACAGAATCTGGAACTTGATCCTTTCACTGAATTCAGTGATCTGCTTACATGGGAAAAAACCCGTTTGAGTCAGCTGACCGGCAACACTTACTATCGTGCTCTTGTCTGGGAATTCAGCGACTTTGAACCAGCCATTACACCGTCAGTGTGGCAGGCGTTCTACCCATTTCCCGAAGGCTCTGATTCAATATGGTTAGCCTCCACAGAGCCGGATGGAGAGACGGTTGAATGGGCATCGGCACTGAGAGTTAGATTCAGTGGCCCGGGTACCGATCTTCAAGACCTTCAGTGATTTTGCTGGTTCGCGCTATCCGGTTCTGTCTGAAGGGAGTACCTGAGAAGAGAGTTCAGGTAATCTGCCCCCCTTCTTTCCCAGTTCATTGAACTGGTTGAGAGGTAGCTGAAAGAGGAGCAGTCTTTGTCTCCTGAAGTTGCGAGAATGTCCATTACTCTGTTTGCCACATAAGGACCCGGTGAGACTGTGGACAAATTCAGTTCTGCTTCTATGAGACTGGCGATCAGGGGGTAGTGCGTACAACCGAGGATCAGATGGCTCAGATGCAGACTTTTCAGAGGTTCCAACTCGCCAGTTAGTTCTGTTTTCAGAGCTTGGTTCAAGCCCGATTGGAGGATCTCCTCAACGATTGAGGCAAGTTTTGGCATAGAAACATGCTGAATACTGTTGGCTGGATCAATTTTCTGTTTGAGTGTTTTGAATTTTGCTGAGTTTCCAGTGAGTTCTGTAGTAATAACAGCAACTTTTTTGATTCCGGGGAACTGGTTATTGTGATTGAGAACGTTGATATACGGTTCAACGCCTACAAAAGGAATCTTTGGATATTCCCCTCTCAGTGAAGCAATTGCAACGGCAGTGGCAGAGTTGCAGGCCACAACTATCAGAGAACACCCCCGGTTCAGCAGGATCCCGGTAATCATTTGACTTCGCTTAATGACTTCAGAATCGGCCTTTTCCCCGTAAGGATAAAAAGCATCATCTGAAATGTAGTCAATTTCCACAGACGATACTTTCCTCATGATCTCTGAGAGAATAGAGAAACCACCAATCCCTGAGTCAAAGATTCCTATTTTTTTGTTGCAGTCCATTTACAAAATATACATTGTTTGTTTTTTGATGGCAGGCAATGCTCATTACTGAAAAACCGGGCAATTTTCGATACCCGGCTTTTGAATCTTATGCAGCGGGTCGTTTGATAAATACACCTGCTGATGGACAGTATCCGGAGGGAACCCATTCAGTTGTATGGAGCGGGATGGACAGCAGTGGCTCAAGAAGGCTGCCGTCAGGACTCTACTTTTGCAGATTGTTCGCTGAAGAGTTTACGGAAACGAGAAGCATGATATTGCTGAAGTAGTTTCCTGAACAGTGAATATCAGTTGTTTGAGAAAGGTTCCTCGCTCACCGTGACAGAGATAAGAGAGGAAAGTTCATCGGCCATTTGTCGCATTGCCATTGGATCACGGGAAAGATTAAGAAGATGGCTGGTTCCGTCTCTGGAAATTAAACTGAGAACTGCGGCTTTTCCCGGATCAACCCTTAGAGTAATCTCTTCAATGGAATCAAAGGTCATGGATGTTCTCTGCGTGCCGGGTCTATGGATGCTGATGGTTCTTTCCATCTGATCTACGGTTATTCCAGCAGAGAAGCCTGCTTTTTTAAAAATGAAGGCAATAAGATTGCTGAGAATGATAATCGCAACAATCGGAATAATGAATGTACTGTCTGATGTGGAGTTTTTTGATACAGATGATTGGAAATAGACAGCGGCAACTACACCCATCGGAATCAAAGTTAGAACTATCCTGAAAATAGGGGATACTGCAGAACCCGTGTTGCCGGTTTTTGCAAAGAACCTGCCGTTTCTCTCAATGAAATATTCCACAGGTATTCCTCCGTTTCAGGTTACAGTGTGAGATTGTAACATAATACACCGGTGTTAGTTTCAAGAATCTCTTTAAGTTGTTTTCTTTCAGCTTTTCCCTTGCAGATAAACTGTGCGGCACCGTCTCCCTGTGAGCCCACGCCCTTACCGCCCCAGGCAAGATCTTTCGCTGTACTGTCCTGCAGTATCTGATGGAGTTTCGGGGCTGTTAGCTCAGAGGGGCATATTGGAGCTATCATTTCATCGAAGACCTTCTGAGCTTCTGTCATAAGGTTTCCAAGTTGCCTGGTATCTCGCTTGTCGATTGCCCTGCAGGCTTTCGCTGTTATCCTGTGATTTTCTTCTCCCAGAGCTTTTCTGATTTGTTCATTTCCGCTTTTAAAGGAGAAGTTCAGATCTTCCAGAATTCTGCGGGTGTCTTTCCTGGCTCTTAGATCCACAATCAGGAGGTACAATGGTTCTCCGGAGAGTATTGACCTGGTTGACATTTCATCTCCATCGAATGTAAGAAGCACCGGTTTTTTACCATAGGCGCATGCCTGATCCATTCTTCCGCAACGGGAGCCGGTAAGAAGCTCTCCTCTGTAGGCAAGTTCCATTTCCTCCTCAATTGAGAGATTCAGATGGTGAGTTCTGCTGAATGCCCTTGCAACCAGAACGCAGGTCGCCGCAGAGGAGGAAAGCCCTTTTTTCAAGGGTAAATCTCTTTTATTGATTTGCAATTTGAGACCCAGGTTCGAATATCTCTTTAAGATTACACTTGCAGTTCCTGCTGCATAGGAATCAAAGACTCCTGCCGCCGCGATTTCCGCAAGGAGATCCGGGTCAGACGGGTAAGATTGCTCCGGGCCTTTAGTTCCATCAGGGAGGATTTGAGAAAAACTGAAACCATTCGCTGCCTGTTCCGCTGTGCCGCAGATGCCCTGGTCTGTTCCGATAATGATGCACTTACCGGTTTTTACTGTTTTGTCAGTTTTTCTGTACTCTCCCGCCCAGTCGGAGTGTTCTCCGAATAGACAGAGTCTGCCGGGAACAAAGAGATCAATCTTTTTCAACTATTTTGTCTCCAATTTTCTCTGCTTCCTTCTCCAGACCGAACTTTTTCAGGGTTTCCGCAGTGGGTCGGCCTGTCTTTTTGTCCCATCCCCTGAGGGTGTAGTATTCGTCCATTACGGTTTTGAACTTTCTAGAATCCAGAGCGATCTGATGTCCAATAAGAGGGTTTGTCTGCTGCTCGGTCATCTCATAGTACGGGATAACCGATTCATCGTCTGTTCTTGATCTGTTGAAATTTCTTACCAGCAGTGCCCGCTCCAGCTGAATTACTCTTTTTGAAGCATGTTCCAGATCCTTGTCGATCCATGGGATGCCAGTCAGGGATGTAAACATGTGTCTTTCAAATGAGGGGCCTTCCATATTGCCTGCCCTGGCGAAATTGTCCTCTGTTTTTCTCGAGTAGATTCTTGGGAATACCTGGTCTCCCACAGTAAGAGAATCCTTCATTACAGATCTCTGGCCGTGCCACCATACAGGATAGGCTTTTCCCGTATATCCGCTCAGGGGATCGGCACATGTTTCCGATCCGTAAATTCTTGCTGAGATTTTTTTTATTCTGTCCCATTCAAGACCGTGTTCAGGAGAGCATATTCTACTCCATCCCATGATGTTCTGGCCGTAACCATGGGCGCTTGAGATTGGATCACGGGTGTCCACTGCCCATTGCAGTGCGCTGACTATCCAGTAGGGAAAGAACACATAGTTGATCCTGTCTCCGTGGCCGTCCCAGTGACCGGCGTAGCCCCAGGCCGGAAAGAGCTGTTTCAGTCTGTCGCCCCCGATTCCAAGGATTTTGCTTGCCCTCACGGTGCCTTCAGAAAGAGCAGAGCGGAACTCCCCTTCCCGTCTGGATATTCCCCTGAGCAGAAAAGCCCAGAATACAGGGCTGTCCAGATCAATCTCCATGCCGTCGATTCTGCTCAGCTCCCCGTCTTCCTTCAGAAAGCGGAGCCATGGAATCAGGCCAACAAGGATTTCCCAGTGGTTAAGCCCCTCATCGTTTGCTATCTGTCCAATTTCGAACCCGGCCTCGAACCCGAGTTTCCAGTTGTAGAAGCTTTCCTCAAAGCCGGGAAACAGACCTGCTATGCAGTCAACCTGTCCTGAGAGCTTTTTCCCCGTCTGTAGAACGGCGGGGACCGTTGTATAGAATCTTGCATCATAGCATCTGACTGCGCACCCCTGTGTGCAGGCCTGATAACGCTGGCCGAATCTTTTTACTCTGTCGTTGTCAAGCTCCGGGGTGTGAGGCCAGCCGTGAGATGCGTGGGCTTCATTTCTCACCAGCCGGCAGACTTCAGTAAATCTTTCAGGCTCCGCGACTTCCAGAGGAAGAGTTCCGTGTACAGCAATTGCCTTCAGGTTTTTGGAGCCCATTACTGCTCCATATCCTCCCTGACCAGAAGCACTCTCCGTCTCAGTTGCTGCAATGGCAATACGAACTTTGTTTTCTCCAGCGGGGCCGATGGAGAAAACCCTCCAGTCCTTCCCGTACTGTTGCATAATCCTTTTCTGGGAAGCGTAGATTCCCATTCCCCAGAGTTCAGAGGCATCTTCAATTGTACAGGTTCTGTTTTCAATTTTTAGAAATACAGGTCTGGATGCTTTTCCGGTAATTATCATTCCGTCAAAACCCGCATGCTTAAGTTCCGGTCCCCAGTGACCTCCGAAAGAGGATCTTGAGTACCACTCCACCGGATACCCCTGAGCTGAGATACCGCATACAGTTGTGCGACCGGAGAAGGGAGCGGCGGTTCCCGTAAGAGGCCCGGTGAGAATTATCAGGGGGTTTTCCGGGTTAAAGGCACCGGTTCCCGGAGGTATCTCATCCCAGGCAATCCTTGCGGCCATTGCCCGCCCGCCATACCAGTCAGGCAGATAATCCATTGTGTCCTGCTGTTCTATTACTCCGGTGCTGAGGTTTACTCTGAGCAGTTTTCCGGCGTACCCTCCGTATTTCATTCGTGGTCTTCCTCAAAGGTTATAGCGTTGAAAACACAGGCTTCTGCGCAGGCGGGTTTACCTCCGCACAGATCACACTTGAAGGGAGGTTTTTCAGCCCCGCTACTGAACATTGCTCCGAAAGGACAGGCAGCGACGCAACTGCCGCACTTTACGCAGATGTCACAGTTGATCTTCCATGCCCAGGTGTTTTTGTCCTTGAATATGGCGTTCACCGGACATGCTTTCAAACACTCCGGTTTTTCACACTGCCTGCAGAATGTAATAGAATTCAGTCCGGAGAAAATTTCCAGTTCAACACGTATAGCAGATGCTGATCTGTCCTGCCGACCTGCATGAAGAAGAGCGCAGACGGTTTGACAATTCAAGCATCCGGTGCAGAGATCAGCTCTGATGGTCAGCTTTGCCATTAAAACCTTTCAGATTGTGCCTGATCACAATGTTCCCGTTGTCGGAGGATGTCAACTGGATGGAAACGGAATTTTTTACTATTGTGCGAAGAATACGCAGGGAGATATATGAAACGAAAAATACCCTATCAGCTTAGATACAGCAGACGGGTAAAGAGGCTGAGGCTCGAAGTTGTTCCTGGAGAAGTCAGGGTTACGGTTCCCGAGGGAACAGACATTTCCATTATAGATGAGTTTGTCAGCAACCGTGAGAATTGGATTGCAGATAAGCTTGCGGATTTTGCCTTAATTTCTTCTCCATCTGTCCCCGATGAATGCACCGATGGTTCAGAAATCTCTGTTTTTGGGGAAAGGGTAATTCTCCGTCTCACGGAAGTTGAAGAATTTGTACTGCATAATGGTGTTCTGTACGGTTTTTTATCTCACGGAGAGAGTTTGACCCGGTCTGTGAGTAATTGGCTGGATGGTCATCTGCTGGGCTTTGTGAATGAGAAAGTGAAGAAGTATTCCCGTTTGGGGCTTGTACCTTCCAGAATCAGGCTGGGCAATGCCGGAACCCGCTGGGGAAGCTGCAGTCCCCGGGGAGTGATTATGATAAACAGGAAGCTGGTACATGCCCCGCCTGATGTTGTTGAGTATGTGGTGGTTCATGAGCTGGTTCATCTCAGACACAGAAACCACTCAAGACTATTCTGGGACTCTGTTGAAAAGGTTTCAAACGATGTGAAATCGTCCAGACGCTGGCTCAGACTCCATGGTGCATTTCTGCTTTAGCGGGGAGAAAGTCAATTTCTCCACGATGTATCCTGTTCCGTAATCACCATTCTGAAGGCAACGACCTCCAGAAGATTTAATCCTGCCGGTAACATCGAAAAAGCTGAGTTTTACAAGGTCTGTTGATGGCACGGTAATTACGGTTGAAGCTGTGAAGTTTACGGGATTTGTGGGTAATTGTTCAAGGCTCTTTCCGTGACACAGGCATTCGGGAACTGTATGTTATTAGTTAAGAAATTCACAAACGAGAGGAAGCAATGAACAGGGTTATTACAGGGTTGCTGCTGCTCAGCAGTTTTGCTGTGAGCGCCGAAATAGAAATTGGAACACCGGAATTCGAATCGCTGAATCCATTCTGTCATTGAAACGGTGACGCAAGACGCCATCAGGTGATGGTAGCAGCGGAAGATATGGGTGGTATGCCGGTTGAAATATCAGCGCTGGGTTTTATGCCGTCAGAGAATTCTCAAAAAACCGGGTCTTACTATGAGTTTTCTCTGCTTCTGGGATATACCGACCTTGACGAACTTACAGCGAGGTTTGACGACAACTGGAGTTCAATGTCGATTGTAGTTTTTTCAGATCCGCAACTGGAGCTGACAGAGGTTGCCGGTGGAAAGTGGATAATGTTTGAGTTTAATGAGCCATTTCTGTACGACGGATCTTCCAATCTTCTGTATGAACTTTCCTGGGACGGCCCGGTGGGTCCGCCTGACAGCAGGATATACACGATGAACTGGGAAGATGACAAAGACACTGCACTTGTGGGGTTTTCTCCTGATTCAGCTACCGGTTATCTCACGGCAATAGTTCCGAATCTACTGTTTGTAACCGCCCAGGTTCTGAAAGCGCAAACCTTTGCGGGGATCAAGAGTTCTTTCTGAACAGGAAAGAGAGCAGGATTTTGCCCGGGAAGAGCTGAGTGGATCGGTTTACAGAAGAGCGGAAATAAGTTCCATATAGGTTCTGTTTATCTGCTGATTACGAGCATTCGGGTGAGCACCTCTCCACCTGCCTTGAGGAAACACACGTAAACACCGTTGGGCATGTCAGCACAATCCCAGACAATCTCATGAAAACCGGCTGGTCGTTTTCCGTTGATCAGATTTGCCGCGCAGCGTCCGAAAATATCGTATATCGCCAGGTCAGCTGAACTGGTACCAGGAAAGATACAGGTGATAGTCACAAAGTTCTGAACCGGTGATGGACATGTCATGGCAAGATGATTTTGCAAAGGCAGAGAGACTGTTTCCGCTTCCTGACTTGAGCCGTACCAGGCGTGTTTCAGAATGGCACTGCTTCCCAGAGCATAGGAAATGTGGGGATTATCAAGATTTCCGAGTGCAATGGAATTCTGTATTCCTGCGTTACCGCCTTCGTCGAGAACAAGAATATCCCAGGAGGAACCTGTCCAGTGAGCATACTTGAGCACAGTACTTCGGTATGAGATATGAGGATGTTCCTCTGAATCCACTGCTATAGAGGGTTCTTTCCCGGTAATTGAGCTGTTGTCAACGGTTGTTATCTGCCAGTCAGTGCCATTGAAGTATGCGTATTTCAAATCATCGGATATCCAGTGTGTGTAGGCAATATGAGGATGATCCGATGCATCAAGAGCAATAGAAGTATCAATACCCTCAAAACCGTAATATCCTACAGTATCCAGTGTGACAGTTTCCCAGTTGGTGCCGTTCCAGCGGGCATACTTGAGGTATTCAGCTGCACCGATGTATGATATGTGGGGATAGTCGGAACTGTCGAGGTCAAGCGAATTGCAATAGCCCGCGCCGAAGGCCTCTTCAACAGTAGTTATCTGCCAGTTTGAATCGTCCCATCTGGCGTATTTCAGGCATCCTTCTGTTTCATTACACCATGAAACATGAGGTCGATCCTGAGAATCAAGTGCAAGTGAGGGCCATATGAGCCCATAACCCGAATCAACAATATCAGTCTTTTGCCATGCTGAGCCGTCCCAACAGGCATATCTTATCGTATCCCCTGGATTACCGTGCTCTGTAGAGTAGGCTATATGGGGGTTTCCCAGTGAATCCAGAGCGATAGAAATGCTTTTGTCCAGCTCGTCAGGGCAGACCCCTGTATCAACAGTTTCAATGAACCATTCGTTCCCCGACCAGCGGGCGTACTTTAATGTGCTGTTGTAGGCATTCAGATAGGCAATATGTGGACAATCAGCCGGGTCAATGGCAATAGAGGAATACCACCCTACGTTCACGGAGCTGTCTACTGTTTCGAAATTCCATTGAGCAAAGGATGCCCCTGCTATTAGTAGAATTGTGGTATATGTGAGTAGAGTCGGTTTGGTCATAGTCATAACCTCATCTCCTGCTGTTGTGCGATCCCGCATTCCTTTTATGTTGCAGCATAATATGGTAACTCGAAACCGTTTCTGAAAGGAGCGGATTTCTACAGGCTTCTTGAAAGTGTACCTGCAGCAGAATTGCAGAAGGAATCAGGAGCTCTTTCTGAACAAAAGAGAGAGCAGGATTGAGGCGCTGACTCCGGCATTGAGCGATTCTACGCCCTTTGCCATTGGAATGGAAACTGAATTGTTGATAGCTGCTTGAGAGGGTTTTGATAATCCACGGGCCTCTGAGCCGATCACGATGCAGACTGGTGTGGTGAGAGTATCAAATATCTTATCCATTGGCGTTCCGTTACTTTGAGCGCCAAGAACACAATAATCAGGATATTTTTCTATGATGTCTGTCAGACTGTTCATTTCGCAGACGGGAATTGTGGAATTCAGACCTGCTGCTGATCTGGTTACTTTCGGGCTCCACGGAAAAGCACTTCCTTTCAGAAATACAACACCTGAACAGTCGAATGCGGCGGCAGAGCGTATTGCTGTGCCGGCGTTGCCCGGATCTGACACTCTGTCAAGAACCAGAACGGTTCCTCCGGTAAACACTTCAGTTATAGAGTGGTCAGGAATCGGGCAAATGGCTGTGATTCCCTGGGAGTTACCTGTGTTGGAGATGTCTGCAAAAAGTTCTCCGGATACTTGAATAACAGTGTGTCCGCAGTTGTCAGCCATTTTTGCGACAACCACAGACTCGTCCGAAGCGTTTTCGCTCACTGCAATGAAATCAATCAATCCGCCGCGGGTCAGGTGATCGCTGACAAATCGCGGACCTTCCATAAGAAATCTGTTTCTCTTTCGGCAGGAGGAGGCTTTTCCCAGAGCTGCAGCCAGCTTTATCCGGCTGTTGGCCCTGCTGCTTATGGAGTGGATCACTGTGCCCCTTCGGGAATCCCGTATTCGATGATTTTTCTGATAATGGTGTCTATATCGGCTTCGGGGCAGATGTCAATCAGCTCCACCAGTCTTGAAACATCAGGAACTCTGCGCTGCATATCCTCAAAGCCTGCGGGATAAGCTTCGTCGTAGGGAACAATGACAATTTCTGAACAGGAGCCTGATATCTCTCTAACCCTGCGAGCAAGTTCAAGTATGGTGATTTCTTCGGTTGAGCCGATGTTGATAACCTTACCTATAGCATCAGGTGTATTCATGAGAGACAGAATGCAGTTGATTACCTCTGAAACCAGACTGAAACATCGGGTTTGGGTGCCGTTACCGAAAACGGTAATTGGTTGTCCGGTCAGTGCCTGGTTAATGAATCGGGGAAGAACCATTCCATACCTGCCGGATTGTCTGGGGCCCACTGTATTAAAGAATCGACAGATCACAACGGGAAGACCGTAAGAGTGGTTGTACGCAAGAGCCAGGAACTCGTCCATGGCTTTTGAACAGGCGTAGCTCCATCTGTTTCTTGAGGTTGGTCCCAGGACAATGTCACCGTCTTCCTTGAATGGAACCTTCCAGCTCTTCCCGTAAACCTCACTGGTAGACGCGATAAGTACTTTAGTGTTGTTGAGTCTTGCCGCCCTGAGAATATTCTCGGTTCCGCCGACATTGGTTTCAATGGTTTCAACCGGTTTGTTTATTACATTTTCAACACCTACAGCAGCAGCAAGGTGAATTACTTCATCACACATGTTTATGCATTCTTCAACGGTTTCGAGAGAGAGAACAGAGCCCTCAATGAAGTGAAAGCTTTTCAGGGAAAGGAGTCCTTCGATGTTCTCAATCTGTCCTGTCGAAAGATCATCCAGAACAAACACGGACTTGCCCTCTGCAATCAGTCTTTCGCACAGGTGGGAGCCGATGAAGCCGGCTCCCCCTGTAACGAGGTAATCGAATTGCCCGGACACTAGTGAGGTACCATGCTGAGAAGTACACCAGCGGCAATTGCACTGCCGATAACACCGGCTACATTGGGAGCCATGGCATGCATCAACAGGTGATTGCTCTTGTCGTATTTGCGACCTTCAACTTCCACCACGCGGGCGGAGTCGGGAACAGCGCTTACGCCAGCTGCACCCACAAGCGGGTTAAGCTTGTTATCGCCCTTCAGGAATAAATTCATGAATTTAGCGAAAAGCAATCCTCCGGCGGTGGCGATTGCGAAGCTGAGAGCACCAAGAACGAATATCTTGATAGAGTCCGTGGTAAGGAAATACTTTGCCTGTGTACTGGTGCCTACGCTGAACCCGAGAAGGATAACAACGATATTGTTCAGGGATCCCTGGGCACTGTCCGCGAGTCGCCTTGTCACTCCGCTTTCCTTAAGAAGGTTGCCGAAGAAAAGCATTCCCAGAAGGGTGATGGCTCCGGGAGCTATGAACGCGGTGATAAAGAAAGCAATTATCGGGAACAGAATTTTTTCAGTCTGGGAAACATGTCTGGTAGGTTTCATTCTGCGCCTGCGTTCTTCATCAGTAGTGAGAAGACGCATGATCGGAGGCTGAATTACAGGAACCAGACCCATGTACGAGTAGGCGGCAATGGCAATAGCGCCCAGCAGATGCGGGGCCATCTGACTGGCCACAAATATTGCGGTAGGACCGTCTGCTCCACCTATGATTCCAATAGCAGCGGCTTCCTGCATGTTGAATCCCAGGAAAAGAGAGCCCAGCAGAGTGATGAAGATGCCTATTTGTGCCGCTGCGCCAAGCAGCAGAAGCTTGGGATTTGAAAGAAGGGCGCTGAAATCGGTCATTGCTCCTATTCCCAGAAAGATCAGGGGAGGGAAAAGACCGCTGGAAACACCGAAATAGAACATTTTGAAAACCGACTGCTGTCCGCCGAGTACATCCAGGTATCCGATAGGAATAAGATCGGGGTTATACGGCATGTTGCCGGCGATGATTCCGAACCCGATTGGTATGAGAAGCAGCGGTTCATAATCTTTCTTGATAGCAAGATAGATCATTACAATTCCCATGATAATCATGATCAGATTGCCGAATTCGAGCTGACCGAAACCTGAATCGCCAAGATAGCGGGCAAAGCTGATATCGCTGAGATCAAGCTCTCCGGTGTTAGCTGTAAGAACTGTGAGAAGACGAGTGGCCAATGTCATTCAGCCTCCCCCTAACCTATACTCATGATGAGGGCATTCTCCAGGATGGTGTCGCCCTCCTTCACAGCAATTTTAGAGACTTTTCCGTTCACAGGAGCCTCTATTTCGTTCTCCATCTTCATTGCTTCCATTACGGCCACTGTCTGGCCTTCAGTTACCTGATCACCAACGGCCACCAGAATTTTTAGTATAGCTCCCGGCAGAGGAGCATTGATGTCTCCCTTGCCTGCTATTCCACCGGGTGGTGTTGTTTTGTCTGAAGTGGAAGAGGCGTCGGGCACGGCTCTGCCTCTGTCGATCCGGGGGGTCTTCTGAGACTTGTTCCCGGAAATCTCAACTCCCACAGTGAAGGAACGGTTTTCCAGTGTTACTTCAACTGAGTCATCCTCTATTCGGCCAATGTTAACCGAGTAAGTCTTGTCATTTACAGTTATCCTGTACTCGGGCATTACCTGCTCCTGTTCCTTTGTCTGTACGCGGTTCGATCCATTAGAATTTTCGATCTGCCCGCCAGTCTCCATGGGGAGTAGGGTCTTTCGTACATCTCCCATGTAAGTTTCATGTCTTCCATCTGGTTAATCTTCAAAAAGTGAGCGTGAATAGCGGTTGCTACGGCCACAACCTCATCCCTTGTAAGCTCCCCTGAGTCGGGAAGAGAATCTGAAGTGGTATTCTTAAACTCCTTCCCTTCTGCCAGTTTTTTTATAAGAGGCAGGGAAAGAGAAAGAATCACAAGGCCTGAAAACACAGTTCCCATTCCTATCAGGGACAATCTTATCCCGATGTCGATCAGATGCTGGTCAACTGCCGACATAACAGCCTGAAGTAGTGTTGCCGCTACCATTACAGAGGGATATTTCCGTGTTTTTTAGCGGGAACGGCCTGCCTTTTGGTCTGAAGCATCTCCAGGCTTTTGATTATCCTGAATCTTGTATTTGAAGGAAGAATTACATCATCAATATAGCCTCTGTTTGCTGCATTGTAAGGGTTTGCGAAGTTGTCACGGTATTCCTTCACAAGTTCAGTTTTCTTTGCAACAGGGTCTTTGGCTTCCGCGAGTTCCTTGCGGAATATGATATTTACAGCACCGTCAGGTCCCATCACCGCAATCTCGGCAGTTGGCCATGCGAAGTTCACATCGGCTCCAAGATGTTTGGATGACATGACATCGTAAGCGCCTCCATAGGCTTTTCTGGTTATTACGGTTATCTTGGGTACGGTAGCCTCAGCATAGGCGTAGAGGAGTTTTGCTCCGTTCCTGATAATTCCACCGTATTCCTGCTTGGTTCCAGGCATGAACCCCGGCACATCAACCAGTGTTACAAGAGGAATGTTGAAAGCGTCGCAGAAGCGAACGAATCTTGCGGCTTTTACAGAAGCATTGTTATCGAGAACGCCGGCAAGATACGAAGGCTGATTGGCAATCAGTCCCACCGATTTGCCATTCATTCGTCCGAATCCAATGATGATGTTTTGAGCATACATTCTCTGTACTTCCAGGAATTCACCGAGATCAAGGATACCAGTGATAATCTTCCTCATGTCGTAGGGTTTATTGGGGTTGTCTGGTATAAAATCGTCAAGCCAGTTCTCGACTCTGTCCACCGGGTCAGTGGGCGGCATGGAGATAGGGTCTTCCATGTTGTTTTGAGGAATATAGCTGATCAGTTTTCTGATAAGTTGAAGGGCTTCCTGTTCCGTCTTGCATACAAGATGGGCTACACCGCTTCTGCCCCCGTGAATTCTGGCGCCGCCAAGTTCTTCCTTGCTCACATCCTCGCCGGTAACGGCTTTAACCACTTCGGGACCAGTAACAAACATGTAACTGGTGTCTTCAACCATTATTGTGAAGTCAGTTATTGCCGGGCTGTATACAGCACCGCCGGCACAGGGTCCAAGAACAGCTGATATCTGCGGAATTACGCCGGAGTAGAGCACATTCTTAAGGAAAATGTCACCGTACCCGGCAAGACTCTCAATTCCCTCCTGGATTCGGGCTCCGCCTGAATCATTTAAACCGATGAGAGGAGCTCCATTCATTGCGGCCATTTCCATGACCTTAAGAATTTTCTCCGCGAAGGTCTCGGAAAGGGAACCTCCGAAAACGGTGAAGTCCTGACTGAAAACATAAACAAGCCTGCCGTCGATGGTGCCGTATCCTGTCACAACGCCATCTCCGAGAAACTTCTGCTTCTCCAGACCAAAATTCACGCAGCGATGGGTTTTGAGCATGTCAAACTCTTCAAAGCTTCCTTCGTCCAGAAGTAACTCAACCCTTTTGCGGGCGGTGAGTTTTCCTCTGGCATGTTGCTTCTCTATTCGCTTTTCACCTCCACCCAGAAGAGCTTCTTCCCGAAGTTCTCTGAGTTTGCTGGCTTTATCCACTGAGCTCATTCTTATACCTTTTCCCTTTCAGGGATTAGTGTGAAAACACTAGTGTTGGCAGAGTTCTGTAAGTACACGACCGCTTGCCTTTGGGTGGATGAAAGCGAT
>JAIOSV010000018.1 GCA_021107435.1 Candidatus Sabulitectum sp. | reverse complement strand
TCTTGACAGCACGCTTCGGCTACTTCTATTCGGTCGTGTGATTGTTCAGTGATATTCCAGTCCAGTTTGCCGTGGCACTTAGGACATTCCAAGATTTTTACTAAATACTTCTGCATGTGTCTCCTTTAATTCTCTATTGCATAACATCCTAAATCAGCAGACTGCGAAAAATTGACTCCCAGATAGCCGATGTAGTTCTGCTGCTTTTAGTCGTTATGGCTCTATTTCAATACACACAACCCGGTAGTCTCAACAACTCCACTATGTTCAATCCGGCAGAAGTACAGTCCTCCAGAAACGAGTTCCCCATTCTGATAACATCCGTTCCACTCAATTGTGTGATTTCCAGCAGAAAGAGTTTCCTCCATCAGCTCTGAAACAATTCTACCGGACAAGTCATAAATCCCAATAGAGGTGAATCCAACATCAGCCAGAGTGAATGATATTGAAGTTGATGCAAAGAAAGGATTGGGGTGTCCAGTAAGTTCAAGATCTAATGATGGTGCAAATTCAATTCCTGTTGAGTTGATATAGTAGCTAATTGTCTCACTAGCTACAACTTCTCCAGCATAGTAAGAAGTGGTGATGAGCTCATTCCAACCAACAACAGAGTTCAGCTGATCGCTTGTATAAGTATATTTCAGACCAGTACCGAATGCATACAGGTTCCAGTCATGCATAGGCATGTAAACAATGCCATCAACGACAGATGGACTACCTGCAATCCAGTAAGTATTTGGGGGATAATACGACCAGACTTCTTCGCCCGTTTCACAATCCAGCGCCCTTAGACCTCCATTATCTGGATAGTTGATTTGCCCATAGAATACCATACCATCAGCAATTGCTGACGATCCATGTTGATTGCCTGGAACGGTCCAGATCCCATTACCTGTTAAGGCGTTAAGGCAGAAGTACTCTGCCTGTCCGTAATAGAGTCTTCCATCATGATATGCAGGTGTTGCTTCTGCCCCGGAACCATATGAGGAAACCCACACAGTCTCTCCGCTCATGGCATCAATAGCTCTCGCTGCTACAGCTTCATCGACAATGTAAATGATTCCATCCACAATAACTGGTGAAGAATCCCAGTATCCCACTGGAGAATCAGAATTCATCCAGATTGTTTCGCCTGTTTCCCTGTCTAAGGCATACAAAGGCGAACTGATAGGGCTAGAGCCCGTCCTAAGGTTTGTAGGGACGATTACCAGGTCATTCCACACAGTCATACAACTGATCAACGATGCATCGTATAGTGTCCGGGACCAGATTAAGGACCCATCTAAGATATCTAAGCAAACAACTGAGGAAGAATCACCTTGTCCACTACCGGAAGGACCTGTACCACAAAACACCCTTTCACCTGTGACTACAGGAGTACTTCCACACCAGTCTGCAGCTCCGCTTACCCAGCAGACAGCCCCAGTCTGCGAATCGAAGCAAAATATGGAATCACTTGCTGAATAGACTCTACCATCATAATAGGTCACAGCATCATCTGTGTAGCCAACCCTTCGCTTCCAGATCAATTCACCTGTTGTTGCATCCAGTGCATAAAGACTGTCAGTGCCCGAATTGGAAGGGTAATAAACAATTCCATCAACAACAACTGGAGTCGGGAATTCATGCGAATCTCCAGTTACAGGTGCTGTCCAAAGGATAGTTGCATCTGTTGGGGCTGGCGATTCAGAAAACCCGTGATGAAGATAGCTTTGCATGTATGTAGGCCAGTCTGTACTGAGTCTAGGAACTTGAATAGCCAATTCACCATTCAAGGCATAATGCACTGAGTCCGGAATCACATTATCGTTTTCGACAATTGCCCTGAAGGCAGGTAATTCATCAAGATTATAAGCCGCACAATGTTCCGGTTCAGTAATTTCAACATCAGTAACTGATAGTAATGCAGTAATCACCACAAATAAAATAAGCATAATTTCCCTTTTCTTAAGCCAATCGAGGTAGGAATGCCAGTTACCCGACAGCCCCCTCTCAGATCCCTGCGAGCGATACTATCGCACAAGGCTCTTCGGTATTATTCGCTTCGTACAAAAGCAAAAGTTTAACTCCAGTACCCAACGATTCGGGGCTCGGGTATCTGAAAATGCTTCAGCATCTCATTAAACCCGTGCCAGTTGCAGCTCTTACGCTGACTTCGCCGGTTCAACCATTTGAACACGATTCTACACACTTGGAAGTAGTATACCTTCAACATTCGGCTGTTGCCAGAGACACCGTAGTAATTCCAGTGTCCCAGTAACTTCTGTCGCAGTTTCTGCATGACTGCTGCCGTTCCCAGCTTGTTTCGATCAGCTCTTATCCATTTACGGATATTGGCGAGTGCGATCTGAAGCTTCGTCTTCGATGTCTCCATCTTAACAAGCGGTTTGCCAGTTCGACTCAGGCCCCAGCGATATTCAAATCCAAGAAAGGTAAATGCCTTGCTCTTCTCCGTCTCAAAACGACTAAACCGGATTACACTGGTCTTTTCGCTTGAGAGTTCAAGATTGAATTTCCCCAGCCGCTTGCCGAGAACACTGTAGAATCGCTTCATGTCATCATGGTACCGAAACGCGCACACGAAGTCGTCAGCAAAACGCATAATCATCGCTTCACCGCGACAGTGTGGTTTGACAACTTTCTCAAACCAGAGATCAAGAGCATAGTGCAGATAGATGTTTGCAAGCACTGCTGAGACAATACCACCTT
>JAIOSV010000075.1 GCA_021107435.1 Candidatus Sabulitectum sp. | reverse complement strand
TGGGGAAATTCACATACCACTGGTTTCCTTTTTTCCGAGAGATCAACTGAATTTTAGTCGGGTAACCCATTATTATCTCCTTTCTGCAAACTATGGACATCCATAGTTTACTATACAAAAAAAAGAGACGCAAGTCAATACCCTACAATCTGTTATTTCTGATTTAGAAAAATGATTTACTGAATTGATTTAAAGAACTGTGGTGAATCATTTGATCAACTGAGCTAATTGTGAAATTAGCAGCAAGACATTTGCAACACCCGGCATAATATCACTGATGGAGTACTAGGTCCTTATCGATTAGCATCACCGTTTTCGATATGACAGGAAGGATTATTGCACAGGAAAATGGAGAAATGGCTGCAGGTACACACACCACAGACTTCTCGGGACTTTCTGAGGGCGTTTATTTCTGTACCCTGCGCGCTGGGAAGTTTAACGAAACAGGCAGAATAATTCTCTTAGAATAAGCTTCTGAATGAATTGGTTTGCCCAATCTGTAGATCACTATCTGTATTAATAGCAGGTACCAGTTGATAGTCATTATGACACATTAGGGTGCACTTGCAACGGGCACTAACCCTTGATTACCGCTCAATAACCCGTTGCGGTAATGTCACTGTAAGAAGGCTACTTGTTAAAGCAGCGTGGCATTACAGATTCCAACCTCGCAAGTCTAGAGCAATAGCATTCAGGAATGAGAAATTGCCAAAGGAAATCCAAGATATCGGCTGGAAGGCCCAGGAAAGGCTTCACCGCAAGTACATCAAGTTACTGATGGGTGGTAAGCCGAAGAACAAGGTATGCGTGGCTGTTGCAAGAGAGCTTGCAGGCTTTATCTGGGCAATAGGGCAGAGCGTATAATGAACGGATCAGCGGCAGGTGTAATCATCAGGTACGGGAAACCCTCGATGGAACTTTGTGCGCAGAAGTATCTGTATGCACGTAAGAAGATTGAGGTAATCCCAGACGAATTAATGAAATGCGGTAACCAACCCGCGGATATCAGTATGATCAGACCGTCGATTGACTGACATCAACTGCTGGTCCCTTGAGAGAAGGGAAAAAACAAAGAAAAACAAAGCAAAGATCTATTTCCCCTTGACTGGTCTAACCATATCAGTTCCAAAAGCATCCACTACGGGGAGCCAGACCTCTACTCGATTGATTGTATTGACTTCTGGATGAATGCTCCCAATACTATCAGCGTTGGAGGTGTTCTTGTGTCTGTTAGAATCCTGCCTTTGCTGATCTCTGGTTTCATCACGATATCATTCGCCGATTCGGCAGTACAGACTGACTGGTCCGGGGGACCAGGAGTAGTGGGTCCGGTTATAACCCTGGGTAGTGAGTTTCTCCTGGACACTGATGTTTTTTGCGGTAATCCATTCGATCTCGTTCTGCAAATTGGTCTTGAACATACCGTTGACGGTGATTTCAATTACGCTACGTCAGTGTATTCCACTGATGTCAACGGAGACGGCTACATGGATATCCTCGGAGCTGCCGACGACGACGACATCACCTGGTGGGAGAACGTTGACGGCTTGGCCGGTATTACCCCAATGGGGATTACCATAGGATTGAATCCAGGAATAACATCTTCATCATTCTCATATTCCTCTATTGAAATATCGACAGAGATAGTGTCACCACTCAGACTTATGCTGTGTTCGTTATAGCTATCCTCATATGCGGCATTTATGAAGAAAACTAGTAACATTCCTTCTTCTGGGAAAAATTCTTCAAGGTGCGGAGTCCATTCAAACGAGTAGTGAACCGCATAAAATACAGAATCAATGTCATCTGCACTTTCAATAAGATAGAGGTAGTCTGGTGAAGGTATATAGGGCGAGATATCAATCTCTCGATCGATACATTCATGATCAATTATCTCAGATACTTCAAAATCCAACACTATCTGTCCTGTATAGTGTACTGTTTTTGAATCAGGACCGAAAAGGCACCCGCAGAATGTTAAAAGAGCAATCAACATGGTAATTCTATATTTCATGAGATCTCCTCTGTATACGGTACAGCAGTATTTATCATTGAGTTATCTTCTACCTGTATTGGGGATAGGTAAAAATAGTTCCAAAAGCATCCACTACGGGGTGCCAGCCGTTAATCCTGAGCGTAACTTATATTCAATATATGGGAGTGCACCGCTTTAAGTAATTACTTCTATTGACATTAATGTAGGATAGTAGTATCATATTCATGTTAAGCGCATGGAGATGTAAGATGAGAAGATTTATTCTGTCTCTGGTTGTCATAGCCTGTGTTGCCAACGGTTCTGATGGAGACTATTTGATAAGAGCTGAGGTACAGGAAAGCACCGGTATTCCGCCCCCTCCTGAAATGCTGGCCTATGACGATGGTAGCCCGGTCTGGTTTTCTTGGTCAGGCACGTATAGAGGGGTGTGGTTTGACTTGGAAGATTTCTTGTTGGAGCCTCAGTGTAATTATTATCTACAGTCGGTGGAGATGTGGTTTTACCATCATGAGGATTTTCCCTGGGATATAAGCACTTATAGCTGTGAGTTATGGCAGGGCGATCTCATGGGACCTATGAATTTAGTTGAAGATAATTATTGCATTGCACAGCAGTTTTCAGCTGTTTCCTGCCCATTTGATTCTCCGTGGTTGTACCCTCACGAGTTCTGGATAATTTTAAGCATGGAGTCGTCAACAGGAGGTTGGCCTTCAGTTGTATGCGATGATTCTCCCAGATCAGGTATTTCTCACTCCTATTTTTCTGATGACTTCATCGTCTGGGAACCCTGGGTTACCCAGGAGTCTCACGGTTTACCTCTATACTTTGAATCTTGTTCCTGGGGAAACCTAAAAGCTCTCTTCTGATTGAATACTCTTGATCCGCTCAAAAGGTAACAACCTTGATTGATTCAGTTCCAAAAGCATTTACTACGGGGTGCCAGGTTTTTGTGATGGTTCGGTGCCTGCGCGGAGCAGAAATCAGCGAGACTCTCTGTGTCAGCTGTATTTTGTTCCGGGAATTCCTGCTGTTATAATCACTCGCTGTGTAAGTAATACAGAGGAAGGATTCTTGTGGTAACTTTTGTACTTTCTACTCTTCTGGCATCTCAACCGGTGTTTCTGGCTTCCGATATTAACGATTATGTCAAGTCTCTTGTCACCCTTCCTGATGGAAGAGTCTTGTTTGTGGATAATGACTCGAATTTCTGGACAGTATCCTGTGATTCTCCGGGAGAAAAAGAGGAATGGATATCCTTTTGGGATTATTCTGCTGATGGCTGGGTGGATGTTATTCGGGTATCCTGGCTTTCAGGCTCATGGGATGAAGAGAGGGTTTGTTATGCTGTCACGGTTACTGCTGGAGAAGGTGCACACGCTCCTGAGATGGTTCTGATTTGCGACAGTGACGGCTCAAACGCGGAGCCAGTTGCCCTTTCATTTGATGTTGGTTCCGGTCCGCAATTCGACTTCACAATGGATTCCCGATTCCTTTATGGTAATCCTGTTCTTTCCTGCTCACCGGATCCTGAGAGCTTCATTAAGCTGGCTGCGGGTGTGAAGGAGTATCCGCCTGCGGATATGATAGAAATCGCAACAGGAGAGAGAAGTAATCACGGTGGAGTGCTTAGTGATGGGTACTGTCCATGTCCTTTCTCAGATATTGTCAGTGGTGCCAGCTATCCGCCCAGTATGATTTATGACATGAACTCATCTGAAGTTCTTCTTGAGGTTTCTGATGATGAATCACCTGTGATTAATAAGTGGGTATTGCCTGATGCGGGGCTTGTCACTCGCGGTGGCAGCCAGTTTCTCAGGTATGCTGACGGTACAGAAATAAGCAATCCCGGGGGTGAGGTAGCAGTGTATGCCATGCTGGAAGATGGAAGGTATTTCTACAGCTTTGATGATGGCAACACAGTATTCCTGGCAGAGATAAACTGGGACAGCTTTGAGGGTATAAATCCGATTGAACAACCGGGACTGGCAGGAATCCTCAGGAGACGGAGGACGTTTGCTGTACAGGATGATGTGCTGTACTTTTTAAGATCTGATTCATTATTCTGTTACTCCATTGTGACAGACTGACGGGAGTAGTTTTGGACGACAATGTGGTTACCGTACAGAATCTTGTTAAACACTACAAAGATGTGAAGGCAGTAGATGGAATCTCTTTTTCAGTTAAGCGTGGTGAGATATTCGGGATAGTTGGACCCAACGGGGCGGGCAAAACAACTACTATTGACTGTATTGCAGCTATGCACAGGGCCTATTCAGGATCAATAGATGTTCTGGGTCTTGATCCGGTTTCAGATTCGATTGCTCTGAAGAGGCGAATCGGTTTGCAGCAGCAGGAATCCGAAATACCCGACAGGCTCCGACTCCGCGAGGCAATGGAGCTGTTTTCATCTTTTTACGAAAAAGCTCTCGACTGGAAAATGCTACTTGAGCAACTCAATCTGTGGGAGAAGAAGGACTCTTTCTTTTCCGGGCTGTCCGGCGGGCAGAAGAAGAGGCTTTTTGTGGCTATGGCTCTGATTGGAGATCCTGAAATTGTCTTTCTGGACGAGTTTACATCCGGGCTTGATCCTCAGGCAAGAATATCTATCTGGAAGCTTGTCAGGAATCTCAGGGATCAGGGAAGAACCGTTGTGCTTTCCACTCACTACATGGATGAAGCTGAAAAGCTCTGCGACAGGGTGGCGATAATCGATAACGGGAAACTTGCTGCACTTGATTCTCCTTCTGATCTTATTTCAGCACACGGTGGATACACCCGGGTTTATTTCAATGTCGGTGAAGGATTTAACGGTGAATCCCTTTCTCTTCTTGAGGGTGTTGAATCCGTTATCAATGATGATGACACATGTGCTCTTGAAGTAAGTGTTCGTTCTGTAATCGTGGAGATTGTTAAGAAGCTGGACGCTATGGGCCAGGGGCTTGATTCCTTTAGAATTGAAGCTCCCACCCTTGAGGATGTTTTCCTGAACATCACAGGCAGGGAGGTGAGAGACTGATGAAAAGCCCTTTCATAGCTGTATCAAAGTCGGAGTTCATTCTTTATCTGAGGGAACCTTCAGCTTTTTTCTTTACTCTGATATTTCCGCTTTTGATGATGCTTTTGTTCGCCAGTATGTGGGGGAATGATCCCTTCCCCGATGAGGAATTCGGGTATGTGGACTTTTCAGTTCCCGCCTTTATGGGACTGGTCATGGTCACCAGCTTCATCATGTCTTTTACCACAAGCATGGCAGCATACCGGGAGAAGGGAATACTGAAGAGGTTTCGCGCAGCTCCAGTTGCTCCCTTTTCAATACTTGCAGGGCATCTTTCAGCCATTTTTGCAGTGACCGTTGCCGGTGTGATCCTTCTTCTGCTTGCCGGGATCCTCTTTTATGATCTGAAATTCTGGGGAAATATCTTTGAGTTTATTTTTGTGTTCCTTCTTTCCTCAGCAGGTGTTGCAGCTATGGGCTTTATTCCCGCCAGTCTGGCACCAACCGCCAGAAGTGGTACGGTAATTGCAAACATCCTGTACTTTCCCATGATCTTTCTTTCCGGTGCTGCCCTGCCATGGTTCATGCTGCCTGACTTCCTGAAAGATATATCTCTGATATTCCCGCTTACACATGCAATCAAATTGATGCAGGAAGTGTGGCTGGGGGGGCCTTTCCTGGATTATCCTGTGCATATCGCTGTACTTTTGGGATACATTCTTGCCGGTCTCTTTGTCTCTGCGAAGTTTTTCAGGTGGGAGTAGTCCGGGAAAAGTTCTTCTTTTACCTGAACAGATCCACTAACCCGGATCCATAACAGGTTGCGACAGCTGTTGCTTGACAGGGTAGTAGGCTGTGCAGCGAGATACGGTATTGCAGCAAGAAACTTGTGATGGATCCGGGCTATATGAAAGAGGTGTATTATGCTGTTAACAATTGTTTCCCTGATCCTGCTTTCGTCTTTTGATGCAGGACCTGCAATTGGAGCACTTATTCCTGTGCAGGATGAAGATGACCCATGGCAGACAAGTGTTGTTTTCGGGTTAAAGGCAAGGTATCTGTTTTCAGAGGTTGATCTGGATTTCCAGCTTCTTTTTACCGAACTGGGTATTGATCCGGATTCTTCCCACGGATATGACTATTCCATGGTTCCGCTCACTCTTGGTTTGTCAAGAAATACCCGATACCTCCGGTACGGTGCTGGTGGAGCTCTTTACTCAATTGAAGCAAAGAAAGTTATTGTTGAAGGATTGGAATCTGTCTGGAGTGGAACCTATCCGGGAATGTATCTTTCTTTTGGAAGGGATTTCAGTATCGGCTCGAACACAGCGGATATCACCGCTAAATTCAATATTATAGACTTTAGTGGCTTGTGGGTGGGAATTACAACATCCTTCCTCTTTTGAAAACCTGTACCTCGGAAAGAGTGCAAATTCCTGAACTGAGGTTTTTCTGAATCTGCTTCTTTAGTATTATCAGAGCACCCCGTTGTAACAAATTCTTTAATACTGGAGGAGCCTATGGCTATTGTTTTAACAGGAAAAAGCCTCACCATTGAGAAGGTTGTGGCAGTTGCCAGAAATGGCGAGAAAGTGGAACTGGATTCAGCGGCAGTCGAGAGAATAGTTCGCTGCCGGAAAATGGTTGAAGGCAAGCTGGCTGCCGGTGAGACCATGTACGGTATCAATACCGGCATTGGCGAATTCTCAGAGACTAAACTTAAAGATGACGAAATACTCGCATTTCAGAAATATCTTATTTACAACCACTCAGCAGGTATCGGAAAGCCAGCACCCATAGAGCATGTGCGTGGAGCCATGCTTGGTCGTGCTAATGTGCACTGCAACGGCCACAGCGCTGTTCGTGTTGAAATGACCAGAATGCTGGTTGCCATGCTCAATGCAGGAGTAACCCCGGTTGTCTGCGAGAAGGGCTCCGTTGGTGCCAGTGGAGATCTGGCACCTATGAGCATGATTGCACTGGTTGTTATGGGCGAGGGAGAGGCATTTTTTCAGGGAGAGAGGTATCCCGGAAGAAGAGCCCTTGCTCTCGGAGGTTTGGAGCCGCTTGAATTGCAGGCTCGTGATGGTCTTGCGCTTATCAACGGATCAAATCTGCTGACAGCAATTTCAGCACTGAATCTTTATGATATGAACAGATGGCTTAAGCAGGCTGAAATTGCAGCAGCCATGAGTCTTGAAGCACTGTTTGCGAATCTTACTCCCTACGAAGACAAGGTTCATACAGTCAGAGGATTTGCAGGTTCACTTCGAAGCGCAAGATCAATCAGGAAGTGTATTTCCGGCAGCGATCTCAGCACAGGAAAGACACCGCAGAAGGTACAGGACGCTTATTCAATGCGCTCAACTCCTCAGGTTATCGGCGCGGCGCATGATGCTGTCGCTTATGCTCGAAGTCAGGTGGAGACAGAGCTGAACGGTGTAGGGGATAACCCGCTGTTCTTTCCTGAAGAGGATATTGTGTTGACCGGTGCCAACTTTCAGGGAACTCCCGTGTCTCTTCCAATGGAGATGGCAGGAACAGCAATAACCATGGTTTCGGTACTCAGCGAGCGAAGACTTAACAGGCTGTTGAACCCTGCTCTTTCCGTGGGGCTCCCTCCATTTCTTGCAGAAAAGCCCGGTCTTTACAGCGGTCATATGCTGAGTCAGTACACAGCAGGTATGCTTATCGCAGAGCAGAGGATTCTTTGTGCTCCAGCGGCAGTTGCTTCAATTCCCGCAGCTGCGGATCAGGAAGATTTTGTCAGCATGGGCATGAACACATCTCTGAAGAACTGTCAAATTCTGGAGAATGCCTGTGGAGTTCTGGGAATCGAAATGATTGCTGCTGCCCAGGCTCTGGATTTCAGGAATCATAAATGTGGAGCCGGAGTTCAGATTGCCCGTAAAGTGATAAGAAAATATGTCGATCATCTTGGCGAAGACAGGCCTCTGTATCCTGACCACAACAAAATGAGTGAAGTTGTTCAATCCGGCGAGGTTCTCGACGCAGTGGAAAAGGTTATTGGCTCCCTTGAAGGAAGTGAAAAAACATGAGAACTGCAGCAATATGCCTTATTCTCTGTGCCTGTGCTGTTTTTGCGGTGCCTGAAGGAATTCCCATTCACTACATGGACAGCCGTGACAGGCAGCCTTCCTCCACAAGATTATCTGTGGAGACCGGCAGGGGTTCTTATTCCATGACTGTTATTTCAGCACCGGCAGAACCGTTTGCAGATGGAGATAAAGTCGTACTCCTTGTGGACGAGGCCGTGTCCAGCGGTATCTCCGCATCTCTTACTACTTTCCAGAGTGATCTGGAGGCGGAGGGATACACCGTTCTTGTCTGGCAGATAGATGGCGGAACAGCCACTGATATCAGGAGCGACCTGCAGGCTGAATATGCGGCGGGCAGTCTTGCCGGAGCTATCGCCATAGGAGATATCCCGACGGGATGGATGGAGAACGGTTACGGCGAGTATCCCATAGACATGTACCTTATGGATATGAACGGCACCTGGAGTGATCCGGACGGTGACGGGCTTTTCAATTCGTACAGCAGCGGGGCACCGGAGATATGGCTTGGAAGGCTGACGCCGACATATCTTACATTCGGATCCTCTGTAGAATTGCTGAACTCTTATTTTTCTAAAAATCACGCATACAGGAACGGAACGTTATCACTTCCGGACAGAGCCCTCGCCTATGAGGAAGCCTTTACTGGTCTTGCCTATGCTCTTGACGATCTTTACGATGATGTTGCCAGAAAAACAAGTCCTGCTGGAACCAACGCGGATGACTTCAAAGCAGAGCTTATGTACGGTTACGAGTGGGTGCACCTGATCTCTCATTCAAGTCCGTGGGGAAGCAGTTTTCACACAGGAGCTTCTTCTGCTGGTGGTGGAACGCTGGATAATTTTGAAGTTCCCCCCCTCGATCCCCATGCTTTTTTCTACGTACTCAACTGTTGCAGCAATGGAAGATGGACTGAAGTGGACAACCTCGCGAACTGCTACATCTGGACAGATTCCTACGGACTTGCCGCCCTTGCCCAGGCGAAGGTTGATTACACTAACTATTTTACTGAGTACTATGCGCAACTTGTAGCGGGATCAAACCTTGGTGATGCTTACAAAGTCTGGCTTGGCAGCAATATGAGCAATGAGGATGGTGCTGTTCTACTTGGAGATCCTACGCTGAAACCACGAATTGCATCTACCGGCTCTGGTCTTTCATCAGGGTATTCCGGGTATCCTTCCGCTGACGGCTGGCTTGATTATCCTCTTACTGACGGTTTCCATTCCCAGAGCAGGGTGGATATGTACGCTGATCCTTCCTCAGGAATGATCTTTGCTGTATCGGGGTCATCTGATCCTGTGAGAGCAAATATTCTGGCCACATGTACCGATGGTGATTCCTGGTCAGTTCCTGTCATTGTATGTCAGCACGAGTACTGGGACTGGCATCCAACAGTGGGTGGTGATGGTACCGGGAATGTGTGGACAGCCTGGCAGTCCATGCGTGATAACCACGAGGGCTATGATATCTATGTTTCTTTGTGGAACGGTTCTTCATGGAATGCCGCCCAGACTCTTACTACCGGTGATCCCTTCGATATTGAACCTGCAATGTCCGGCGGAAACGGACACACCTGGCTTGTGTGGCAGAAATGGGACGGTGGAGACCCTGATATAGTTGGAAGAATGTGGACTGGTTCAGAATGGACAATTGAGGAAACAATAGCAGGATCTGAGACTCCGGAACGCTATCCGGATGTTGCCTGGAACGGCTCCGGATATGGTCTTGTATATCATC
Source organism: Candidatus Sabulitectum sp. (assembly GCA_021107435.1). Taxonomy (GTDB): domain Bacteria; phylum Fermentibacterota; class Fermentibacteria; order Fermentibacterales; family JCC-6; genus Sabulitectum. Next base: position 26,220 of record JAIOSV010000075.1, on the reverse strand, counting down.
GCAAAACAGGTGATGGATGGGTGATCGGATTCAGAGATGCTCCAGACAGTGGAGCTTTTGGCTCTGAAACTGTAATATCCTCAGTTACGGATGAGAGCAGATATCCATGTATTGCGGGAACTTCCAGTGGATATGCCGCTGTCTGGCAACGCCAGAACGGCAAAATTATGTATTCCAGTTCTACAGGTGGTGTATGGAGTTCTCCCGAAATCGTTTCTGAAACCGATTATGGAGTTCTTCCATCGGTGGTTGTTACATCTGCCGGAAATGTAATCGTCTCATGGACTGCCGGGATGAACTGCATACGGTATAACGAGTGGAATGGTTCAGCCTGGAGTGGTGTGTATACCGCAGCTTCGTCCAGCGCGGTGGATGACGGGAAGATAGCATGCAGCTCTTCAGGGGACCTGTGGCTTGTTTACGGAGCCAGGGGAGATGATCTCCAGTGGGATCTCCGTGCATCTACACCTGATCCTTCCGGAATTGCAGAATCTGCACAGGATGTATCGTTTTCTGTAGTGAATTCAGGCTCTAATCCGGTGAGATCCATGGCAGTGTTTTCTATTACGGCTCCCGGTGAGTCAGTTCTTACTGTTCATGATATGACTGGAAGAATAGTTCACAGCGATACTGCAATGCCTGGAGACTACAGCTGGAATTGCAGCAATTTTGCGTCAGGGATTTACATGGTCAGAGTTTCCAGTGGAAACTCTGTATGTGACCTGAAGCTGGTTCTGATTAAGTAATTCAATAGCAGTCGGTGATGGGGGAAGGCTTTCTGTCTTCCCCCTGTTGATTTCAGCTTTTTTCCGGAATCTCTCCTGCATTTCTCAGAGCTATTCTCGCAGTGATGGGTCCCACTATTTCAAAGAAGATGCAGGTAGCAGTAATTGTAGTAACTACGGATGCTGCAATAGCATGAGCCTGGGGTGAATCTATACTTGAAAATTCCTGAGCCACAAGCAGGGAGAGACCAATTGCAACACCAGCCTGGGAGAGAAGCCCCAGACCGAGGTTGTTTCTTATGGTTTTACTTGCCCCGCCAAGGTATGCGCCCAGCCATGCTCCTCCGATCTTTCCTGTACTTCTTCCAATTATATAGGCTATTCCAATCAGACCCAGTGCGGGCAGGGTCGCGAGGTTAAGATGTGCTCCGGCAAGGAAAAAGAAAAGAATAAACAGCAGGGGCATAAGTGATCTGAGTTGTTCATTAACATTCATAATCGTACTCTGCTTTGATGTGTTTGCCAGTACGAAGCCGATTCCCATGTTCACAAGGATCAGAGAAAGGTGGAACATTGAAGCCAGTCCTGCTCCCGCAAGAATGAAACCAAATGTTAATGCTGGTATATTGTTCCTGGAATCAATCTTGCGAATAAGGTAGGAATAAAGCAAACCAAGAGCCCCACCAAGTATAAGGCTGATTACTATCTCAACTGTCGGTTTAATTATTCCAGCGGCCAGACTGCCCTGCGCAATTCCGGCATTCGACAGAAGAATCTGTTTTGCAATAGCTGCGGTGAACCCGAACAACAGAATTGCAACACCGTCGTCGAAGCCTGCCACTGCGTATAAAGAGGAGGAGAGCTTACCCTTTGCTTTATACTCTCTGATAACTGCAACAGTACCTGCCGGAGCAGTGGCCGGTGCCAGCGATCCAAAAATCAATGCAGTAACCAGATCACCGGTTACAAGATAGACAAGTACCGCTACAAGTATCAGAGCTGAAAATGACTCAAGTATGATAATGAGCCCGATGGATTTCCCAAGTGACTTCAGGGTAGTGAGCTTCAGTTCATTTCCAATGCTGAAAGCCACAAATCCCAGGGCGATATCTGTAATAAAAGCAAGTTGCTGCAAATAGCCATGATGAAAAATTCTCAGCATGGAAACGCCCATTACTGTGCCCAGAAGCATGTATCCTATAATGGACGGAAGGCCGATTTTCTTCACAAACCGTCCGGCGAAGAGACCCAGTGTAACAGCAGTGCCAACTAATGCGAGAAGTGGTATTGATGTCATGGTAGATCCCTAAAAATCCAGTGAGCCAAGTGCGTGGTGCAGGTCGGTCACAGTAACCATAACTTCAGTTTGCCGTTGAAGATCTCCGCAGACATATTCAATGCTGCGAAGCGTTTGATTAAGCAGAGAATCTTTTACAACAGCGATGATTATTCGGTTGAATGTGTGCAGGTCGCTGTTCCAGAAGCTTGCGAAAATAGGCATTCCAGATATGTACTCGGTAGACTCGTGGGCTTCAAGAGCCATAGCGCCCGCAGGTTCACCTGAAGTAAAAACCTGAAGAATGTCGTTGAAAAGCTCTTCGTTCCTTATGAAAACATGCAGCATTTTCATTCCAGTTCTGAGAGGTTGAGCACCATCTGTGGAAACATCTTCGAGAAGGCTTTTAAGCAGGATGTAGAGTTCGTCTGCTGTTTTTGTCGCTCTGACAGCTGCTCTTGTGTCAGGATTTCTGAGGAGTTGCGCCATTCCCGAGAGAACTTTCAGATGCTCTTTGGGGTTTTCATCAGGGCCGATAACAAAAGGGAATATGTTGACCTTTTCATTGTCTATCGCATTAAACTCAATGGTTTTTTTTGTTGTTGCAATGCCAACCACAAAAGTGGTTATGCCGGGAAGACGACAATGAGGAACAGCGACGCCGCTTCCAAGGCCGGTTGATGCAAGATTTTCTCTCTCATTAAGCGCCTTTTCAACTATCTCCGGAGAGACATCTTTCAGGACGGGGTTTTTGCAGGCAAGTTCTGCAATTTCATGAATAAGCTGTTTTTTGTTTTTAACATCAAGATTGACCTCAATGATATTATTGCTAAGCGCGCTAATCAGGGTCATAAGTTCCTCCAGAATTGTCAACGCACCCTTTACAAGGGCGCAGCAGCAGATCTAACCTACTTCTGCCAGTGGCAGTATATCGGCTATACCGGCTACGGTTGTAACAAGTCCGGGTTCGGCGAATTCAATCTGTTCAGCCTGCCATGTGAACGGACGCTGTATATAGAGCGCGTTAACACCGCATCCAATGGCAGGGTTTATGTCGGACCTCGGACTGTTTCCAATCATGCATGCTTCATCAGGAGTCACTCCGGCTGATGCAAGCAATTTCTTCATAGTATTTTCAGTTTTTACGGGAACCACGGTACAGTGTTCAAAAAAGTCAGCGATTCCCGAGCGGTTGAACTTGTCTCTCTGATGATCCTGTTCACCCATGGTGTAGACGATCATGCGTTTTCCCGCAGTAAACAGTCTGTTCAGAGAGTCAAAAACACCCGGTAGCAGAACAAGGGGATGATGAAGCAGGCAATTGGATATATAATCAAGACTATCAACCATATATGGAGTAATCTGATCGACTCTTTCTTCAAGAATAGATCTTAGTGTTGCCATATACGGTCGTGCTCCGTATCCGGTCACTGAGAGTCTTTCAATATCTCTGTGGTGAATTTCAGTACGTAATTCATCCGGATTGAACCCCAGACCGTGCATAAGAGAAGTGAAATCTTCTTCGGCACGTCTGAAGTACAGACCGCTTTCCCAGAGGGTATCGTCTGCGTCAAAAATCCAGAGTTTGATATTTCGCAGTTTTGCGTTCCGTGTGTTCATGCGGCGAATATAGCACAGCCAGATGAAAAGAGGGGGTTATCTGAGAAGAATCTTGTAACATGAGGAGCAGTAAGAGTGTGAGTACCGCCTGGAGTTAACAGGTACCGCGGGTGTAGTTCGCAAAACGTGTAGCGAGAGCGAGCTAATGCAAAGATACAAAGCAAGATAAGGGAGAAGGTTTTTCTGATGACAGTCACATTATTTCGTGTACTCAAAATATGTGAAGTCGAGTAAACGTGAAATTCAGAAATGCATATGTTGAGATCTCTTTTTTTATGGGTCAAAGTAGAGTTGACGAGGTTCAAGAAACGGCATAGTTTTCCTTGAGCGTGGTTGGTTCTAGATTCCACGTTCTTTTGTGATTCAGCACAGTCGGACAGATGTTCTAGGTCTGTTCGAAATAGAGTTCTATGTTGTCAGAATGCGGAGGGACCATGAGAAAAGCACTTGTTGCGTTTCTGCTGCTGATTGTCGTCTTGTTAGCGGCTTCATGCGGGGAAGAAGCATCCCAGCCTGTGGTTGACACTCGGGTTGATGATGTTACATCGGTTGAAGAAGTTACCACAACAAACATTCCCATTGAGGAAATTGCTATTGATTTTGACGCTATTCCACTGAAAATCGGTTTTGTAAAGCAGGATCATCATTCTGCTGTGTTTGTAGCAGCTCTTAGAAACGAGATGATGCATGCTGCTTATCCTGTCTATCTTATTCCCCTTGGGGAGAATTTCTATGCTCTTGTAAAAGACAACCGGCAGATTGCCGAAATTGAATTCATTCAGTCGCAGGGTGCAATCAATGTTCCCAACAACATGCAGGCAGGTTTGTTTGAAATGGGCTTTGGAGGTGTTGTTCCTTTTGCGTCAAGCATAGATCAGGGGAATCCCATTACCATTCTCAGCCCTCTTCATCAGCGTGGTGATATGCTCGTGGTAGAAGCAGGCAATGATGCTGTTTATGACTGGGACAGCTTCGTCAACTGGGTAAATACTTCAGAAGAACCGGTTGTGGTCGGGTACAAAAGCCCAAAAGCTGTCGCGCTTATTATTTTCCAGAGCGCGCTTCGTGAATCGGGAATACCATTCGCCATGTCCGGAGGAGATATTGGAGGTGCCATGGTCGTTCTTTACAATGCCCAGGGTCAGCCGAATCTCAACCCCGCTTTGCAGGAGGGCCTTGTTGATGCCTATGTTTCCAACAACCCGGCTTGCGCAATGGCTGAGCATAGTGGCATAGGCAAGTGTATCGCTGAGCTTTCAATGCTTCCTCCCGGAGATTTCGAGAACCACCCCTGTTGCGCTATAGCCGCGACTGAAGAAGTTATTGTCGCGAAGCCCAATGAAGTAGCAGCAGCTCTTGAACTTTTTGTATATGCAACCGAATTCATAAACGAGAATCCTGAAGAAGCAGCCGCGGCAGCTTCCGAATGGATAGGCACTCCGCTTGAAGTTGAGCTTGTATCCATGTCTACCAGTCTTTACGATATGCATGTGACGGCGGACTGGATCAGAAACATGAACATAATTCTTGATCACATGCGCGGTTTGAATGTTTTCAGCGGTCTTCTTCTTATGGGCGCTGACGGTGCAACTGAGATCGAGATGATCACAAACTTTGATCTGCTGCCTGAGGAATACAGGTAGGAGACGATGCTGTATGGATGGCATGAGTCCATCTGAAAGAGTTACGGAAAATCTCCGGCGGAAGATAAGAAAACTTCTGCCGGGATTTATTCTGCCAGTTCTGATACTGGTTCTATGGCACATCTTTTCCGGCAGCACTATGCTTCCCGGCCCTGAAAGAGTCTTTGGCGTTCTTTCCCACCCGGCAAGAGATTTATTAAGCTGCGGCTCTCTTTTCTGGAACACCGGTGTCAGCCTTATCAGAGTTGTGCTGGGGTTGTTTATTGCCATCCTGCTGGGAACTCCCATGGGATTTATCATGGGTGCAAGCGAGCGTTTCAGGCGCTTTACCTCGGTGATTACGGAACTGGCAAGGCCTTTGTCTCCAATCGCGCTGCTGCCACTCTCCATAATAATCTTCAAAGACACCTCATTCACTGAGGTTTTTGGGCTAACTGAGTTGAAGTACACAAAGAACATTTTGAATGAACTTCAGATCGGTATGGTATTTATTCTGGCATGGGGTGGAATTTTCCCGGTTATCCTTGAAACCATGCACGGAGTGAGAGGAGTAAGAAAAGTTTACATTGAAGCTGCCCGCGTACTGGGTGCCGGCAGGCTGTTTATTTTCAGACATGTTCTTTTCCCGGCCTCTCTCCCGGATATTTTCGCCGGTTACAGAATGGCAGTGGGCAGATGCTGGATGGTGATAATCGCTGCTGAAATGCTTCCCGGAACCAATTCGGGGATTGGTTACCTGCTCAGATATTCTTATCAGCTCTCAAGACTTGATGTTATGCTTGCCTGCATTTTTATTATCGCTTTGATTGGACTTGTTTTTTCCCGTGGATTGGAACTGGCAGGAGAAAAGTGGCTTCTTCTCAGGGTAAGGGAGCGATGATATGTCTCTGTCACTGACTCGTCTTGAAAAGTTTTATAAAGACCAATCGGGGAAGAGCTTCGGGGTTCTTGGTCCAATTGATCTGAGAGTGGAGACGGGTGAATTTCTCTGCCTGCTGGGACCTACCGGATGCGGAAAGACCACTCTCCTTCGAATTCTCTCCGGACTGGAAAAACCTGACAGCGGAGAAATATTCCTGCTTCCAGGAAGACTCGGTTATGTTTTTCAGCAGGGGGCTTTGTTCCCATGGATGAATGTGGAATCCAATGTGATGTTTCCACTTAAAGCAACCGGTATAACAGGAAGTGAGTGCAGGTCAAGAGCAGGAGAACTGCTTAATCTTGTAGGATTACATGAATTTCGCAAGAGCTTTCCTCACGAACTTTCCGGGGGTATGCAACAACGGACAGCCCTTGCGAGGGGGCTGGTTACTGAGCCTGAACTTCTTCTTCTGGATGAACCCTTTGCTTCTCTGGATACACGAACCGGCATCAATCTGCAGGAGATGCTCAGAAGTCTTTGCGGCAGATTATCCACTACTGTGATTTTTGTAACCCACAATATCGAGGAAGCGGTGTATCTCGCGGACAGAATCGTTGTAATGGGCCACAGGCCCGGCAGGATAGTGAGAAACGAACCTTTAAATCTGGAATGGCCCAGAAGCCGTCTGTCCAGCGGTTTTACTGAGGTTTTACTGTCGTTCAGGCAGACATTTGAGGAATTGGTGGACCCGTCTGCTACTTTGTCTTTCTGAACTTGAGGTAAAGAACAAGCGCAATAGTGTCCAGAGAAACAAGCATTGCAAGTGTTTGACCATCACCATAGTTGTTAATTCCGAAACCGAAACGCAAGATAATGAACACCAGTGTTCCCATACTGCACCCCCTGAAAATAACGTTATTAACAAATGACCCCGCATAACTACATTATGTATATTAGTGGCCATTGGCAAGTCGGTAGTTGATGACTTTGAAAGGCGGGTAATTTTTTTGCGCGGTAAAATTATTCACAATGAAAACAAAGTCAGGATTTCCGGCAGATTCTCCGTTGATGACCTGAAGGAAGTTACTTCCATGCTTGAAGGCATTTCTTCCAGGCACCTTGTCATGGATTTCAGTAATTGTCAGAGCGTTGATACCTGCATCGCTGCGAGAATGTGGTCTATTACGGAGGCGAAAAGAGCAAGGGGAACGTCTTTCGAGTTTCTTGGCATGAACCCGGATATAAAGGCAATCTTTGACAGGTTTGAAGTTTCCGATGAAAGATCTCCTTTGCCTGTGACAAAGAACGCTCTTCTCTATAATTTTGAGGATATAGGCGGTAAAGTTCTCGTAACATGGGATACAGTTTCAGGGCTTGTTTCTTTCACAGCCAAAGCTTTCAAGGCCTTATTTACCGGAAAAGTAAGGGGTTCCATTACTGCTTACTACATGGAACAATCAGGGGTAATGGCTGTACCCATTGTTGTGACTTTAAACTGGCTTATGGGAGTTGTTCTTGGCTACCAGGCCGGCTATCAGATGAGTCAGTTCGGCGCGGAGCTTTTTATGCCCGCGCTTCTGGCTTACAGCATCTGCTGGGAAATTGGTCCAATGATGACTGCCGTTCTGGTTGCCGGAAGATCAGGTTCCGCTTTCGCCGCGGAAATAGGAACCATGAAGGTCAGACAGGAAGTGGATGCGCTTGAGGTCATGGGCTTCAATCTCTACGGATACATTGTTACCCCAAAGATGATCGCGCTTTTTGTAGTCATGCCTCTTCTGGTCACAGTCGCTAATTTTGCGGGTATGGCAGGAGGCCTTGCCGCCGGGGGAATGTTTCTGGGAATGCCTGCGGAAGTCTACATTGCAGAAGCCCGCAAAGCCCTTGTTCCTTTCGACCTTTACTGGGGAGTTATTAAGAGCCTTTTCTACTCCGCTATCATTTCTGTTACAGGTTCTTTCATGGGAATGCGGGTGCGCGGCGGACCGGCTTCCGTGGGAAGGGCAACAACTTCAGCGGTTGTGGTCAGTATATTTCTGGTAATTCTTGTTGATGCACTGCTCTCTCTCCTGTTTGTTCACCTGAGACCTGGATTGACCTTATGAAACAGAAGATCATACAGGTTGAATCCCTTACGGGAGGGTATGACGGAAGTGTAGTGCTGAGGGATGTGGATATGGATGTGTTTAGGGGGGAAGTACTGGTCATTGTCGGGAGGAGCGGCTGCGGCAAATCCACAATAATGCGTTATCTCCTGGGTTTACAGAAACCCTACAACGGCAGAATTGTCTTTGACGGAACTGATATCTGGAGCAGTCCGGAGGCTCTCAGCGCCGCAAGAAAGCGCTGGGGCGCACTTTTCCAATCCGGTGCTCTTCTGGGGAACTACACCGTTGTTGAGAATGTCATGCTGCCATTAAAGGAATTTACATGCCTGACAAGGGGCGAGATGATGGATGTTGCCTTAAGCAAGCTTGAAACGGTGGGAATGGATAATGCAGCCTATGAGAATCCGCTGGAAATTTCGGGTGGAATGCAGAAGCGAGCTGCTCTTGCCAGGGCAATGGTTCTTGATCCCGAGGTTTTGTTTTTTGACGAACCCTCTGCCGGCCTGGATCCCGTAACATCCGCCGAGCTGGATGAAACAATTTTAGCGGTGAACAGGTCACTGGGTACTACATTGATTATTGTTACGCATGAGCTGGCCAGTATTTTTGCCATCTCGGACAGAGTAGTTATGCTTGATCCGGAGGAGCGCGGAATTATTGCTTCAGGATCTGCTCGTGATCTGGCTGAAAATTCCAGAGACCCGCGAGTCAGGGACTTTTTTGGAAGAAGGATTGAGGAGTAGCCATGGCATTGCGAGCAAATAAACCGCTATTGGGGATATTTTTTGTGGCAATAATGACTCTTTTTATCGGGGCGATATTCTGGCTTGCGGGCGGGTTCTCAAAGAACGAGAGTACCAGCTATGCCTGTTATTACGGTTGGAGTGTAGGTGGATTGAACGTGGGCAGCTCTGTGAACTACAACGGTGTTCCAGTGGGCTCAGTTACTTCCATCGGAATTGCTCCTGACGGCAGGCTTGTAAAGGTTACACTTCAGATAGAGGACGACAAGTTCATGGTAGACAGCACTATTGTGGCCTCTTTGTATATCACCGGCATCACTGGTCTCAGGAATGTTAATCTGGAGAGTCTGCCCGATTCATGCAGCAGACTCTGGACGAGGAATCAACTTACTTTTGAGTCTGATCTTCCTGTTATTCCGGTACGTTCCGGTACTGTTCAATCTGTTACAACCGGTCTCAATCGCGTATTTGAAATTATGGAGAGCATTAACGCCAAGGAGTTGAATGATCAGGCTATACTTATGCTGACACGAATGAACACCATGCTTGAGGATGTACAATGTGATTCTCTCGGGTGCAGAATAGCAAACACAATGGACAATATTGACATGGTACTGGTCACCTATAACAATCTTGGTCTGGAGCTAACCTCTGCTGTAAGAGAGGTAAAGGGGGATATTGCACCTCTGATGGTGGATATTCAATCTTTCATGGATGAACTTATAGAGCTTAGCGGCACTATTGCCTATATTGCGGATGATATGGAGAACTCTTTTGATGATACGGAATTGATTCTTCATGAGATCGGCGTTATGCTGCCTACACTTAACAGAATGCTGGATGGTTTTTTCTCCGGTTCCAGTGGAGAGGATTTGTGGAGATGAAAAAAAGAATAGCATTGTCCCTTGCGGTTCTACTGATGTTTACGGGTTGTATTACCGTCAATGTTCCTCTGGGCGGTGGAGATTCGGCTCCGGCTTTTCAGTGGCAACTGAAATGGAACGCACCTGTTCAACCAGGTAATTTGATATACATAAATGCTCTCAGGATAAAGGACTTCGACGCTTCGGGAAGCTATCAACTGTCAGGGATGGTTATCACAAACAATGACGGAACCCTGTCAGAGAGTTTAAACAACAGATGGGCAACTCGTCCGGGGGCCATGCTGAGCGAAATGCTGTCAAGAGATCTGCAGGTCAGTGGTAATTACCCGGCAATATTCAGAACAGCGGTCAGCGTAAGCAACGTCCTTACGGTTGAGGGTTATGTCAGAGAATTCGGTGCTGCGCAGGTGGACAGCACTACCTGGATAGCAGTTATGGATGTTGATGTGACTCTTATGGGCGACAGAGGTTCTGAAGTTCTTTTTCAGAAAAATTACAGGTTTGAGAAAATGATGCCGGAATCGGGTTTCAAGACTCTTGCGGAACAAATGTCTTTATTGGGAGCATTGTGGTCCGAAGAGGTCATGGCCGACTTTGCAGGTGTTTTACTACCTCGAAGATAGGAGTGCAATTGGGTTTTTTCACCGGGAAGAAAAAAGCGAATACAACAAAGCAGCAGGTCAGAACAACGCCACCTTATGACAACATGAACAACTTCATTCTGATAGTGCTGGACAGCTGCCGGTACGATACTTTCATGGAGGCGGCACCCTCCACCATTATGAAACTGGGTGAAACTGAGGACAGGTACAGTTATGCAACCTGGACGGCCCCCTCACACTACAACATGCTTATGGGGCTTATGCCCCACACCAGTCCGAAAGGAGTGTTTGCAAGCGAATACTACAAACATGATTTCGTGAGGTATAACGAAAGGCTTGGTGCTGCGGACATAGAGTTTAAAAGCCTTGTTCCCAGACTGTGGCTACCGGACTTTCTTCAGAGAACAATGGGCTACAGAACCCACGCCATGGTTTCCCTGCCTGTACTGAACAGTATGACTCCTGTGAATCGCGGGTTTGATACATTCAGACTTATGGATAAACACAACGATATGAATGCCATGCTTGACCTTATGACATTTCCATCAGACAGACCCAGCTTCTACATGCTTAATGTGGGAGAAACTCACTATCCCTACGCCAGACCCACGGAGGCTGAGAACAACTGGCCCAGAATAAGTGGTGTTCACGGTGTGTTCAAACATCTTGATGATCATCTGGTGGACGGGTGCATAGAAGAAAGCACTACGGGCAGCAGGCAGTTCTTTGATCAGAAGGAAATGGATATGCTTAAGGCCAGACAGATTGATACCGTCAAATACCTCGACTCGGTCTTTGAGAGACTATTTGACATTGTTCCCCGGAACACCTGGATAACCGTTACATCCGATCACGGGGAACTTTTCGGAGAAGACGGGTATTTCGGGCATGGTCCCATTTTTTCAGAGAAAGTATTCCAGGTTCCGTTCCTGGAAGGTAAAATACGCTAAGGAGTGAGATGTCAAAACAGAAAACCATGAAATTCAAGGCTGAAACAAGACGAGTACTTGATCTTGTTATTCACAGCCTTTACTCAAACAAGGACATATTTCTTCGTGAACTGGTGTCCAATTCTTCCGATGCTATTGACAGATTAAGATACCTGGCTCTGGATGATCCTGATCTACTCAGTGAAGAGTACATGCCGGAAATACTTATCACTACAGATAAAGGGGCGAAAACACTTACCGTGAGTGATAACGGTGTGGGTATGAACGCGGAAGATTTAAAGAATAATCTTGGAACAGTTGCATCCTCCGGTACAATCAAGTTTCTGGAAGAAGTTGCTGCCAACGCTGTGCGACCTGAACTCATCGGCCAGTTCGGTGTGGGTTTCTACTCGGCGTTTATGGTTGCAGATACGGTAACTGTCAGCAGTCGAAAAGCCGGAGAGCAATCCGGCTGGGTATGGCGCAGCGAAAACACAGAAAATTTTACAATAGAGCCAGCTGAGAAAGAGATTCCAACCGGTACATCTATAACACTTCAGATGAAGGATGATGCCGGAGAATACCTTGACCAGTGGAAAATTGAATCTATGGTAAAACACTACTCTGATTTTGTCAGCAATCCGGTGTTTCTTATCAAGGAAGAAACAGATGATGAAGGAAACACAGAGGAAAAGAAAAATCAGATTAACACCGGAACTCCTGTCTGGCTGCGTTCTCCATCCGATGTTGATGAAAACGAGTACAACAGTTTCTATTCACACCTTACTCACGATCATGCGGAACCCATGGACAGATTCTGGTATCACGGTGAAGGAATAACCGAATTCTATTCGCTTGTATTTATCCCTGCTTCCAGAGGCATGGATATCATGATTCCCGACAGAAGACCAGGCCTCAGCCTCTATGCCCGCAAGGTGATGATAATGGAGCGAGCAGAGAATATTCTACCTGCATACCTGCATTTTCTCCGCGGAGTTGTTGAAAGTCCGGATGTTTCATTGAACGTCTCCAGAGAGATGCTTCAGCAGGACAGAGTTCTTAAAACGGTGAACAAGGTTCTTACAAGGAAAATTCTTGATCACTTCAGTGATATGCTGGAACAGGATCGTGAGAAGTACGATAAATTCTTCACTCTGTACGGCGATTTTATTAAAGAGGGAGTTTATTCCGACTATGAACGCAGGGAAGACCTGGCCTCTCTGCTTCTTTTCAACACCACGAAATCAGAGGGATTAATTTCTTTAACGGATATTGTGGAAGAGCTGCCTGAGGATGGTGTTATCCACTATCTCGGCGGAGCATCTCTTGAGGAACTGAAGCGTTCACCTCATCTGGAAGCTGCCGGAGACAGTGTTGTTCTTCTTCTCCACGGACCGGTTGACCTTCTTGCAGTTGAGTCTCTCATGGAATTCAAGGGAAGGAAATTCTCAAATCTTGCCAGCGAGGCCAGTGAAAAAGACATGTCCCAGGAAGACAAAGATGTCAGGGACAAGGCTGAGAAAGAGCACTCTGATCTGATCCGGTCGATTAAGGATATCCTTGGTGAAAAGGTATCCGGAGTAAGGTTTTCACCCCGGCTCAAGGAAACTCCATGTTTACTTGTCGGGGCACAGGATGATCCCGGTGAGATGATGAAGATGATGATGCGGGCCATGAATCAGGAATCTCCGGAGTCAAAGAAGATTCTAGAACTCAATCCTGCCCATCCGGTAATAACCTCACTTGAATCTCTCAGCGACAGCGAGGAATTAAGAGATGAATTCAGGAAGAGGGTTGAGATGCTTCTGGAACTGGCGAGGGTTCTTTCCGGCTCAAGACCGGATGATCCTGCCCGCTTCGGTAAATTTGTAGCGGAGTTAATGGGATAATTACTTTTAAGGGGAGTACAAATGCAGTACCTTATCATTGTTCTGGTCTCTGTACTCCCCGGTCTCGGGTGGTTGTGGTTTTTCTACAAAACAGATAAGTACGAGCCTGAACCGAAGAAACTTGTTCTCAGAACGTTCTTACTGGGAGTTCTTGTCGCCATTGCCATGGGAACATCATTTCAGGGACTGCCTTTCCCGTGGGGACCGGCAAAGTACGCGGCTGTAATATGGGCTCCGGTTATTGAGGAAACAGCCAAATTCCTCATAGTGTTCTGGACGGTTTTCTCAAACAAAAACTTTAATGAACCAATGGATGGTATTATCTATGCTGCTTCTGCCGCGCTTGGTTTTGCAGCCTGCGAGAACGCGTTTTACGTGTTTTCCAGCTGGCATGGCGGCAGCCCGGAGATGGGTGTGTTTACTCTTCTGGCCAGATCTGTTTTCAGCGTTCCGGGACATGCTCTTTTCTCCGCGTTCTTCGGTGCCGCGCTGGGGTATGCCAGGGGCAGAAAAGGCATGAAGCCTGTTCTGGTTGTAGCAGGGGGGCTTCTGCTTTCCATGGTAGCACATGGCCTGTTTAACTGGCTCAGTATGGAGAACATTTTCGGAGGGCTTGCCTTTATAATTTTCATGGCGCTTTTGTGGCGGGTAGTTTACAGGACACTTCTTATTCCGGCATTGAACGCTTCACCTTTTAAAAAAGACAGTAAAGAATAGACAGGAAGAATCATGGGAAAGAAAATGACAGTGTTCTCTTTGAATATTTCCCCCGAGAAGGGTACAGAGAAGGTTCCTGTTGACTCTGTGAGAGTAACCTCTGTTGGATTTGAGAATGATGCTCACTCCGGCAACTGGCATCGGCAGATAAGTCTGCTTGATCAGGAAAGTATTGCGGACTTCGCATCCAGAAGCGGTTTGACCATTAATCCAGGAGATTTCGGGGAGAATATTACCATTGAAGGACTAGATATCACTCTGCTGATTCCCGGCTCAATAGTTGAGGGCTCTGATGGACTTCGTCTCGAGGTAACCCAGGTGGGGAAGGAGTGCCACGGAGATGATTGTACTATCTACCGGAAGGTTGGCAAGTGTATTATGCCTAAGAGAGGTGTGTTCTTCAGGGTACTTTCCCCCGGGCATTTGCACAGGGGTGATATACTAGAGCTGTCGAAAGCGGAATAACACCCTGATAATAAAAACTGAAAGAAGGTTTCATGTCGATATTCAACGATTTGAAGGAAACTGTTACCAGGAACATTGGGAGGGTCATGGACGCCGGCGCGCAGTACAGCGATGCCCGGTGGTATGAAGATGACAGCTCTGAAATGCTTGTGCTCCTTGACGGTAATCTTGAAGGCAACGACACAACAGTTGAGAGCGGACTGGGCGTTCGTGTGCTTTACGGGGGTGCCTGGGGTTTTGCCGCGACCAGTCAGACAGCCAATGTAGATACCTGTTTTGACAGAGCGATGGCTAATGCCATATCCGCTTCCATGCTTGTTAAAGTTAAGCTTGATATGGGGAAGATGGAAGGTCACACAGGCAGCTACACCTCTCCATATAAAATAGATCCCATCGATGTAAGCCTTTCGGACAAGGTGGACTTTTTGAAGGGTGTGGATGATTCTCTCACAGAAGACTGGATTCTTCGCAGAATGATAAGTGTACAGATACAGAGAATGATTATCCATTTCTGGAGCAGTGAGGATACATACACACAGAAGAAGCTTATTAACACTTTCGCACACATGACAGTTATGGCTCTTGACAAAGACAAGCAGATGCAACGACGCTCAAAGTCACTCTATTGTGAAACTGAAGGAACCCGGGGCTGGGAGATGCTTACAAATCCTGCCTTGTGGAGCGGCCATGCCGACCGTGTTAAGTCCGAGCTTAAAGAGGTTCTTGGCGCCCCGGAGTTAGAATACGGCAAGAGATCGGTAATTCTTCTTCCCGGTCAGGGCCATCTTCAGGTTCATGAAACTATTGGCCACCCCCTCGAGCTTGATCGGATACTTGGTTATGAGCTTTCCTATGCCGGTGGCAGTTTTGTTAACCTTGATTCGTTTGGAAAACTCCGGTACGGCTCAGACAAGCTTAATGCAAGTGCCTACGGCTCAATTAAAAACAGCCCGGGATCTTTCGGCTTTGACGCAGAAGGCACACCGGAGCGGGATTATCTTCTGATTGACAAGGGTATTCTTGTGAATTGTCTTACATCCAGAGCCATGATAAGTGAGGCTAATCAGAGGGCTGGCAGAGAAATCTTTACAGAAAGCGGAGGGGCCAGCAGATCAACAGCTTTTTATCGTGCTCCTATTGACAGAATGACAAATGTGAACATTCTTCCCGGTGATGACGGAACCCTTGAGGATATCATCAGCACCACAGAGGACGGAATAGTTGTTGACAACCCTACAAGCTGGTCTATCGGGTCAAACCGTGAGCACTTCCACTTTGGATGCGAGATTGCCTGGGAAGTTAAAAACGGGAAAATTACCAGAGTTCTCAGAAATCCCTCCTACCAGGGACATACAGTGGATTTCTACAACAACCTCTCCGCTGTTGGAGATGAATCCACCTGGATCGTGGAGCAGGTTGAGAATTGCGGCAAGGGAGAGCCTAATCAGGTGATGGAACTTGGACATGGTGTTCCTGTTTTGAAATTCGATAATGTTGTTTCAGGCGAGAGGAGGTAGATTATGATGAACGACAAAGCAAAAAATATAATAACTGAAGCCAGAGATATGGCACAAAGCCGCGGTATCATGGCTTCCATTCATTACCATCGTGAAAACAGTCATCTCATGAGGATTGGCAACAATTCAGTCAGCCTTAACACCAGTGAAGAGCTGACACGGATTGACATAGAGGTAATTCAGGGCAGAAGAAAGGGAACTCATACACATCTTGGTGAAATCGGTTCAGCCGATGAGTTGTTCAGCATTATTCTTAAAGTATCAGAGAAGGCCGGAAAATCCGCAGAGATGGATTTTGAACCGGTGCTTACTGCGATCGAAACGAATGTGAGAACAGAAACTCAGTACGATGTCGCTCTTGATAATCTGAATCCAGTGGTGAAAGAGCAGGTCTTCAGCTCTATTTTCAAAAACACGGGCGAGGATTACAACTACTCCGGCTCCTGGTCCAGCGGTAGCACGGAAACCTTTTCTGTCACAACTGCCAATAACAATTCAGCCTGGCACAGGCTTACAGACCAGCAGTTTATGTGTGTTTTAAAACACCCTGAGAAATTGTGGGAGCTGGCCAGCTGGCAGACCGGATGGAAAGCAGGAGATGTTAACGCTGAGATAACGATTAACGAGTTCAACAGCCTTCTTCCTGTTTATGAGAATAACGATGGTTTTAAGGTTGAGAGCGGAAACTACAAAGTAATCCTCGGGCCACAGGCGCTTGCTGAACTTGTTGGTTTGACTGTATGGACAGGATGTGCCGGGCGTACCTGGGAAATGAAGATGGGTTGGACTGCTGATAAGAATATTGGAGACAAGGTTCTTCATTCATCAGTCACTGTGCTGGATGACCCCACAAACGAACAGGTTTTTTCTGACCCCCTCAGTGATTCCGGAATGCTCACGAAAACACAGACAATGATTGACAGGGGCAAGTTTGCCGGGCTTCTTTACGACAGGAATACCGCCTCGAAGTATGGGAAGAAGGCTACACCGAACTCCGGTTGTCTTGCCATGCAGCCGGGAGACGGACCCGCGGATTTTCTTGAAGCGGTTAAAGATATTGACAGAGTTCTGTACATTCCCGCTATCCACTATATGAATATGCCCAACATGAGCAAGGGCATATTCACCGGCAGCAGCCGTTTCAGCGCTGTACTTGTGGAAAAGGGAAAGATTGTCAGCCCAATATTCTCAAGCAGAATTACAGATCAGTTCGAGGATATTTTTGGCAATGTTCATGCAATTTCCTCTGAAACAATCAGCGTAAATACATCCAATACATACGACAGGAGAGCTCCCAGAGCTGTATCTGTTCCAACCTGGATGCTTGTGGATGATGTGAAAATCACAGACTGCGCAAAGAGTTTCTAAGAATTAGAAGAAAGAATCCCCTCCAGAGGCAACACTCTGGAGGGATCTGCATCAGCATATTCAGCGAGATGCTCCAATTCACTCTCATCGGATGGTATTCTGCCTGTTCTGACAATAGTATTTGTTTCTCTGTGTCTGATCAAAAGAGTTTTCCATTCGTACTGCGATGGATATTCAACAGCGAGTTGTTCTGTGGCTTTACCAATTGCCTCCGCGAAACCAGTTTGGTCATCGGGTAGATCAACCGGCTTGAATTGAAGGTTGAAACCCATACAGGGAGTTTGCTCACAGAAGGCAAAGATGACCTGACAACCGGTCCGTCTGTGTAGTTTCCATGGTGCGGAAGGTACTAGAACAGGTACTCCGAAGTTTGTTATCCAGCTGCCACCCGGGCCACCATAGGCAGTGGGTGCGTAATGGAGGATTCTTCCACCTTGCAGGGTTCTGTACATCCATCTTGGATTTTCATCCGGGAAATGAAGGTTGTTCCATTTCTTTCCTGTTTCCAGTCTGCATTTTCGGACATACTCCGGCAGGTCGCTGTATCTGCTGGTTATCACATCAACTGGATATCCTTCCATTCCCAGAATCACGTGAAGGCTTCTTTCGTCACCAAAATGCGGAACCAGAAGCAGTACTCCGTTTCCTTTCACAACAGCCTTATCAAGATGTTCTCTGCCGGCCCATGAAACATTCCCCTTAAGGTCTGCATAAACCCTGTTCCTTAAATAGAAAAGAGCAAACAGGTTTCGTTCATGCATCCTCCAGTAGCCGGAGAGAATGTCGCTTCTCCAGGAGTCGTCCATATCCGGAAAAATGCGCTTGAGATGAGCGTTGTACAGGTTGTTTCTGGAGGATGAAACAGCGCCGTGAAGAGATGAGACCATATTGGATATCCGTTCAACACGGGAACCTCTTTCCGCCAGTTTAACGGACAAAGCTATAAAGCGATAGTAGAGTGTGGACAGACCGGAAGCTTTCATCTGTTATCCTTTCCCCGGAAGATGAGTCTTGCAGGTGCGCTAGCGTAACCGTATGGATTTCCTCAAACAGCTGCCCAGTTCATGTCCACTGCTGTCCGAGGCATGCAGCATGACATAGTAGATCCCTGATGGAACGCGTACACCCCTATGATTCAGCCCGTCCCAGAAGAGAGAATTAGTGCTGCTGCACTGTGTGTTACTTGAGAGAGTCCGAATAAGCCGTCCACCGGTATCATAGATCACCGCACGGATTTGGTCTATATTTAACGCAGTCCGGTCAGTAGACATCAGGTTGCAGCGAAGAGTCGTTCCTTCACTAAAGGGATTGGGAGTCAAGTAAAAATCGATATTGTTTCCGCCAGGCGCTACTTTCTCATAATTATACATGACACCGCTGGAGCCCGGAGGAAGGTATAAATTCGTGTGGCGATTGTCGTGGAACTGGGTTGGCCACTCGATATTAGCTTCGGTGTAGGTGTATTCAAGATCCCAGATATGCACCATGTTGTCGTAAGAACCGACGGCCAGTTCCATGTCGCCATCCAGATCTACATCTGCTACGGTGGGGGATGAGATGATGGAGCCGCCGGTCGATAACGGAAATCCATTAGCCGGTGAACCATCGTGGTTCCAGGCGTACAGGCAGTTGTCCTGTGATCCGATGAGAACCTCCTGTTTGCCGTCATCATCAATGTCTGCCATCGCGAAAGAGGAATTGATGGTTTGGCCGGACATGTAAATTGGCCAGCCGGGAAGACTGGTGCCGTCTGTATGGAGTGCCTGAACATATGATCCATTGTATGTTGCAATCATGATTTCAAGTCCGGGTGAGTCATCAAGGTCACCGATGGCAGGGGTGGAAACCATGCCGTAGTTTCCAGGAATAGTTACCGGCCAGCCGGCGACAGGCGATCCATCGTGATGCCAGGCGTTAACACGGCGATCCGTCCAGGAACAGGCGAAGATTTCCAGGTCGTTATCATTATCGATGTCGGCAACAACCGGTGCCGGTCGCACTCCTCCGGTACCTGCACCGGTTAAGATGGGCCATCCTGCTGCCATGCTGCCGTCGTGATGCCAGACATAGACCTTGGCGCTCATGTCTCCGATCACGATTTCCAGATCTCCGTCGTGATCCAGATCAGCAACTGCGGGAGCGCGGCACCAGACAATACCCTCCGTTGGCTGTGGCCAGCCCGGCAGGCTTGTTCCAAACCGATCCCATGCGTAGAGATGGCTGGATATGGATCCTACGATGACATCATTGTAACCGTCGTTATTCAAATCTGCTATTGTGGCTGAGCAGCTGGCGCTTCCTCCTGTGGTTCCAGCGACAACGGGCCATCCGGTGACCGGAGTAGCATCGTGATGCCAGGCATACACACGGTTCATGTCCGCCGTGGGAAGAACAATCTCAAGGTCACCGTCATTGTCCAGATCACCAAGTGTAACAGGAGATGTAATCATGATTGGAATATAGATTGGCCAGCCGGTGACAGGGCTTCCGTCGTGATTCCATGCATAGACGTATCCCTGATTGTCAGTCACGAGTACTTCTAGATCTCCATTGTTGTCGATGTCACCAATGCGGGGGGTAGCGAGCGGGGAGCCAGTGGTTGGCTGAGGCCATCCGGGCAGTTCAGGAGGGTTAAATAGTCCGCTTGTCGCAGATAACCCCGAAGAAGTGCCATTGGACAAATCGGTCAGAATGGTGGCATCCTGCATATCGCAGGCAGACATTTCGAGAATAGGAGAAGAGCTGTTGGAAGGTGTGTCTGCTTGAAAAGATGCAGGAAACGCAAGAATTATTATGGGCAGAAATACAATTCGAAGGGAAATATTCAACATTACTATGTATCCTTTCTTTAATGCAGCTTTTAGCATTGCTGAGAGCCTGTCCAATGCAATTTCAGGTAATCAATATTGTTGCATCTGCTTAAAATATTAACAGGTGTTCAATTATAAGTTAAAAAGAGACAACTGGTCAGGGCTTATCTATTTCTTGTCAAACTGTGTATTGCAATTGTTAAACAGTTGTACCAGCTCATCATAGAAAAATGGCATCATGCTTAAACCCGTGGGGATATTGTATAAACTGTATTCTTTCAGGTCAAGTCTGTTCAAGTGGGAACTTCGGGGAATTGAATCAATCGGCATCTCTCCATAATTGACTTGCCCCCCACTCAGTTGGTATTATTTGCCACTATTGCAAAAATACAGGTGAGCAGGAGGGGTTCTGATGGTAATTGGTGGGTTTATTTTAATTCTCTTCTTAAATTCTTTTGGATCTTTCAATGAAACACAGTCCTCGTGGCAGGGAGGACCCGGTGAAGAAATCCCTGTATCATTCTGGAGTGATTCCTTCTTTTCTTCTGAAAGCATGAACTGGTTTTCGTCTGAGGGCAATCTCAAACTTGATTATGCCGGGAATCTTACTGAACACATCATAGATGCAACAGCAGGTGCCCCGTACTCTGTTGTTGCCGTAAACATGGATTCCGATACAGATACCGATCTTCTGGTTACTTCGTGGTCTGATGATCTTGTCGCGTGGTACAGGAACAACGGTAACGGTGACTCGTGGACCCTCGTTGAAATCACAGCTGAGTTTGACGGAGCCAATTGCGCCAGAGCCTTTGATGTGAACAACGACGGCTTTATGGATGTGATAGCAACAGCTTTCTACGACGATTCGCTTTTATGGTTTGAATCGGATTCATCAGAGTACTTGTGGATTCCCCGTCCGATTGCTGAAATCAGCGGGCCCGGAGAGATAATTCCAATGTTGAACAGCGGACAACTTCAGGTTCTCGTCACCGAATCTGATACTGGAAATCTTTACATAATCAAAGCTTCTGTTCAGCCGGACACAGTGTACTGGAGTTCTTATCAGATCGCTGGAAACTATCCAGGAGTATCTTCAATCGACATCTCCGATGTTGATCTTGATGGTGACCTTGATATTGTACTTGCTGAGTACAACAACAGCAGAATAACATATCTGGAATGTATAACCTGGTACACTGAATTTGAGACACATGTGATAGATTCAGATATTCCCCATCCACTGTGTATTCGTCTGGGAAATATTGATGGTGACAATTACCCTGATATTGCCGTTTGCAGTTTTGATAACAGCGCCGTGTACTGGTACAGGAATCTGCTCACCGGCTGGGAGAAGCACACCGTTACCGACAGCCTATGGGGTGCCGCTGGTGTAGCCATCTGCGATATTACACAAAATGAAGATGGATGGCTTAACATCGTAGCGGCAGGTTGCCATGATGGCGAAGTCCGCTGGTATGAATACAGAACAGAAGATGAATGGATTGAGTACATAATGGGTGAGCTGCCTGGCGCAACAGCACTTTGCGCAACAGAGCTGGATACAGTTCCGGGGCTTGAAATCGCTGGAGCTGCCGGAGTGGGAGATGCAATCAAATTCTGGTCTCCGGGATTCCGCGCAGAGGAAGGTGAACTTACTTCAGCAATTCTCGATGGTCAGGTTGGTCGGCTGTGGACAAACATATCCTGGACTTCAGCAATCCCGGCAGACTCCACATTCAGTATTCAGGTCAGAGGTTCTGAAGACTGGGAGAACATGGGCAGCTGGTCAGAAGAGCTTTACGAACCAACAGCACTGAATGAAATTTTAACAGATACTACCAGATATTTTCAGTACAGAGTACTCATGAGCAGCCCTGATTCAACTGAAACACCAGTACTCAACGAGATAACTCTCTCCTGGGACGATGTGGGAATTGAAGAAACCAGTTCAGCAACGGTTCCTGAACAATCATTCCGGGTAATTTCTCCAAACCCTGCGGAAAGTTCACTGGAATTCTCAGTGACTGCTCAAACCAGGATTTCAACAAGACTGCTTGATTTGTCAGGTAGAGTTGTTGAGGAGTTTACCACTCCGGATTCAGGAACCTTTTCGTTCCAGACCGGGGAGCTTGCTCCCGGGCTTTACTTCCTCCAGACAGATATGAAAGACATAGAGACATACAGAATTGTAATAATAAACTAAGGAGGATTGATATGCTTTTCATGCTTGTTGCGCTAATGGGAATAACAGTCACGCAGCCCGGTATCCTCGACCAGACAGATGAGGAATGGACTGCACCTGGATACAGGGTAGTTGAAGAAGTCTCGATCAATCCACTGGATTATGGAGAGCCGATTAGCTGGGGCGAGAACTGCAATGGCCCAACAGCCAGCATTGGCTGCCAGGCATTCTTTATGCCCACAGAGAATGGTGAGAAATGGCGCATCATAATGCTCTTGAAAGATAAGCTGGTAATTCTACAGGAGGATGAAGAACCAAGGGATATTCCGTTAACATGCTCTCCTTTAGGAATTATTTACTCCCGTAACGGAAGGTTCGCATTGGTTCTTGGAAGATATATCGACAGTCGCAGAGGAATGTATGCTCGTGAAGCAGATGTTGTGAATATAGAAACCGGTGGCGTTCGTACTTTTGAAGCTCTTAAGAATACCGGCTGGCCAAGTATGTTTTTTGTCAATGATGATGGATCAATTTACCGCTGGAGTACTACAACGGAAAATCCCCTGGAATACTATGATCCGGATCTGAATCTTGCTTTTTCAAGAGAAACAAATGTTGGATGGGGATCAAGATTTGGGCACGCATCCGGAGGTTCAATAATTGTTTTTCTTGAAGCGGGGAATATCCTTACTGTTTATGACAGAGCAGGAACGCTTTTATGGGAGAAGGAACTGGATGTTACTCTTCAGATAAGCCCATTTATGGTAAGTGCAGACGGTACAGTGCTTATAATGTCAGCTCGTACTGGTTTAAAATGTTTTGATGGTTTTACAGGTGATCTTTTTTGGGAGTGGACTGACTGTCATACAGTTGCTCCTGTACCCAGTGTTTCAGGACACGCATGGGCTGTTTCAATGACTACTAAAGGGCTTTTGTTTGGCGTAGATGCTGTTAGCAGGGAATTATTAATTGATATGCATTATCCCGCTGAAACCTGGAAACGTGGAGCACCTACAGCGGTTGCTAATAATGGTGCTTGCATATTAAGATCGACATCTCTGCGTCCGAGGTACCAGAATAATCATTTAAGAAAGATAATCTATACAAGCACTGAGGGGGCTATTATATGGATATCCACTCCTTTCAGCACTGCTTCTAGTCTTCTGAATCATTCACGCTGTAACAACTCTGAAATGGAATTGCGCTTTGGAATTAATATTCAATCAGATGGAGAGCGCTTCATATACTCTGACTACACCACAGTGCGGATAATGAGGGTTGAAGGAGGTGGTGAGGAATGAGAAGCATATTCACCTGCCTGATTCTTCTCCTCATGCTTTCGACTTCAGCTTTGTCTAACGATCGGGGTACTCCCTGGCAGGTTTCCTTCCCCTTTTTCCAGAATGCTCAGGCACCTCACAGTATACAGAGTGGTTACGGTGACTGGTGTGTAATTGGAGAGGGGGCACATCCGGGATTGGACTTTGGAGCAATTCCTGGAGATTCGGTTCTTGTTCCAACACACACACCAATGTATGCCATACAAATATTTCTGGGTGAACTTGGATCTACGCTTGTATTCGGAATTGACTCGACCAGCCAGGAAGGCTGGGGTATTACTCATTTAAGTATTGTTGATCCTTACATTTGGTATGATTCAATTCCTAAAGCAGTTGTTGGCCACCAACCTTTAGCTCCATGTTCATTGTATAGTCCATCTGCCCCCCTGCACATGCATCTTCAGTGGGTTGAAGATCTTCAACCTCATGTACCGGAAGGTTTGCTCAATCCCTTCGATTTCTTTACGGATAACCTTTCTGATTATGATGAGATACAGTTCAACCCTGTGAGATGGGAAGAAAAGATTTCCTCCTTCAGACGAAGAGGGATCTGGTTTACTCCTGATGGATATGAATCGTACAGTCAGCTATTACTTGCCCCCGGTAATCCTTCGGCGAGTATTTTTCAAGATTTTATTAGTGGAGCTGTGGATATAGCAGTTTCTCCATTTTCAGCATTTCAGGGAATACCTGATCGAGACTCCGCAGGGGTTTACTCTGTTTCTTATGAAATTCTCAGGCAGAATCCGCACACCCTTGAGTATGAGTCTGCAGCTCCCGATGAAGGCAATTTCGGAGAGAGATTTCTAATGGAAATGCGCGATGAGCTTCCACATGGTGATTCACCTGGATATCGGGCGTTGTTTCCTGATGGCCAACTACCCAATGGCGGGGGAGCTGTGGATCCTTTCTGGGACTACAATATGAATGCCTACATCGTCACTAACAGCAAAGCAATAGATCCTTCTGGGTGGACCACAGGCTGGGATAATGTTTATACAGCCAAGGGGTACACGAATAACTGGGCTGACGGCATCTGCCAGGGAGCATGGGATACTTTCCTTGCGAATCAGGATATTTCAGGAGCTCCTGTGAGTAACAGGGAAGCTTTCTTTCCTGATGGGCGGTACGCTGTGGAAGTAACCGCTGTCAGCCATGGTTCAAGGGAATCGGGAAGCAAGATGCTTCCCGTTGATGATCTTGCAGGCAGCACTCCGGAAACTCAGGGGATTCTTGTAGATAATTTTCTACCCAGTGTGGGAGCTGTGATAATCTACAGTTCCGAAGCCGGAGAACCTTCTTCAATTGATATAAAGTACATTGCGAAATGGGTACAGGATGGTGGTTTGGATACTCCCGAGTACATGGAACAGCTTGCTTATCTGGAAGAGTTGCGGGAGGATTTTCGGTTCTTTCAGTTACTTGAGCGATCTGATGTTGTTTCTGCTCCGGAGACCTTCCAGATGTATCCTGGCTTTCAGAATGAACTAGTTCCTGAAGGACTGGCTTTGAACAGGGCACAGAGTTCAGTTGATATTGCAGGAAATGAATCGAGTTTGAGTTTGCTTCAAGTCACAGAAGAGTGGGATGCTTCTGTCTATATCGGGCAGGATCCTGTTGAATTTCTTCAGGAAGAAATTACCCGCGTTGAAGGTGGACTGGACTTTAAGGGAAGGAATCTTCGTTCATATGGATACGGATACATTCCATATGAAGGAATGGGTGATGAAACACTGAACATGTTGGTGATTTACTCCGAGCCAACCATGGTAAAGAATTTCTCAGGGATTACTTTGACAGATGTAATCTGGATGAGAGGCTACATTCATGATGAGATATTATGGGATTCACGGAACCATGGTAATTTTGTGCGGGATACCCCGGTCGGGAACGCTGAACATACCAGTTTTGTTCAGGAGCATTTAGGCTCGGCTTTCCCGTCTGAACCGGATGCCGCATACGCTGTTCACTATACTTTCCAGGGAGATCTTCCCTCAGAATTCTGCGGGAGTATTCAGATACTTATTGGCTCGAATAGCAGCTCAAGCACTTCAGGGCCTCGGGATCTGGCGGGACATCCGATGGATGGTGACCCAGCAACTATACCCCCGACCAGGCAGGGCTATGAATCGTGGAAATCGACGAGTCCTGGATATTATCCCAATTATGAATCACAATCGAAAGGGCATTACTACTGGGGAGTCCCATATTGGAGTGTCTCAGATGGAACGGCGTTCGCGCATATTGCCGCCGATACTGTCGCAGAGGTTAATCTGGCAGCCATTGGTTTGCAGGATGCCAGTTTTTTTGGTCGTTGTTTGCCTTGGTATGGTTTCTGGATGTATCAGGATGAGGAAGGTGTTTGCGGGTTTGATATCCCGGTAGTCAAGCATGACGGTACAGTTCTTCATCACGAATTTACAACAAGGTTTCCCAAAGGAAGTCCTATAACCAGTAATCATTTCTGGTCGGGAGGTCCGCTTTTCAATCCCCTTGGCTGGCCAACTGTTGTCTCCCCCGGTACACGGTATTTCTGGATG
>JAIOSV010000005.1 GCA_021107435.1 Candidatus Sabulitectum sp. | reverse complement strand
CGTTATACTCATGCATCAGTCCTCGACATACTGTAAAAGTATGCCTCCGGATTATGCATTCGCAAGCCTCGTAACCACAGCACTCTACGGCATTTCGCTACGAGTACCTGTGATGGATCCGGGCTAAATCAGTTCTTTGTACCGATCAACAGATAATCCTGCCTGCTTCAGAATATGCGAAAAGGTGGATCGCTTAATTGAATTGTGTGCTGGTACTGTTATTTTCAGTGTTTTCGATAGAATATGTTTTTGTAAACGAATATGAGAACCCTTTTGTCGAACAACAATCCAACCATCACGACGAAGCGCACGAATAACCTCCCGATAGGAAGGACTGGGAACTTTAGTCACATTGCAATTTCAAATTGCTCGGCATTGGAAGCAAATATCAAGTCATCTTCAATCGGCTCAATATAAAGCTCAATTGCCTCACGAATATTATTAAGAGCTTCTTCTTTTGAATCGCCTTCACTTATACATCCGGGGAGAGCAGGAACAATAACGGTAAAACCACCTTCATCGCTTGGCTCTAAAATGACCTTAATAATCATAGAATACCTCCCGATGACAATATGCCACAGCCTGTGGGGAAATGCAAGTTTTCCATGCAGACAACCTGTTGTCCCTGTTCTCTAAGCCATATATGCAATCAGAGGGAAAGGTGATACCCTCTCCATGAGAGCAACAGCCCTGGTCACAAAGCTGTACTCGGAAAATTATTCCGGAACTGTTGTTGAAGCTGCCAGTGACGTGGCAGGTGCAGGATGTGGCCTCGAGGTACATGCGACACTAAGAACAATCTGAGAATTGAACCCCTTCCTAAAAATAGCAGATGCGTTGATATACCACGCATATGCACAGTATGTACACGCACCATGAATATGTTTATTAAAGTGATTAATCAGGTTGCTGAGTTCCTGGTCACATCATAAGAATCGTCAGGATTAATGTGGGATTAAACTCAAGTGTTTATTCAGTGATCTCTTCGGGCATTATTGCAGGTTGAACACAAAACCAATACCGGGGTACTTTTCTTTTCCAATCTTTATCTCTTTAAATTCTTTTCCCGCACCACCATGTTTCCTGTAAAAAGAATTATTTTCTGCTCCCAGCAAAGTCCATATTATCATGTTGTTACAGTTTTCGTTCTTAAAGTGCTTCATCATCTCGTCCAGCAGGATGCCGCCAATACCGTTTCCCTGCTCTTCCGGCAGAATGTACAGACCGATAACTTCTGAATCATATTTCCCATCCTGTATTTTCCCTGATGTAAAACCAAGTACTGATTTGTTCTTCTCAAAGACAAAAACAGTCTGTGCCTCATCCCTTATTATGTCGGTGAATATTCCCGAATACTTGTCCCTGCTTATTGAAGCAGGATAATCACTGTCAATTATCCCTGTATACGCGTTCTGCCAGGCACTTGCAATTATCCCGGCAATCGAATCAGCATCACTGATTTGTGCTCTTCGAACCATGAATCTCCAAACTGAAACAGCTGTTCCTGTACTACCCGCCACACCGGCCGGCATCCCCCCGCAGCACTTCAAGTGCGTGGGGAAGAATCGGCAGCAGGAATTCAACGCATTCAGTAACCGCCTTCACACTGCCGGGAAGATTAACTACAAGGGTGTTTCCCCTGATTCCCGCAGTTCCCCTGCTGAGCCAGGCAGCCTTTACCTTCTCACTTGAACGATACCTGAGCATCTCCGGTATTCCTGGAACTTTCCTGTCACACACCATCTCCGTTGCCTCGGGAGTGAAATCCCTGGAGCTGAAGCCGGTTCCGCCGGTCGTAAACAGAAGATCAACATCCTGATGACACATTTCTTCAATGCAGATTGATACCGGTTCAACACCGTCTTCGGTTATTCTGTAATCGACCTGTGTGTATCCTGCTTCTTTCATTTTCTCAGTTATAGTCGGACCGCTTGTGTCAGTCCGCGAGCCCTCTTTGCAACTGTCACTGACTGTCAGTACACTGAAAGTAGCCATATTCCTCCAACATATATTCTTATTGTTTCTTCGTGAGATGCTCCGCTTTTCTTAAAAAATCAGCAGGAGTTAGAATCTTTATACCACGCCACTGTTGAAGACGGAGCAAGTGCGAATCTCCGGAAACAATTACCTCGACTCCAGCAGCCAATGCACATTCAAGAATCTTATTATCATCCGGGTCTTCCTTCACCGCCAGCACTTGCTCTTCTGAAGAAACCATCCGGCAAAGACTGTGAATTTCTTCAATCAGTGTAAAAGCCTGGCTGGAGGAAAGTCCGAATTTCGGTCTCCTGAGAACATCGCGTATCTCATCCAGAATTGGGATTGATGTATAAACAAGAATTGAACCCCCAAGGGCAAGCTCGATAACCCCGGCAGGTACTCCTCCGAAGAGAAAAGCTGAGATATATACATTGGAATCCAGAACAACCCGCAAAGAACTCACTGATTGCGGTTCCTGTCTTTGCGATATGCTTTGATCTCCTTCTCCACATCTTCAGCAGCAAGTTCTTCCCTCTCTGCAATCTCGCGACCCATCGCAAAGATATTGATCCATCGCTGCTTGCGGCTTATGTAAGCCCTGGCTGCTTCACGAAGGAAGTCCGAACGACTGCGTGATTCCATTTGAGCAACCTGGTCAATCTCACGGAGCAGGCTTTCCTGAAAGGCGATATTTACGGTTTTTGTTCCCATTCAGTTCCTCACTTTCCGTGGACAATATACAATGTTTGTATATCTATGGCAAGAGGAAGGAACCAAATACAAACTTCTAATTGACACAACTAACTTCGCTGGTTATTCTCATCATACTGGTGTTTTCCGTAATAGACCATAATTGTACAGAGAATGAAAGCCATGAAATCACAAGAAATAGCTGAAATAAGTAGCTATCTTGAAGAGATTCTTGAAGTTATAAAAAGACATAATCCTTTATCAATTGTTCTTTTTGGATCAGCTAGTACGGGCAACTCCACTGAAGGCAGCGATATAGACTTGCTGGTAGTACTTGATATCGACAAAATCCCGGAAACATATGAAGAAAAAAAGAAACTGAAGCTGGGTCTCAGAAAATCATTGCGAAGCATTAACAGTAAAATTCCGATTGATCTGCTTGTGTTTACTTCTAAAGAAATTGAGATAATGAGAAATCAGGAAAACTCATTTGCTGAAGAAATAATGAATACTGGACGAGTACTGTATGAAAAAGCAAGTTATTTCTACTGATCGTAAATTCTTAATACTATTTGTCATCCGCCCTGTCAGACCTGAAGGTTCCGGATTTACCCCCGGTCTTCTCCAGAAGTCGAATACCAGTTATAACCATTGACTTATCCACAGCTTTCAGCATGTCATACACTGTGAGCAACGCGGTGGTAACACCAACAAGTGCTTCCATCTCGAAGCCAGTCTTTGCTTCAGCAGATACTGAGCAAAAGCATTTCAGGTTGTTACCGTTGAATTCAAATCTTATGTCAACGCCCTGCAGGGGAAGCGGATGACACATGGGTATCAGTTCTGAAGTTTTCTTTACTGCTTGAATTCCAGCGACAATCGCGGTGTTAAGCACATTGCCTTTGGGTAAATTGCCGTCGGTCAGGGTTTCCAGCACAACATCACCCAGTTTGATTATGCCTTCAGCAAGGGCAGTTCTGTGTGTTGGCTGCTTGCCTGAAACATCAACCATTCTGGCGTATCCTTCTTCGTTCAAATGTGTTAAACTCATCAGCTGATCCTCCGCATACTCAGTTCAGTTAGTGCAATAGATTGTTTCACAAGCTATCAGCCCTTTACCAAAGGCATAACATGGATAATTAAAAAGAAAATTAACACAATCGAAACAATTATACCTGCTATCCAAATTATCTTCTCCCGCCGGGACATGGTTTTTACAGTCTCTGACCGACCCCATGAAACATATACCCACAATCTTTCATAGAAATAGTACATAATCATTCTTGTAGAGTGGTGATAAATAACAATCAATGTTGCGATGAGTACTGCTGTGTTTCTGGAGGGTGGAACAAGCAGTACTATCACATATGCTCCAAGCCAGGTCCAGATGACACCTATAAAGCGCCATACAATGGATTTAACGATAGTTCTGCGTTTCGATTCATTCGGTTTTCCTGCAACAGGTTTATCTATTATCCACCTATGTCGCTTCACCCCCCAATCCTCCACATACTCACCCCGCCGCATGCGCCGTGGTGAGGTTTTTTTGCAATAAGGTCATGCACTGCCTTTATAATTTCGCTGTCTTTGCTTCCCGATCGCAGCATATCTCTGAGGTTCAGAGATTCTCCCCCGGCGAGACAGGGTAGCAGTTCACCCTCGGCAGTGAGCCTGAGTCTTGTACAATTTGCACACATACCACCCGCTACCGGAGCGATTACTCCAAACCTGATCCCGGAGTCGGTGACATACATATCTGCGGTGCCCTCAGTGGCAATGAGTTCAGCAGAACCCAAATCAGCACTGATTTCCCGAAGAATCTCATCGCGGGGAACATGGCTGCACACAGAACCGGTCATGGGCATGTGTTCAATAAATCTCATAGTTACATCCATGCGCTCCGCCCATCTCACCATCTCCGCCAGCTCACCGGAGTTAACGCCTTTCAGCACAACGCAGTTTACCTTCACCGGATTCAGGTTGTTATTCCTTGCTGCTTCTATGGCTTTCTCAATCATGTTCAGGGTTACATTCCGTCTTGTGACCTTCCTGATAACTTCATCCTTCAAGCTGTCAATACTGATGTTTACCCTGGAAAGACCCGCTGATCGAAGGTCGGCTGCAAACTCCGAAAGCAGAATGCCATTGGTGGTCATTACCGTTTCCGTCAACGGTGAAACACCTTTTACAAGCGAAACAATACCCCTGCGAACCAGAGGTTCACCTCCCGTTATCCTGATCTTTCTGAGGTTAAGAGCCTGATGTATCAAACCTGTAAGCTGCTGGATCTCCTCCAGTCGAAGAATGGCAGAATGTTCAATATGTGGAATTCCTGATTCAGGCATGCAGTATATACACCTGAGATTGCATCTATCGGTAACAGATACTCTCAGATAGTCAATTCTTCTGCCGTAACTGTCCTTCATCCCCAGCAGCTTTCTCCCCCGGCCCAGGACATAAGAGTGAAAGGTACTGCAGTTCCCTCAGTTGCTCCTGTGCTCTCAGGAGGAAGCCATGCGATACTGTTTGTTCCCCTTGTACTCATAAGGTCTCCAGAACCCGATGTGGGAGGTGTTTCCAGAATCCATCCATCATCTGTCTGCTGTGCGACAGTTCTGAAGAAGTTCAGCCTTCCCTGCTTTTTCTTAAGAGGCCCGGTGATCTTTCCTGTAAGTACCCGTCTTTGATACCGATCGTGTCCTGAATAGAGTCTGAGACAGGCGAGAACATACATTTCCAGACTTACAAGAACGCTTACAGGATTTCCCGGAAGTCCAAACATCATCTTTCCGTTTTCGGGATTGGTTGAAAAAGAAAGTGGTTTCCCCGGTTTCTGAGCCACCGTTCTGAAATGAAACTCAAAGCCCAGGTCCTCAAGAACCGAAGGTACATAATCGTGGGTGCCCATGGAAACGCCACCGGCAGTAACAAGAATGTCTGAAACGCTCAGAGCCTGGGCAGCCGCATTCCTGAGAGATGCAGGATCATCCGCTGAATGAAAAACTTTTACAGGAGAAAAGCCTGCCTGCCTGAGAAACGATGAGATAAGAACACCGTTTGCGTTTCTTACCTGCCCGGGAGGGGGGATATGCACCGGAGATATTACTTCCGAGCCGGTTGTAAGAACTGTCACTAGCGGTCTTCTGTAAACCGGAAGTGTTTCCCGACCGGCCATTGCGGCTATGCCGATTTCCGAAGGAGTAATCAAAGTTCCCGTTTTCAGTACCGTCTGGCCTTTCGAAATATCCTCTGCTTTCCGGCAGATGTTAGCGCCATTTTCGGGCATTTTCTCTATAGTAAGCTTACCATCTGTCACATTGGTCTCTTCAACCATAACAACTCTGTCAGCACCTTCCGGAACAGGGGCTCCCGTCATTATGGGAGCTGCGACCCCATTCTTGAGTATCGGTTGAGGTTGAGCACCTGCGGGTATCTCGTCCATCAGTTCATATTCATCACAAATTCCACGGATGGCAAAGCCGTCCATGGCACTGCGGTCAAAAGGAGGCATTGCAATATCACTTACTACCTCTTCAGAAAGTATTCTGCCGACGATCTTTTCCAGAACAAGTGTCTCCACTACAGGGGGAGGTGTATGACTAAGTACAATTTTCAAAGCATCTTTAACGCTGATCATTTCAGTATTCTTCCTCCAGGCGCTTTGCAGCATCTGCCATGGCTTCCTCAAGAAAATGGTATCTCTTCAAAAGCATTGTTGCCACAGGAGTAAGAGAGCTGCCTCCGCCTCCGGAACCTCCACGGCTCCTGTGGATCAGTTTAACTCCAAGTTTCTGTTCTGTATTGGAAATAAGAGTCCACACCCGCCTGTACTGTATTCCAGTGACCCTGGATGCTGCCAGGATTGAGCCTGAATCGCGAATAGCCTCAAGTAGAGAAGCCACTCCCCTGCCGAAAACAGGTGTGCCGCCGCTTTCAAGCCAGAGCTTCCATCCGGGACGTACCGGATTGAAATTGGACAGTCCTGCCACTGAAAGGGTCAAGCCTATTATTTCCGGGGATACCGTCTCAAAAGGCCCATCAACAAGTACACTGGCATGGTCCGAAAGCTCAGGATTCTTGGGTTCGGGAGTATCTCCATCGATATAAACAATTGTGGAATTCTCTATAAGAAGGGCGGCGGAGTTGGTTTCCCAGACAACCACATCACATTCAGATGAAGGTTTGGGAAGATAGCCCTTCATAACACTTCCTGGACCGAATTTCAGTATGGCAACTTCCGTTGCTCCAGCATCGTAAATCCTGTATGTATCAGAGCCCATTCTGCCCGGCCCGGAAATGAATTCCACTCCCTCTTCATCCTGTTTCTTTAGTTTGAAAAAGGCTGTGGAATACCCGCCAGCATGAAGTATCTTTACCAGCTCAGTGCAGAAAAGAGTCTTCCCGAGTTTTCTGCCTGCTGCTGCAACGACTATATTCAGAGCTATGAAATTACCTCCAGTATTAGTCTGCTACGGTATGACCCCCAAACATAAGGAAATGCAGCAGTACGGAACCAGACCAAGAAACTGTCCGAGAATGCAGCATTGGCATAAAAGCCACACAGTCGGCTAGAGAAAGAGTAGTATATGAATCAGAAATCATATTTTAAAATTGTACAGTCTAAATTCATACCCTCGGTAAGAAGCACTGTAACAATTGCAATTCACACAGAGAGTGGCGCGGAATTCGTTCATGTCCATTGTGAGGAAGAGCGTGAGAATTTTTTCGCTGCATGCTTTAAAACACCCCCGGCTGATGACACAGGTGTTCCCCACATAATAGAACACACAGTTCTTAATGGATCGGACAAATATCCTGTGAAGGATCCCTTCATGGAGATGGTCAAGAGCAGCATGGCCACATTCATTAACGCCATGACTTACGGAGATAGAACCATATACCCCTGTGGAAGCCTGAATAAAAAGGACTTCCTAAACCTGATTTCCATCTACATGGATGCAGTATTTCACCCTCTTCTGAAAGAGGAGTCTTTTCTGCAGGAAGGTTACCGTCTCGACTTTGAAGAACCGGGAAATATTGAAAGCCCCCTGGTTCACAACGGCGTTGTGTACAATGAGATGAAGGGAGCATACTCCGACCCGGACAGCTATATAGAACGGGAACTAACCAGATTTCTTTACCCGGAGGGCTCATGCGGAAAAGATTCCGGAGGTGATCCACTGGCGATTCCATCACTCACCTATGAACAATTTATTAAGTTCTATACTGACCATTATTCCCCATCAAACTGCTGCCTTTTTGCCCTTACAAAAATATCTTTCCCTGAAATGGCAGAATTCCTGAGTGAAAGACTCACTGGATTCGTAGCTTCCGGCAAGACAATAGAGATGGTCATGCAGCCTCGTCTGACTAAGCCTGTTCGGACAGAAACACCTGTTCCCGGAGGTTCGGAAAACAACTGTACGATTGCAAGTGCCTGGATGGTAAACAATGCAGGAAATCCTGTGGAGACCCTGGCCTTCTCCCTGCTGGAGGATGTTCTGCTGGATGACGACTCCTCACCTGTGAAGGCAGCGCTGCTTGACTCCGAACTTGGTACAGGACTATCCGGATGCGGATATGATTCTGATCCCGAACAGAGGAATTTCGTAATTGGCCTCAAAGGTGTGGAGAGGAAAAATGCTGAAACCGTCCTTGGTCTGATCCATACAAACCTTAAATCCCTTGTTGATAACGGGCTGAATCCTGAACTGGTAAAAAACATGCTGCACCGGAAAGAACTTCACCTGAGAGAAATCGGGTCAAGCTGGCCATACTCAGTGATGTCCTCAGTCTGCGCAGCCTGGACGCATGGAGAAGACGTACTGCAATCTCTCGATCTTAACTACCTTCTGAAAAACATCAAGGAAAGTATGAAGCGGAATCCCCGATTTCTCGAGGACATAATTGACCGGCATCTGCTGAATAACAACCACAGGATTGACTGTGTATTCTATCCGGATGAAAAGCATTTCCAGGAAGAGGATAGAGCAATCACCGCTGATCTTCAGGCCGGAAAAGAAGCCCAGTCATCAGCTGAACTCAATAAACTGGCTCACCGGTCAAAACAACTGGCAGGGTCAATGAAGATTCCCAGCACAGAGGCAGAACTGGCCACACTGCCCAAGCTGAGCATTTCCGATGTTTCCACAGATCCGCCGTCAATATTTCACAAAGAAGAAATTGTTAACGGGAGACTCTTTCTCCCCACGGAAATCCAGACAGCCGGTGTCTGTTATGCTGATCTGTGTTTCGATATGTCAGAGCTGCCCACAGAACTTATCCCCCACCTGCCCTTCTTTTCCAGCTTCCTGACAAGAACAGGTGCGGCGGGAATGGACTACCTTGAGATGGCAGAAGTGGAACTTCGCTGCTCAGGAGGCCTTGGTGCCTCTGTCACTTCCATGTCTTCCACCGCGACATCAATTAATGAGTTCAGGCTTCTCCTGAAAACAGGCGGTCACTGTCTGGAAGAAGACCTTCAGGGAATGCTTGAAGTAATAAAGAACAGGCTCTTCAGCCCGGAACTGGATAATGCTGACAGGATCATCATGGTAGCTTCTGAGCTGGCAGAACACGCTCGAAGTGCCCTTATCCCCAAAGGTCATGTTTTCGCCTCAATGAAAGCACAGGAGGGTCTTTCCGCTGCCTCCTACACCAATAACCTGCTCCACGGCATTCCGGCACTGAAACAGGTTGTAACCATTGGGAAAAACACGGTAGACAAGGAAATCCGAGCAATGAAGGCAATCCACAAACACCTTACAGAAAAAGCTCCTCAAATTCTGGCCTGGTCCGGGCCGGCAGGCAAAGAAAGCACAGTTTCCAACTGGCTGGAAAAACTTCCGGGCTCCAACCGTAGAATAAGAACGCACGAACCGCCAGCCTTCCCGACCACGCCGGGTACCACCGGAGTGCTGATCAAGGGAAACACCTCGTTTGCGGCAGCGGCACTGCCCGGTATTCCGACAAACCATCCATTGTCCGGATCCGGTTATGTGATGATGAGAATGCTCTCTGAAGGCTATTTATGGGATGAAATCAGGGTGAAGAAAGGTGCCTATGGAGCAGGATCAAACCTCGGAGGTACGGCAATCACCTTCTACTCCTACAGAGATCCTTCCCCCGCAAGCAGCCTTCAGACCTTTCAAAATGCAATAACAAAAGGAATTGCAGAGGTTGACCTGACCCCAAGGGCAGTGGAAGATTCAATAATAGCCAGCGTAAAAGGAATGGATCCTGCAATTCGTCCATCCATGGCAAACGGGCTGGCAATCCTCAGACAACTGAAAGGAATCAACATCGACCTGATTGCAGAGCACAGAGCCCATCTGCTGAATGTAAATGCGGAGTCAATCAGAGAATTCGCTGATCTGCTTAAAAGCCGGGCATTGGCAACAAGGGTTTGTGTAGTTGGGAATGAGGATATTCTCAGTTCTATGAGCATAGATAACAGGATTGAACTCTGAGGGGGAAATTATGGATACAGCATCTCTTGTGATCGGAATTATCGCGGCAATCGCAGGGTTCATCCCGTGCATTAATTTCTTTGTGATTCTGCCGGCCATAGCAGGACTTATTCTGGGAATCATATCTTTCAGGAAGAAGCGCGAGGAAGAACTTCCATCCGGTACCGCACTTGCGGGTATTATTCTAAATGCGCTTCCCCTTCTTCTCATGACAGCTTTTCTTTTGCTTGCAATAGTCACGGGTGATGCTTACTCAATCAATGACATGACTATCAGGTAGCTCAATGGGGGCATACAGAATATTCAACCTGGTTGTTCTGGGTTTTCTTCTGTATGTCCTTGTTTTTTCGCTGATCTCCCCGGCAATAGAGAAGCTTTTCCCTTCAGTCACACACTGCTGCTACAAGAATTTTACCGGAAATCCATGTCCGTTCTGCGGTCTTACAGGAGATATGAACTGTGTTCTGACCGGAGACCGGGAACAGGGCAGAATCAACTCCCGTTTCCAGCTATTTCTCACCGTCTATGTTGTTGAATGGGCAATCAGGATTTTCATGTTACTGATGTCGGGGAGGTTTACCGGAAAAAACCTTCCTGCGATTGACATTGCGATTCACGGCGTTATTGCGGTCATAATTTTTCACACCCTTAATACCGTATAGAATCATATCCTTCTGCTGCTGCTTGTCCGAGGGTTTACCGGAAGTGAGTGAAGGCCCACCGAGACAATACTATTCTCACTTCAGATACACACACATCACAGAGGTTGAACCACAGGAAGTAGACAACCTTGCCATATAGCAACCGGCAGGAACAGAAACACCGGGATTCCAGACAGAGAGATGTTCACCTGATGCAGCAGAACCGCTGATCAACCTCTCTACCACCCTGCCTGAAAGATCATAGACTGAAAGCTCAACAGGTGCAGCTTCAGGAATATCAAAGCTGATATTCACACTTGATGAAAAGGGATTGGGAGAAACACCAAGTGTAATAACTGCTGAAGGTTCTTCGCTCTCAATTCCTGTTTCGGGTGCATAACGAACCAGATAACCACCACTTCCCGCGTAGGTTCCTCCTGCGATGTAGCCCCCCT
>JAIOSV010000014.1 GCA_021107435.1 Candidatus Sabulitectum sp. | reverse complement strand
TCAGGCCGGATTTCCCTTTGACACAGGCGGCAGTTGCATGGAACCGTCGGCTCAGGTGGTTGATATCGATAATGACGGTGATATGGAAATTCTTATAGCAACAGGTTCAAGTCTGAAGGCCTATCATCATGACTGTACAATGGTCGCGGGATTTCCGGTTACTGTCGGGGGCTACGGAACCCATACAGCCGCCGTCGCTGACCTTGACGGCGATGGAGATCTTGAGATAGTCATTGCGGGACAGCGTTCGGATCTGTACGTCTACAGAACAGACGGAACCCTGGAACCCGGCTGGCCACAGAATCTGGATGATGATGACGGCGCGGCAGGTTCCCCCGCTCTCGCCGATCTGGACAACGATGGTGACCTTGAAATAGTCATAGGCACTTTCAAGGATCTCAACGGCAGCAGCGGCTACATTTTCGCCAGAATGTACGTGTTCCATCATGATGGAACGCGATACGACGGCTGGCCTGTATACGATGTTGACTCCTATGCTGTTTCAGCATCCCCTGCAATCGCCGACATAGACAACGACGGAAGTCTGGAAATCATTGTGGCCGGCAGGGACACCCAAACTGTCCATGCCTGGAATGATGACGGCACTATCGTTCCCGGTTTCCCTGTTTCTCTAAGTGGTCTTATTGATTCTTCACCGACTGTCGCGGATGTGGACAATGACGGTGATCTTGAAATATTTATTGCCACAGGCAGTGAAAAAGTTTACGGCCTTCACCATGACGGCACTTTTCTCGCGGGGTGGCCACAGAACATGGGGGGCGGCAGCACGGAGAGATCATCCCCTTCAATCGGTGATATTGATGGTGACGGCGATCTGGAGATTGTCTGCGGCTCCGCCCATCACAATGTCTACGCCTGGCACCATGATGGTACAATTGTGACCGGATGGCCCCAGCCAACAGGCACTTCCGGAGCGTTCGCGCAGGGAACACCTGCACTTGCCGATGTTAACGGCGATGGTGATATTGAGATAATTGCGAGTGCCTATACCGGCATTTTCGTCTGGGATGATGATGGAACTCTTCATACCGGTTACCCCGTCGAAACCGGCTGGACAAGAAGTTCACCTGTAATAACTGATCTGGATCTTGACGGCGATGTGGAAATCATCGTCGGATCAATGAACCATAATCTCTATGCATGGGATCTTGCAGGAACTCTCAATCCAGGCAATGTAGAGTGGGGCAGTTTCAGGCATGATCTGTACAACTCCGGTTACTACAACTGGAACAGCGTAGGCATAAATGATGCTGACGAAATTGTCATTGTGAAAACACCTTTCGAACTCTCCTGCTCTCCGAATCCTGTTATGAATGCTTCCACCATCAGCTATGTACTCTCCGCAAATGGTTGTGTCCATCTGGATATCTACGATATTTCAGGCAGACTTGTGCGAATTCTTGTTGACGGGGAGTACCTGACACCCGGTGAACACAGTGTTTTATGGGATGGCAGAAACAGTTCCGGTATCAAGGCTGCGCCCGGTATTTACTTCTGCAGACTTGAAAGCGGTTCAAATGCCGGTACACTGGAGATGATACTTCTCGATTAGCACATTGATGACCGCTGCAAAGAGACATGAACGGGGTAAACAGTGAAACAGACCCTTCTGCTTCTTCAAAGTTTCTTCTTTCACTCTTTACCCCCGTTTATAAGACAGGGAACCACTGAAGAAGAATGCTTTCAACCCTTTCCGCAAGATATGCCCAATCAGTATTGTCAAAGCAAATTTGCTCTGTATGCTTCAGCTTTCTCGCGTATTGACATTTTACAATATGCCGGAGAGGGGGACGGAAGTGTAATCAGCTTAATGGCATGATCAAAATGGAAATGCCGCACAAATTCCTGCTGAACTCCTTTGCCTGTAAAGAAAATTGTTCGAATGGGATTCTCTTTCAGAATCCTGCGGATTATCGCGGTGTTGTATGCTCTCTTGGTGAGATTGCTGTCCATGTTGGAATTCTCACTTCTTATGCATGACAGGATGATATCGCTGACTGCAATACCTGAATCAACAAACAATGTCATTTTCGCAGCTTTTGTTGACAGATCACGGTCGGGGAATAACATTCTCATAATGGGCCAGAACTGATTGCGTGGTGCTCCGTAATACCAGTCTTCCGGTTGGAGCACTACCGAACGGGTTGAAGCTTTCCCCGGAAAAGACCCCAGTAACAAAGAATGGCAATCCTCAGGAACAAACGGTGAAAACGGATGATGTATTCTGTGTGTCTGTTCTGTCTGCATATCAATTCCAGCTTCACTCAGTTTTTTATGGTTTCTTGACATTACTATGAATATCTTTACGGCGCACCTCTTGAGACAAGCCCTGCAAAAGCGGGATCTGCCTGTATTGCAGGATTATTGCATATTAAAGAAAACCTGCTTCATGAGGAGCAAGTGATTTCTGTATTGTTCTGGTGGAGGCGGCGGGATTCGAAATTGTTGCAGTGCAACTCATTACATTCCCCAGGAACACAACAGAACTCTAACACTTCTTCTACAATTCCTTGCATTCCAAGACATTGGGAGAGGAGAGATACTCCCTGGCAAAGACTGTCTTCGACAGAAACCACACAGTTCTCTGACAGTTCTGAGCAAAAAAAATGTGCCGTATATGTGCCCACGCCTGAAGTACCTTTGGATCTTCAGCTTGTTTTCAATGCATGGGAGAATCTACCGAAGGAAACCAGGACGAAAATTGCTCGTTTAGTTCTTGAAGCTTTGGAATGATTACTGCCTACTGGTACCTGACAGAATTGACAGAACAGAAAATATCGTGCTCAATAGCTGCCCTGTGTAAAGGTATGAGATATCAGCTTAACTGAGTGTCCACTCTGCTGTGGCAGGATCAGGTTAACTTAAACTCTTCGCATGTTCTTTTGGTTACACATACCATTCCGGGCAGAATCAGGAAAAGGTACTCTCCTGGACCATCTTCAGGGACGATCACATTGTGCTGAATAGACTACGAAATTTCGGCCTTTTCCATGAATAGTTCAAGATCTCCGGTTCCAGGGATTGAAAGCGCTGATCATATCTGATTATTCTGCATTTCCGCCTCAGCTTTGCTTACATCAGAAACTGGATTACTGAGTTTTCTCTGCGCGGCTGACTAGAATAAGCGCTCCCACTTGGGTATGGCTGCACCCACACAGGCTCCGATTCCTCCGCCTCCAACAGCCCCGGCAACACTCGCAAGAGAAGCCAGGAAAAGAACATGGCCACTACTGTCACCTATCGCACCGAGGTAGAGAACTCCTAAAATGGCGTAACCGGTAACAGCGGACCATCCGATTATTGCTCCTGTTTTTATGCCGGATCTTACAGATCGCTGTCTGACCCAGAGGGAATCTATCTCATTGGCTGCAACACCGATTTCGGTATCGTTGTACCATATGTATAAACTGTCGCCTGCCACTTCCTGAAGCACGCCTTCATTTAGAACATCGGATCCTTTTGTAGAATATTGTATTGTATTACCGGGATGAAGCGACAAAATCACAGACTGTTTTTCCTCAGGTGTTGATGGCAGCTGGACAAGAGTATTGCTACCGCAGGAGACCAGCAGAAGAATAATCAATGATAGGGATACCGCACGCAGATAAACCTTGCCTGTTACCATGATAAACCAAGCCCTGCAGTTATTGTAAAAAATCCTGGAGACGGTTCAGACAAAATCTGAATGTTGTCATGCCACTTACCCTCAAGGCAATAGAAATAATTTGATTCGGCAGGATAGTATCGCAGTCCCCCTCCACTGCTGTATCCCAGAAAATTCTGATTCCACGAGTAGTATCCACAACCAATTTCCATGAAAGATCTCCATCTGGCACCCTGAGATATGTAGCGCCCAATGGCCCCTGCATGAATGATGCCCTTTTTCAGAGAATAATCTTCCAACCCGGGGCATTGTTCCTGTTCAATGTTGTAGACTCCGCCATCAAGCCCGATTTCCAGTGACTTTGAGAGATGTACTACAAGATTGGTTCTTATAGCGATAGAACCGGATACAGCGTTGCTTCCAGTTCTGTTGCCATACCCTCCGGAAAGTGTGAAGGTGCTCATTCTGTCTGGAGAAACTCGAGGATTGATACCGGTGAGGATGAGAATCGACAGCAAAACCCCTATCATATTGTCCTTTCAATTTCCAGGTCGTCTTATAATCAAAGTAAGCTAGTATTTTACGCTTGTTTCAGTATGAAGTCAAGGTTTCCATGTTCTCAGACCGCTTAAAATACTGGAGCAAATCCCGAAGAAGTTCTGGAACTCGTTAGCACTCAGACCTTAATCAAACGGTGACTGTCTATGCGTATGCACAATGGGTGCAGATTGAAGAAAATGGAGGGAATGGCCACTTGGCTATTTCCTTCCCTGGCAACGACTTAGGTGCTGTTGGCAAGTGGTGGAGGCGGCGGGATTCGAACCCGCGTCCGGTCACGGGGACTCGGCAGGCGCTACATGCATAGTCCGCTCTTGTTTCTCGCCCTTGTGTTGGCTGCGGACCGCCGCACTCGGGCCAGTTTCCATTAATCTCGCCGATTCCCCCGGAAAACACGAGTTGGCGGCCAGTCTTCAAATCGACGCCCCTTCCAGGCTTGAAGACACAACCTGGAGGAACGGCTGACCTCTATCGGTCAGCTGTCGCTAATTATGCGGCAGTTATTTCTATACCCACCTTTTTAACGAGGCCGGTGGAACCTCGGCATGCTCCTGCGGAATCGCTTCCGCACCCGTCGAGACCAGTCGCCCCCACGAATTATCGCTTGCAATATATACAATTTTCTTGAGCGAAAGGTTCCAGCTTGATTTTATGCAGGGAATGTGCTATATGTTGCACTCATATTGGAAACAAC
Organism: Candidatus Sabulitectum sp.; assembly: GCA_021107435.1. Taxonomy (GTDB): domain Bacteria; phylum Fermentibacterota; class Fermentibacteria; order Fermentibacterales; family JCC-6; genus Sabulitectum. Next base: position 35,985 of record JAIOSV010000014.1, on the reverse strand, counting down.
AAGGGAGACGATAATGTCCTGGAAGTGCGATATATGCGGCAAGAAGCCCTCCGTTGGAAACAGGGTAAGTCACTCTGTGAAGCGTACAAAGCATGTGTTCAAGCCAAATCTTCAGAGTGTGCGCGCGATAATCGACGGCAGACGGAAGAAAATCAAAGCCTGCACAACATGTATTAAAAGCGGCAGGGTCATAAAAGGCTAGATTGTTTTAGTGTAAATAATAGTAAGGGGGAAGCGCACGCTTCCCCTTTTGCTATTCTTCTTTATCTGCTTCTTTTTTATCTGCTAATCTGTATCCGTGTTGCGTTCCTCTTCAGCCGCGAGAGCCATCTGGTACTCACGCGCGAGCCTGGTGTAGCCAAAGCCCATGTTGAGAAACTCCCATGGAAGTTTCTTGTTCTGGTCTTTTTCCGCAAAAACACTGTTCATACTCAGTCCCGCACGATCAAAAGCAGTGTTCCAGCCTACACCCTCAAGCTTAACCTCCAATGCTCTGCCAACAGCCTGATTGCCGCGAATAAGCAGTGCATGAATGTGAGTAGCGCGAGGATCAAAACCGGAGACTTCCTGGATACCTATGCTGTCAAGGCTCTCCTTCAGTTCCGCCAGATGCTCTCGGACATCACGCAGGTTTGCCATGGCTGTCCACTGGAAGGCGGTCCATGGTCTGGGAATAAACTGATCAATACGGACAGATACTGGAATATCCGAAATACTCATAACAGTTGTTACAAATTCAATAATTGCGACTCTATCACTGCTGTTCTCAAAGGGAACTCCCAGTTGAAAACAAATCTGAATCCTTTTCACGACTGAAGATGCTTCCCGTACCAGTTTGAAGTAAGACTCATTGGTTCGGAATTTACCGATAACCTTTCGCAGACTGTCACTGCCTGTCTCGGGCATAATAACAAGTGTCTCCGCATCAAGAATTGTTGTAAGTTCTTCCTCCAGCTCCGGTGACTCTTTCATGTGTGAGCTGATTCGGGCTTTCAGGTTGTTTTTTTCTGCAATCTCCATGAGTTCCTGGAGCTCATCGTGACCATCCGGTGTGCAGGCTGCATAAACCAGAGAAGTATCATCTGGAATCTGATTGATCTTATGCTCCAGATCCTCCGCCCGCTGTTCGCGGTAAGGCAGCATCAGGTAACCAGCCATGCAGAAACGGCAGTTGAATGGACATCCCCTTGCTATTTCCAGTATGCAGGTATTCGGCAGTATAGTATGAGCTGAGATTGTATTGGTTAGGGCTCCAATGCTGTCTGAGCTTGCCCATTGGCGCATTATAGAGAATTTGGGATCAATGCCGTGTATTGCAGGTACATAAAGACCGGGAAGCATTGCAAGCCCTGCGAGAATCTCTGATTTGGGTCTTCTTCTTGATCCGAGGCTCTTGATTATATCCAGTACAGGACCCAGAGTAGGCTCTGTTTCTCCAATGATAAATGCATCGAAAAAACTGCTCATGGGAATAGGATTGGCAGTAACACTGAGACCCGTCGCAAGCAGAATAGGCCACTTGTGCTCTCGCTGGTAGTTACGGAAAGTAATATCAGACAGTTCCATCATTTGTAAAGCGGGGAACCAGTCTGTCTCGGAGGGCATAAGAAACACAAGAAGATCAGAGTCTTTAATAGATTTCCCGGTATCAAGCGCGTCTACTGGTTTATGCTGTCTTTTCCTCCAGTTGTACTCATCCTTTGCCGGCAAAAACGCCCTGGCGCAGAGAGTATCTGGCCAGGTGGAAAGCTGTTTGTACAAACGGTGAAACGCAAGATGCCCCATAGCCTGGGCATACTCACGAGGAAAAGCAATCAGAGTTTCGAACACACCAACGGAGTTCCCTGTGGAAAGCCTTCTTTCCGCTGCGAGAAGCTCACATCTTCTTTCATCATATTTATCACCGGCCGATTTACGACTCATATAATCCTTGCTCCCCTTAAGATATTGAGCAGGAATATACAAAACAAAAAAGACGCAAACAAATATAGACAATTTACATAAAAATATCCCTAATCAATATCTCTCTGGAGGAATGTAGGAATTTCCACTTCGTTTGTACTCATGTTCCCGGGACTTGCTGTAGAGTAAGACTTTGGAAGATTCTCAGTGCCTCGCCTCTCCCCGCTGAACGGGAAAGGCGTATGCTGTCTCTGCATTGGCAGTTCCTCCGGCAGAACTTCATCAGCCTGGCCAAATCCAGTGGCAATCACCGTTACCTTAACCTCTTCACCCATTTTCTCATCAACACTTCTGCCAATACGGATTTCCACCATATCACCAACTACTTCAGAAATTATTTTTTGAGCTTTACTGAACTCGGAGTACTTCAGATCCTGAGATGAATGAATATTTACAAGAACTTCTCTGGCACCTTCTATTGATATGTTGTCCAGAAGCTGATTGGAAATTGCCTGGCGAGCTGCTTCCTCTGCCCTGTCCGGACCGGTGGCAACTCCAGTACCCATCATAGCACCCCCACCGCTGGCAATCACTCTTCGAATATCCTCAAAGTCAAGATTGATTTCTCCGGGGCAGGAAATAATACTGCTGATGCCTTCCACTGCATTTGAAAGAACGCCATTTGCAATTCCCATAGCCTCGTCGAAGGTCGCGTTCTCATCAACCACGCTGTCCAGCCGGTCGTTTGGTATGACAATCAGTGTATCAAGTTCTCTTTTCAATCTCAGAATGCCGTCTTCCGCCCGTTTGGCTCTTATGGCACCCTCGTAGTTGAAAGGAAGTGTCACCACTCCCACTGTAATAATCCCGTTATCCTTTGCGATACGGGCAATTATCGGAGCAGCGCCTGTCCCGGTGCCTCCACCCATTCCTGCGGTAATGAAGAGAATGTCGGCACCACGCATAACATCCTCTATTGCATTCACACTTTCTTCAGCGGCCTGTTCTCCCAGTTCCTGGTTGCCTCCAGTACCCCTGTTCCTTGTAACCCTGCCGCCAATAAGCAGTTGCTCAGTGGCCAGACATCCTTTGAAATCCTGCTGATCAGTGTTTACAGCTACATATTCAACACCTGTGATTCCATCGCGAATCATTCTTGTAATGGCGTTACAGCCACATCCGCCAACACCCACAACTAAAATGCGAATACTTCCCGATAAATCCTCACCCACTTCTCGAATATCAAATACAGCAGCCATGTTCTCTCCTTACTGCAGTTTATTTAGAAATTTTGAAACTTTATTCATTATGTCTTTGCAGCTGGCTCGTTCTTTGCCGCCAGTGTCCTTTTGCCTGAGTTCCAGTCCATGCTTCACAAGCCCAATTGCAGTTGCCATTTCCGGTGTGTTCGCCAGCTTGCTGTCTGACTTCACCGCTCGCGGACTTCCCGGTTCAACCTGATGCCCGGTAATACTTGAGGCCGCTTCAATGATTCCCGTCATTCTTGCTGCTCCGCCTGTGATTACAACACCCCCGGTAAGACTGGCAAGGCCAATCCCGGAAGCAGAGATTTCTTCAGCTGCAAAGTTAAAGATCTCTTCAATCCTTTGTGCAGCGATTTGCGTTAACACCGGGAGCGCAACCGAAACAGTGCCTCTGCCCCCTACTTTTCTAACCGAGAGTGTATTTTTCTCAGCAAACTGGTTGATGGCCGCTACCTTCTCTGTTTTCAGTTTCTCCGCATCGTTCCAGGAAATACCAAGGCTCTGTATATCAGATGTTATTTTATCACCGCCCATAGCAAAGGAGGAAAGGTGAATAGGAGCTCCCCCGTAATACACCACAAGATCCGTGTTCGCCGATCCAATATCCACAACCACTGTTCCAACCTGTTTCTCGTCGCTGTTCAATACAGCGACTGCGCTGGCCACAGCAGAAGGAATAACTGCCTCCACTGCAATTCCAGCATTCTGTAAAACAGTTCTCAGATTCTCCGCAGCTATACGATCAGCGTATATGGTATAAACTCGAGCCTGGACGGAAACAGCCTTGAGGCCAACTGGAGGATCCGGCAGCTGGGAAAACCCGCCGAAGGAATAATCCCGGACAATTCTCTCAAGTACTTCGCATCCGGATGGCAAGGTTATGTTTCCAGCGCTTTCTATCACTTTCCTGATGTCATCTTCGGTGATTTCTTCCAGATCTTCAGATCTGCCTTCACCTACCTGCGATGTGGCGGACGCGAGAATTCCTCTTACATGAAGCCCGGTAATGTTTACAAACGCTGATTCAATTTCAAGCCCGCAGGTCTGTTCAGCTTCCTCAACTGCCTTCCTGATTGCGTCTCCCGCGATTGAGGCATTCACAAGAACTCCATGCCTGATATGCCCGCTGCAGGAAGCTATCCCTACACCGGCGATTTCCAGTAAGGAATTATCCTCCTGAACAGCGATAACACATCTTACTCCTGAGCAGCCTATATCAATTCCCGCGATTATGTTTCTTTCAGTCATGTCTCCTCCGTGGATCTCAGCACTGCCTGATCATGGTACCTGAGATCAACTTCATCTGTCCGGTCTGTAATCATTGTGCCTATACTCCGCCACCTGAACCAGTTTTCCGCTGCCCGGCCTGGATCAAGAATTATCCGAATGCCTTTGTCTGTAACAACAATCTCCCGACTGCTCACCTGAATCAGGACTGAATCGTTCAACTCCCGCTTAATCAGTAGATCCAGCGCAGATGATATGATTTCCACTTCCGGATCTCCCTCTATGTTTATCACAGGCAGCTGATCGTTCCCCCACTCAACGGGCAGATGATCACCACATAATGTAACGGGAATTAATCCGCTGCTGTATGCCAGAATTGCCGCGGGTCTTCTTGTTGCCATTGAAATAACAATTGTGTCCGGGTAGCGAATTCTTATGGAAACGGAGTCAACTCCCTCAATGGCCAGCAGTCTGGATTGCAGAGAATCGGTATCAAGTTTCAACAGAGATCTGCCGAAGCAGGGTTTGAGAATCTCAGCTATCTCCACCGAGTCCACCAGACCGGAATTGTCTATCCGGGCCTGCGCAAGATTCAGCCGATTCTCTCTTTCCGCCCATCTGACCCCAAGGAGCAGAAGCAGTGTAAAAACCAGCAGAATTGATGTCAGGCGCAACCCTTTCCTCACAGCCCCACCTCCCGGAGAACTCTTCTTGCCTGGCTGTCAACGGATCCAGCCCCCATGAAGATCAGTACACCGCCATTGCACGCTTTTACTATATCCTCTATCCGGTCCATTGCTGTCCGATCACACAGAGCACCGCTTCGCCGCGCAGCATCACAGACAAGATCACTGCTGACCCCGGGAACCTCTGCTTCCCTGGCCTTGAAAATCGGCAACACATAAGACCTGTCCGCTATTCGAAGAGCACTGCCCATTTCTCTGTGCAAAAGGGAAGTTCGTGAAGGCAGATGCGGCTGAAACACAACAGTAACCGGACCATCCGCCAGCTTTTTCACAGAGCTGAGAGCAGCAGCGATCTCGTCGGGATGGTGGGCATAGTCGCTGACAATGATAGTACCCCGGTACTCTCCTATCTTCTCAAGTCTTCTGGAAACTCCCGGCCAGCTCGCCAGAACGTCAATCGCCTTGTCCGCCGGTATCCCGCTGGCCATGGATAACGCCACAGCAACCTGCGCGTTCCTGATGTTGTGTATCCCCGGCGCAGGAAGAAAACCGTGGCAGCCGAAGAGTCTGTATTTCTCTCCCCAACCTCTGTATTCTCCAACCCTGGCATCTATATCACCGCCAGGTCCACTTGTGAGTATTTTTCGTCCTATTCGTTCAGCCCAGAATCCCAGACCCGGCTTTTCCATGGGAACAATCACGGTACCTCCTGGAAGAACTGATTCCAGAAATGCCTGAAAGGCCCATTCAAGCGCCTCAGGTGAACCGTAGCATTCCAGATGCTCCAGCGCGAAACTGGTTACGGCAGCATGAGATGGAGTCAGCCTGAGAAAGGTTCTGTCAAACTCATCGGACTCTACAATGGCAAGCTCGCCCCCGGCTCTGAAATTGCCATTCCAGCAATCCATGTTGCCTCCGATGAACACAGTTGGGTTGAACCCGGCTTCCTGCGCTATCCAGCCGGCCATAGAGGTTGTTGTTGTTTTTCCGTGAGCACCGGCAATTGAGACAACTGTGTGTAGGGATGCCAGCTCCGCAAGGGCTTCGCTTCTTCTCAAAGTGGGAATTCCTATTTCCCTCGCTTTTTCAAGCTCAGGATTCTCCCGTGGTATTGCCGCCGAGAATATCAGGCGGTCAATGCCTTCCAGATGATTTGTCGAGTGATCCGTTTCCACAGCGATGCCCAGTTTTTCCAGAGAAATTACTTTATCCGGTGACGGTGCCCCGTCGCAACCGGTTACATTGTTTCCCAGAGCATTGTACCAGCCTGCCAGAGCACTCATTCCAGAGCCGCATATTCCCATCAGATGAACATTCATCACAACAACTCCATGAGATTAGAGATAATGCTCCCGGCAGGATCAGAGGGAAATATTGATTTCATTGCTTCTGCCATGGTTGCCAGTTTTTCTCTGTTGCCTGTCAAACCGAGAAGCATACGTCCGAATTCAGCCGGTTCTGTCTCTTTCTGAGATCGAAGAAGTGCTCCTCCTGCCTTTACAACCGCTGTTGCATTTGCAGTTTGATGATCCTCCGCAGCAAAAGGATAAGGTACAAACACAGCGGGAAGCCCAAAAGCTGACAGTTCAGCGATTGTCTGCCCTCCAGCCCTGGCAACTACCAGATCCGCCGCTGAATACCACAAAGAGAGATCGTGAATAAATGGCTTCACTGAAATGTTGTTCAGATCGCTTGACCGCTGAAGAACTCTCTGATAGTCGCGTGTTCCGCACTGAAGAAGAATTGAAACATCTCCCTTTATCTTCAGCGCAAGATCATTTATTGCCTTTGCTCCCTGGCTGCCTCCCAGAAAGAGAAGCACAGGCTTGTCCTCTGGAACTCCAAGTGATTTTCTTGCTGTCGATACAGTTGTTTTCTTCATTGTTTTCGAGACAGGAGTTCCTGAGAGAATCGCAGGACATTTCAGCCCGCCTTCACCGCCGGGGAAACCTGTAAAAGCAACCTTGCAGAACCTGGAAGCAATCCTGTTGCTTTTGCCTGGAGACGCATTGCTGTCAAAAATCGCGGCAGGTATTCCAAGTGATCTTGCCGCGACTATCGCAAAGAAAGAAGAGTAACCGCCTGTTCCCAGAACAACATCAGCTTTTATTGATTTAAGCAGAGCTCTGGCATTAAAAAACTCTCTTGCAGCAGTGAAGGGCAGAAGCAACCTCATGCCTTTGTCTACCCTGGGAGGATTCATCACGTGGACGGGACTGGAAACCCCTGAGTACATCATTTCATCCACAGGCCTCGGAGTACATGCATAGAAAACCCTGAGCTGATCTGATGCTCTCTCTCCTACTGCGATTGCGGGCGCGATGTGACCGCCTGTGCCGCCTCCAGCTATAAGAAGATGCTTCATGGTCATCCCGGAGACCTCCTTGAGATTCCCAGAACAGTGCCTACGCAGATGAGATTAACCACCAGTGAGGTCCCTCCCCATGAGATCAGCGGAAGAGGCATCCCTGTTACAGGAATCACACCACTGTTTACCATAGTGTGTATCATTACTCCGGTGAGAAGAATCGCAGTCGCTCCTCCACCCACAACAGCATCAAAGGCAGTATTGGCACTTCTTGCTATCCAGAGTGACGAACCGAAAAGCAGAAGGAAAAGAAGCATCACAGCCGTAGTTCCCAGAAAACCTGATTCCTCTCCTATCACAGCCAGAATGAAATCTGTGTGTGCTTCCGGAAGAAAACCACGCTTCTGGCGACTCTGCCCAAGACCTCGTCCGTAAAAGCCACCGCTGCCCAGAGTAATTCTGGCCTGCAGAGTCTGATAGTTGTCATCATGCTGCAAACTGTTCTCCTGAAGAGAAGCCTTTATTCTATCAAGCTGGTAGTCACTTCTGATCAGCACTGCAGATGATCCAAGAAGCAGTATCACTCCAACGAGAATGGCAAGATGAGAGAACCTGGCACCTGCCACAAAAAGAACAACCAGCATAACGAACAGGGTAAACGCAGTACCTGAAAGATCAGGCTGAAACATTGTCAACAGGCTTGGCAGCAATGCAAATGACGCAATGACAAGAACACCTCTGAATTTTCTTATATCTACAGAGCCTCTCGAGATAAGCAACCCGGAAAGCAGAACAAAGCCATACCTCATAAAGTCGGAAGGGAGAATCCTTACACCAAAATCAAGCCATCTCACCGAGCCGTTCACTCTGGGCGCGAACTGAGTATCTCCAAATACAAAAGTTGCAATAATAGCCAGAAGACTCAGCAGGTATACAGGAAACGCAATGCGTCTGAAAAACAAGTCGGAGCGCGTTGACAGGACTAAACCGGCAATAATGCCGATAAGTATCCGCAAAACATGACCTTTAAGGTAGGTTGTATCAGACCCGGTCTCTTTAAGGGAGTAGAAAGAACTCGCGGAGCCCACCGCCAGAATCCCCACAACAAGAATCGTAATTGTTGATACAACCAGCACTTTTCTGGCCATAGCTGTACTGTTTGTCATTTCAGAACCTGCACAAGCTGTTTGAAGTGATTACCACGCTCTTCAAAATTCGAGTACTGATCAAAGCTGGCACATCCGGGAGAAAGAAGAACTGTATCCCCGCGCTCCGCAAGAGAAAGGGTTTTCTTCACTGCTTCTTCGAGATCGCTGACCATCAGGATTTCCACAGTTCCTTTCCACTGCATGAATAGGGGCTCAGCTCCGGAGCCGAAAAGAATCAGGGCTTTTACCTTTTCTGTTATCAGTTCATTCAGAACAGAATAGTCACTGTTCTTTTCCCTGCCTCCGGCAATGAGAATCACTTTTTCATTAAAACTGTCAAGCGCCACCTTCAGGGAATCAACATTTGTGGACTTGGAATCATTGAACCATGTTAAGCCGCCGGCCATACCAAGAGGTTCAATCCGGTGGGGTACGCCAGAAAAGTTTTTAAGCCCGATCGCCAGTCTTTCTGCAGGTATTCCGTAAGATGCCGCCATGCAGATCACAGCAAGGGCATTAGCGATATTGTGTCTTCCCGGAAGAGCAAGCTCTGTGGAATGAATCACTTCAGCTCTGCAGGAGTCATCTCTGTAAAGCAGCATTCCACTGCTGTCCATCCATGCGCCAAGAGGTACTTCTCCTGTTAGAGAGAAGTACATCTGTAGTCCGCCTGATGTGTTTCTGTATCTTTCCAGAAGTGGATCATCATAGTTGAGGATCGAAGTATCACCTTTTCCCTGATTTAAAAATACACGGGCTTTGACAGTACCGTAGTTCTCCATTGTTCCATGTCTGGCAAGATGGTCCTGTGTAAGATTAAGAATGATTGCCGAAGATGCCCTGAGACTTTCTGTTGTCTCCAGCTGATAGCTGCTGAGTTCCACAACGAAAACCGGACACTGTGGATTATCAAGAATTGCATCACTGAACGCATAACCCGTATTACCCGTCACAACCGCTTTGATTCCGATGTCCGCTGATCTGATCACATGCCCCAGCCATTCCACTGTGGTTGTCTTACCGTTGGAGCCGGTCACCGCGAGCACATCGGCTGTGGTATTCATCCACGCAAGTTCAACCTCGCTGACAACAGGTATACCCAGTTCTGCAGCCCTGCGGGAAACAGCAGTCGAAACTGGAACTCCCGGACTGAGAACAAGAACAGACAAATCCCTGAGGTCGTTGTCTGTGAATCCGCCAAAGACAGTTCGGCTGATGTGCTCTGAGCCTCTGGATGAAGGCAGACTGTCAAAGCCGACAACAATGAAGCCTCGACTTGAAAGAAGTCTTGCGGCTGCCGCTCCGCTCCTGCCCATTCCAACCACTCCCGCTGTTTTTCCTTTGCCGGTACTCAAATTCATTATTTCTCTTCACCTACCTGATCTTGAAGGTACTCAAGGCAAGCAGAGCAAGAATTACAGCAATAATCCAGAACCGGACCACTACCTTGCTTTCACGCCAGCCAAGAAGTTCAAAGTGGTGATGAATTGGAGCCATTTTAAACACACGCTTTCCTGATCTTTTGTAATAACCCACCTGAATCATCACGCTGAGAGCTTCAGCCACGAAGACTCCTCCAACAAGAACAAGCAGCAGCTCGTTTCTCGTCACAACTGCCATTGATCCAATGGCTCCTCCCAGAGCCAGTGATCCGGTATCTCCCATAAACACTTCGGCAGGATTTGAATTGTACCAGAGAAAACCAAGACAGGCTCCAACTGCGGCGCCTGCGAATACAAACACTTCACCTACACCGGGCAGATGAGAAAATTGAAGATAACTTGCGAAATTCGCATGGCCCAGAAAGTACGCCAGGGCACCGAATGTAAGAATTGATATCATGCTTACCCCTGTGGCCAGCCCGTCCAGTCCATCTGTAAGATTCACAGCGTTGGATGTACCGGTTATTACCAGCACAACAAGCAGAATGTAGAATATGCCCAGGTTAAGTCTTATGCTCTTAAAAAAAGGCAGTGTTGTTTCTGTGGGTCTGATGGTAATCTCCTGAGCTTTGTCAGCAAGGTCAACAGTTCTCACAGAGGGCATAAAGCTCAGATCAACTTCCCTTGTCACAGGCTGAGGAGGTGTAAGGATTAACCAGATGCCCACCATGATTCCCAGAGCTACCTGACCGGTAAGTTTGTATCTGCCGATCAATCCCTTTGGCGAATGCCGTACTACTTTAAGGTAATCGTCAAGAAGACCAATGAGACCCATCCATACAGTAGATACCAGAACAACAATCAGTGCTGTGCTGTTAAGATGACCCCAGAGAAGCACCGGTACAAGTACTGACACAAGAATAATCAAACCGCCCATCGTTGGTGTCCCCTGCTTCTTCAAATGAGTGGCAGGACCGTCAGACCTTACCTCCTGACCTATTTGATGGCTGCGCAGAAATCGAATTATCCTTCCACCCAATAAAAAACTGATTAGCATCGCTGTAAGAGTAGCACCTGCGGCGCGGAATGTAATGTATCCGAACAGGTTAAAGAATGCAGCAGATTCCCTTAGCGGATACAGCAACCAGTAGAGCATCAGATACCTTCCCTTTTCAGTTCCACAACAAGCTGACCCAGCTTCATGGAATTACTGCCTTTTACCAGAATTGTTGAGCCTGACTTCACTGATCTCTTCAAAATACTCAAAGCTTCCTTCCAGTCCGTTGCAAACGAGATATTTGTATTTGAATCCGATTCTGCGGCTTCTTTGAACCGGAAGCCCACAAGAATCAAAAGATCATATCCGAGTTCCTTCGCTTTCCGGAGAACTTCCTTATGACTGGAAAGTGATCTGTCACCCAGTTCAAGCATATCTCCAAGAACTGCTACCAGCGGTTTTTCATGGAGGTGGACAGCAGACTTCAGGCAGGCAGTTACGGATTCAGGATTAGAATTGTAGCTTTCGTCAATAACAGTAAAATCTTTTGTATGGAAAACATCGCCTCTGCCTGCTCCAGGATGAAGTTTTGAGATAGCTTCAGCAGCCTCTACGGGATCAACTCCAAGTCGCTGGGCTGCTGCTATAACAGCTACCGCATTCTGCATGTTATGCTCGCCGCTGTACTCAAGGGCAAGATCAATTCCCCAGGGCATAGCTCTGCACCGGTCCAGAAAGCAATCACCTCCGGGACCGTGTGTAATGACCTCCAGCCCTCTTAGCTCAGCTTCATCCAGAAGAATTTCCTCACCGTGAGGAATTATAGCAATACCGCCTTTTTCTGTGCAGCGAAGGATTTCCGCCTTAGCCTCGGCAATTCTTCCCCTGCTTCCGAAGTTCTGGATGTGAGCCGTTCCTATATTGGTTATCAGAGAGAGATTAGGCCTGGCGGCCCACCCCAGTCGAAGAAGTTCACCGGTGTGATTCATTCCCATTTCCAGAACCAGCATTTCCACATCAGCGGGTGTATTAAGCAGGGTCAGTGGAAGTCCCAGATGGTTGTTCAGATTGCCCTTTGTCTGCCATGTTCTGAATCTTGTTGAAAGTGCTGCCGCAAGCATTTTTCTCGTTGTGGTCTTCCCGCTTGAGCCGGTAATTCCAATCACCGGATGTTTAATACCATCCCGTGCCCAGGCTCCAGCCTCCATAAGGGCTTCTTCAACGCTGTCCACTTCAAGAATTGCCCCAATAAACCCATCTCTGGAAACAACAGCTGCTCCTCCCGCGCCCAGCACATCAGCAACGAAATCATGCCCGTCGGCACTTCTTCCCTGAAGCGCAAAGAAAAGCGATGACGGGCCGGCTTCGCGGGAATCAATTGTAGCATTACTGAAAGTGTATTCGTCCGGAGCGGGACAACCAAGTCTTGCAGACAAGTGTATCAGAGAACGCATTTGTACCCCCTGACGGCAAGAGCGTTTCTTACCTCTTCCCTGTCATCAAAGTGAATCTTCTCTTTGCCAAGTATCTGGTAGTCCTCATGACCTTTGCCTGCAATTATCACAACGTCGCCTTCTTCCGCCATTTGAATTGCTTTCCTTATCGCTTCTGCCCTGTCCCGTTCAACCAGAGGACTGTACTTTTCTGGAATTCCGGAGAGAATCTCATCGATTATGGCTAAGGGATCCTCTGTTCTCGGGTTATCACTGGTGATAAATGCCACATCAGCGTTTTCTGCTGCTATTCTTCCCATAACAGGACGCTTACGATTATCCCTGTCTCCGCCGCACCCGAATACAGCAATAAGTCTTTTCTCTGCAAGAAGCGCACCCTGTTTGAGTACTCTTTCAAGAGCATCGGGAGTATGGGCATAATCCACGGCAACCAGGAATTCCTGACCACAGTCTACGTTTTCCATTCTTCCGGGAACTCCAGGAAAAGAACTCACTGCCTGTGCGGCATCCGCTGCGGAAGTCCCGAGCTGTACAGCTGCGGCAATGGCGCCTGCCGCATTATAAATATTGAATCGGCCCGGAGCTTTAATTGTTACCGGATAATCACAGTCAGGAGTGTGAAGGATGAAGCTGGAACCGTGCAGCCGAACTTCAATATTCGTGATTCTGTATGTATCCTTGTCTCTCTCTCCAAAGGTGATAGAACCCGGCACCTCCGGCCAGCCCGGGACATACGAACCAACTATTCTGACTCCATTCTCTTTTGTGAGCGAGAAAAGTTTTTTCTTTGTATCCAGATAGTCGTCCATGGTTGGGTGAAAATCAAGATGGTCCTGAGAAATATTGGTGAAGAGCGCTACATCAAATCTCACTTTACTGACCCTGCTGAGAGCAAGCGCGTGGCTGGATACTTCCATAACACATGCCTTGTCTCCACTGTTCACCATCTCCCTCATGTACTTTGCGATGTCAAGGGAATCAGGTGTTGTAACCGAAGCCGGGATATTTCGTCCACCTGCAATATGTCCCACTGTGCCGATTATTCCAGTCTGAGTTCCTCTGCTCTCAATTATCCATCTGAGAATATGAGCGGTACTTGTTTTCCCGTTTGTTCCGGTAATACCAACAGTTTTCATTTCTTCCCATGGATTTCTGTAGAAAACAGCTGAAATACCGGCGAGAAGATTTCTGTTGTTTCCCGCAGGATTAACGAGAACAGCCGGAGATTCCGTCTCTTTTACTGGTCTCTCCGCGATTACTGCAATCGCTCCCGAAGCAAGAGCACTCTCTATGAAGCTGTGACCATCGCTGGCAAAACCCCTGATTGCTACAAACACAAAACCGGGAAAGACTTTCCGGGAATCATAAGCAAGTCCGGTTACCGGCTGATTCGCAAGCTTTTCCGGCACCGAAATTCCTGTACCTTCAAGCAGGTGTTTCAGAACAGTTATCACATCCCACCTCCCTGTGCGACCATCTCATCCACCGGTCCTGGCGCGCCAAGAGCAATTTCTGGTGAAGTGGAGAGAATCCGGGAGACAATGCGCTCAAACGCTGGAGCAGCCAGAACACTTCCCCACCTGTATTCGTAGTCAGGCTGATCGAAAACAACCACAGCAACAAGCCTTGGATTGTCCGCCGGAACCATTCCCGCAAAAGCAGACAAGTAACCATCCTGAATCAGACGCTCAGCTGTGCCGGTTTTCCCGGCTACTGTTACTCCGGATACCTGGGCGCTTCTTCCTGTTCCTCGTGTGACAGCCGCGGCAAGAACCGATCTGACCTGTGCGGCTGTTTCCTCTGAGATAACTCTGTGGGCAGGTGATTCAGCAAGAGGCCGGAGCAAGCCCCCCTCCTTTGTAGACTCAATAAGCCTTGGTCTGTAAAGAAGTCCGCCATTCGCAATTGCGCCGTATGCCATGGCTATCTGCAGAGGCGTTGCCGAAACCTCCTGACCGATTGCGAGGTTTGCCTTTGAGAGTACTGACCAGTTCCGTACATCTGTAATAATCCCACTCTGCTCGCCAGGGAATTCGATTCTTGTTTTTCTTCCAAAACCGAAGTTCAGACAATAAACATGAAAGAGTGAATCAGATATGGTTGACGCAAGTTGAACAGTACCTACATTGCTGGAAAGGGCTATCACATCCGTCAGATCCAGAAACTCTCCTGCGGAGTGGCTGTCGTTGATTCTGTGACCACATATTTCCACGTAACTGCGTGTACAGTCGAATGAATCGGAAAGGCTGACAGTATTCGCGTCCAGTACGGCTGCAAGAGTCACGGCTTTGAATACTGAACCTGGCTCAGTGGCACTTTGAGTGCAGTGATTTCTGGCAAGAGAGCCATCTTCATTAAACACAGGATAACTTGCAAGAGCCAGAATGTCGCCGTTGTCCGGATTTACTACCACCACCGCGCCCCATCTTGAGCCGGATATTTCAACACCCAGCTCAAGTTCTTTTTGAGCTATCTCCTGATATCTGGAATCAATGGTGAGGCACAGATCCCTGCCGTGAACAGGCAGAATGTTATCAGCACCGGCATCAACAGCTCGATACTCTGACCAGCCACTGGCCTGAAAGAAACTTATCCCGTCTGTACCCTCGAGAATGTCCTTCATGTGGTACTCCAGACCCTGGGAAATATTCTCATTATGCGTTCCTATCACCGGAACCATGTCTTCTGCCATTGGATAAATCCGACGGGTTACAAAACTGCAGTCGACATATCTCGAAACCGAATCCATGATCTGTGAAGCGTATTCCCACGGCACGCCATCCGCAATAATTGTATTCCCTGTTCCATACTGAACAGGAATCGTAAGGCGGGAGTAGCTTCCAAGATTCACAATCAGGGAGTCAATCTCACAGGTTCTTTCCGGAGGAACGATTGGCCAGTAAACAGAAAAGGCAGCTTCGGTGACATTTCCCGCAAGAAGGTAACCGTTAATGTCATATATCTCTCCCCTTCGGGCCTCAACACTAACCTCAATCGTCTGCTGTCTTTCCGCTCTCTGCATGTACTCCTGATGATGCATTATCTGTATCCCGGCCATCTTTGATATTAACAAAATGACAAACGCACCGGCGAAGATCATCAGGAAGCTGATACGAGCGGATACTCGTTCCATGGCTGTAACCTGGATACTCATTCGCTCACCTCCAGAAGCACAAAACTTTCCAGAGGGAGAGGAATCAACTCCAGTTCCAGGCCAATCTCTCTCAGCCGTCTCGGGGCTTCCAGTACTGCGATCCGGGAGATCAGTGCCTGTCTTGTGCTGTGAAGGCTGTCATTCTTTACGCATGCAACCGCCAGTTCAACCGATGCCATAATGTAGAAATTTCTTACAATCAGCTGAGCTACAGAGAACAGAATCACACCAATTGCACCGATAAGCAGGAACCTCTTTCCATGAGACTTCACAGTCGAACCCCCAGCCTGAGCCGTGCGCTTCTGGCCCTGGGGTTGGCTCTCTTTTCTGCTGCTGCAGGAAGCATCCACGGAGGATCATTTTGTCGAAAATGTTCAGAGTCTCTGAAATGCAGTTTAATCATCCGATCCTCTAATGAGTGAAATGTCAGTACAGCAACACGGCACCCGGACCCTGTCCACAAATACATTTCTGAAAGAAGTTTTTCAAGATGATCCAGTTCGCCGTTTACAAGAATCCTGACAGCCTGAAAAACACGTGCCAGAGGTTTTACAGGATTCCCCTTAACAACCGATCTCACCGCTTCAGCCAGGTCATCAGTTGTGAGAAGTCTTCTGCTCTGTTTAACGGCTCGTGCAATCGCCCTTGAACGACCCTCTTCACCATAGCGATAAATGGCATCGGCAATCTGTTTCTCCGTCATGGCGCGGAGTACTTCAGATGCCGGTTTTCCCTGACTCCTGTCAAACCTCATGTCCAGAGGACCTGTTGTTCTGTGAGAAAAGCCCCTGTCGGGAGTGTCCAGTTGGATGGAACTCAAGCCAAGGTCAAACAAAGCACCACCTGCTTGTGGAAAACTGCCCTTTTCCATAATCGCGGGTATTCCCGTGTAGCTTGAATAAATAACCGAAACATTTGTCCCCGTGAATCTGCTGGAAAGCTTCTCCGCTGCTGTGGGATCACGCTCAAATGCCAGTACCCGTCCGTGCGGGATTGCTTCAGAAAGCAGACTGGTATGACCCCCACCACCGGAAGTTCCGTCAACCACCAGCTCAGGCGATGACATGCAGAGATATTCGATAATCTCCTGCGGCATAATCGGCAGATGACCCCGTTCCATCAAAGTTCCTCCTAGAGAGGCAGATCAAGATCCTCGGCGATTTCCTCACATGAAAGCTCTGCTTCATCAATGTAGGAATTGTACCGTTCAGGTTGCCAGAGCTCCATAGTATCAAACTTACCAAGAAACATTATCTCGCTGGTAATTCCAGCTTTCTCAGCAAGTTCCGCGGGAATTGAGATTCTTCCCTGGGAATCCACATTGACTGCTCTCAGGTTTTGAGCAAGACTTCTAACAAGAAACCGAGTTTGCTTGTCCCGGGGCAGGGAGAGCAATTTTTCCTCCAGTTCCTGCCACCTCTGAGATGGATACAAAACAAGACACCCTTCCATACCCACGTTCAGATACAGATCCTCTGCTGTGAGTTGCCTTCTGAACTGAGCAGGAACACTAACTCGTCCCTTGTCATCCAGTGTGTGTATGTGTGTACCAATGAAAGCTGCCATAATTTTCCCTTCGCAGCTATCATTACCCCACTTTACCCCACTGTCAACCCATAGTATCCCACTTCATCCCACCAGGGGCCTGACGCGCAAAAAAAAAGGAAGCTGTTACGCTCCCTTGCCCGCTCTTATCTGCTGCTATACAGTATGTTACCAGAGTATGTGTTCTGTCAGGATCTCTCCTCGTAATCGTAATGATATTTGTAGGTGTAATATGAGTACGAGGTGTATGTCCTGACGGGATCGAAGCTGTTAATCACAGCTCCTGAAAGGTGAGCTCCTGATCTGGTCAGTTTCTGCCACACTCCCTGTACTACTTTTTTCTGAATTCTACCGCTTCTTACAACAAGGGCAACAGAATCAACCGCAGGGGCAATCACAACAGCATCAGTGACCACGGCCGCCGGTGGAGAATCTATAATGAGAAGGTCACACTTCCCGGCGATTCGCTCAAAAACATTTTTTCTTACAGCAGCCTCAACAATTTCAGCGGGATTGTGTGGTATATGCCCACTGGAAATAATAGAAAGTCCTTCCACCTCTGTTTTCCTGATAACATCATTCAGGTCAGCCTTTCCTGTAATCAACTCTGAAAAACCCGGTCTTCTCTGAAACCCGAAGGTCTTGTTAACTGTTGGTCTTCTCAGATCGCAGTCAAGAAGAATTACCTTCCTGCCAGCCTCTGCCTCTGCCACAGCCAGATTGGCAGAAACACTGGACTTGCCCTCCTGAGGACCTGAACTTGTCACAAGCAGCGTATTGATAGACTCGCTCGGCCTGGAAAATGAAAGGCTTGTTCGAAGATCGCGAATCGCTTCGGAATTCGGGGATTTCGAATTCTCAAGCAGGGACAGTTGAATCTGACCCCTTCCTGATCTCAAATTGGATTTTGGAATAACTCCGATAATAGGAATACCAAGTTTCTCCAGCTGCTCCGGATTCCGTAGAGAGGTGTCCATTTGATGAACAAGAAAAATTATCCCTATACCGGCTGCAAGACCTACCATTATTCCCATAATGAGATTTCTTCTGGTTGTTGGTCTGATCATTCCTCCGGGAAGGGCCGAGTCAACTATGGTAACATTACCCATCTGTCCGATCTCGGCAATCTTGACTTCTTCGTAACGGGTTCTGAGGAGTATATAGATGTTCTCATTGACCCTTCTGTTCCTCTCAAGGGATACAAGTTCATACTGAAACTCCGGAAGATTCGATAAACCGGCAGAAAGATCATTAACAACAATTCTGAGGGCCTGCTCCCGAGCTCTGCTGGAACGGTATTCACCCTCGGCGGCCGCAATTGAGGATACAAGACCCTCGATACCCTGCTCGGGATTCACCGGGTAATTCATTCCGGAAATTTCTCTGAGAGCACCAGCCAGTTCTTCCCTTCTGGTGTCAATACGCTGTTCCATCGCGAGAACAGGTTCAGAATGAGGATCTGCCCCATCCGCAAGAAGAGCGGCTCTGGCACTTTCATATCGAGCCAGATCACTCTGTATCTGTCTTATATACTCGTTATTGGAATCTGAGATATCCCTGACGACAGTTTCTCGTTGTTCTCCCAGAAGACCGGTAAGGTAATCGCGTCTGACTTGTGCGGCGGCGGCGTTGGTCGCGGCAGTTCGAGTCTGAGTTTCAAAGTTGGCAAGTGTGCTGATAAGATTACTGGTCTCCGTATCAATATCCGTTATATCGTTATCTTCCTTGAAGTGGAGAAGAGCACTCTCAGACAGGTCAAGCTGATTTGATGTATGCTCAAGCTGTTCCTCGAGAAAAAGCCGGACCTCGGTGTTCTCACCTCTGGCCTGGCACTGATTCCACCTGTTGTAAACATGGAGGAACAAGTTGGTTATTACTGCGGAGGCTTCTGGACTGTAACCTGTTCCGCTGAGAACAAAGAAGTTCGTATCTTTGATCCAGCTAACAGATACCCTTGACTGAGCCAGCGCAACAAGTGCGTTGCGAAGAAAGGATCGCTCCGGAATATTTCCAAGAAACAGGATAGAGATAAGACTGTCAGAATCCGATGAATTAAGAACAGAATCAGCCACCAGTTCCGCCATTATTCTGCTGTTGATCAGGTGAATCTGATCATTCCTCAAGGCATCCATTTGAAACCAGAAAGTACCCGGCATATCCAGAGTCCGGGACATGCTGTTATCACTGGTGTACATAAATGTTGAGCTTGAGCGATACACCGGTATGGTGGTTTTGTTCACATACCCGGCGGCAAGAAGACCGGCAAGAACAAATGCAAGGATAACCCACTTGCCCCTTAGCAGCATCCAGATGTAATAGTTCAGGTCAAGAGATTCCTCTTCAGCTCGATCATAATTCTCGGGGAATCCTCCTGACTGAAGCGTGTTCATGTTCTACTCATCAGCAGAATCACGTTAGCCATGACAAGAATCTTGTAGCTGAAGTCCACAACATCCTTCCACCATTCGTAACCGGATGTAGATATGTAAACAGTAGCATCCGGCTCCATACCGGGAAGAGGGGCACCATTTCCAGAAAGATAATCTGAAAGGTTGTACTCTATATCAATTCCGAGAAGGATAATTTTTACTTTTGAAAGGTCAGCACTCGAAGTAGGTCCGCCTGCCGCTGAAAGAGCATCCCTGCCATGTGCAAACCGGGATTGCGGACTTCACCCCATACATTCACCGGCATCAGTATCTCGTCAGAGTTTATTCCCGGAAGAGAGTAATCCTCAACAGCCAAAGCCGAAAAAACCAGAACGATCACCGCACAAAAGAAAACTCTCACGCTTTGAACACCTTTTCTACTCCGTTTTCAACATTGACACAGGCGTTTCTTGTATCAACCACAATATTGCTGTTACTTACTATCCATTGGTAATCATAGCAGGCATGATTTGTTATGACAACAGCGCAGTCGTATTCTGAGAGCATTTTCTCGGACAGATCAACAGAAACCGGCTGAAGATCGGTTTGTCTGGTTGAAGAGGGTATTGATGAAATGTAGGGATCATTGTAACTCACAAGAGCTCCTCGATCCAATAGTTTCATCATCACCTTCAGCGCGGGAGTTTCGCGATAGTCGTCAATATCCGGTTTGTATGCCATTCCAAGGAGAAGGATTCTGCTGCCTTTCACGGATTTTTCCACCGTATTCAGAGCGTCGCATATTCTGTCTACAACATAAGCCGGCATTGATGTGTTTATCTCTCCCGCAAGTTCAATGAACTTCGTAGACATCTCGTACTCGTGAGCCTTCCATGTGAGATAGAAAGGATCGATTGGAATACAGTGTCCTCCCAGTCCGGGACCGGGGTAGAAAGCGGTAAAACCGAAAGGCTTGGTTGCAGCCGCGTCAATAACTTCCCAGATATCAATTCCCATTCTGTGTGCAAGTACTTTCAGTTCGTTCACCAGGGCAATGTTAACTGCTCTGTAGGTATTCTCGACGATCTTGGCCATCTCGGCGATTTCGGGAGAACTCACACGTACAACATTATCAATAGCAAACTCGTAGACGAATACGCTGGCATCGGTACAGTCCCCGGTAAGTCCGCCGACCAGTTTTGGAATGGTTCTGGTATTAAAACTCTTGTTTCCAGGGTCTTCCCTCTCGGGGGAGAATGCCACATGAAAATCAATCCCGGCCTTTAATCCGCCTTTTTCAAGAACAGGCACCATTTTTTCCCTTGTAGTGCCTGGATACGTAGTGGATTCAAGGATCACAAGCTGCCCTCTTTGAAGATATCCGGCAATTTCTTTACATGAGTTCAACACATAACTCAAATCCGGATCGCGGCTGATCCCGAGAGGAGTAGGTACCGCAATGAGAATAGCATCAGCCCTGCCGAGAACCGAGAAATCGGTTGTTGCGTGAAGAAGTCCTGTATTCATTGCTGAAGCTATCATCTCATCTGGAAAATGCTTCAGGTAACTCTTGTGTTTTGCAAGAAACCCCGGTTTTTCAGGATCCACATCCACTCCCAGAACCTCGCATCCGCCCCGGGCGAATTCCATAGCCAGAGGAAGCCCCACATAACCAAGGCCTATTACGCCAATAACAGGTTTTTCTCTGCCAGCCATTCTCTCTTTGAAAGCACTCATGTTAACCTCTTCCAATACCGTAGTAAGTGAATCCTCTTGAAACAAGTTTCCCGGGATTCCAGATGTTTCTGCCATCAAAAATTACAGGTTTCTTCAGCAGTGAACTGATACGATCAAAGTCCGGCTCTCTGAACTCAGTCCACTCGGTAATCAAAATAAGAGCATCAGAACCATCCAGAGCGTCATAACCGGAGGAGCTGTATTCAATCGTGTCACCGAGAATTGTTTTAGCGTACTTAGTCGCCTCAGGATCATAAGCCTTTATGCGAGCGCCTCTCTGAAGCAGCTCGTTAATGATGACAATTGATGGAGCATCACGCATATCATCGGTGTTAGGCTTGAATGAAAGTCCCCATATACCGAAAGTCCTTCCAGAGAGATCTTCCCCGAACTCCAGAGCTATCTTTCTGCCCATTATCTTTTTCTGCTTGCGGTTCACCTCAGTGACAGCTTCAAGAATGTCAAGATGGTAACCGTGCTCATCGGATGTATGCATGAGGGCTCTCACGTCCTTGGGAAAACAGCTTCCTCCAAAACCAACACCGGGAAAAATGAAATGCGGCCCGATTCTTGTGTCGCTGCCGATTCCCTTCCTGATATCTTTTATATCAGCACCCACAGTATCGCACAGATTCGCTATCTCGTTCATGAAACTGATCTTGGTAGCAAGCAGGCTGTTTGCGACATATTTAGTGAGTTCCGCTGACTTATTACTCATTATGTATATGGGATTGTTTGTGCGAACAAATGGAGAGTAAAGCTCTCTCATTATCTCTGCGACCTCTTCGCTGGCAGTACCGATAATAACCCTGTCCGGCTTCATGAAATCATCGATGGCAGCTCCCTCTTTGAGGAACTCAGGATTACTCACTACATCTACCCTGAAATCAGTGTACTTTCTTACCTCAGCTTTAACAAGATCAGAAGTACCAACGGGGACAGTGCTCTTGTTGATAACAATCTTCCAGTCGTTCATGGCCTTTCCAATATCAGCAGCCACTGAAAGAACATGCTTAAGATCAGCACTGCCGTCCTCCCCGGGGGGAGTGCCGACAGCAATAAAAACAATGATGCTTTCCTTAACAGCCTGTGCGGTATCTGTAGAAAAGGAAAGCCTCCCCTCTCTGACATTCCTCTCGATGAGTACATCAAGTCCGGGCTCATAAATTGGTAGCTTACCCTTCTTGAGACCGTCTATCTTACCCTGATCATTGTCAACGCAAGCTATTGTATTTCCCATCTCTGCGAGACACGCGGCGGCTACCAGCCCTACATATCCGCTTCCGATAACTGCTATTTTCATCTAGGAACTCCTCTATGGGCATGGATACATGATAATAATATGATGTTTTCCGTACTACTGCGAAGGGTGAGAATAAGAAATACCAGTGCTTTTGTAAAGTATCATCAATAATGTCACACCAGAAATCTGCTTTCCCCGTCCCTCCTGGTGATATTCCGCCCGTCCAGAACCTCCGCCCACATGAGAGCGATTTTCCTTGAAACTCCCAGGGTTTCTCTGAGTTCGCCAAGACGGAATGGCTTCTCGCCGAAAGCTTCGAAAACAATGTTCTTCACTTTCCCAACAGAGTCCTCCGTTGAAATCAGATTTTCTGAAAGGTTGAAGAGAAAGCCCCGGTTGAGCAAAGCTTCAATATCCTCTATCCTTCTTCCGGGTGCAGGAGTTTTCATTCCCTGAAGTCCTGCTTTCCTCGCATCGGATAGAATCCGGTCTGCCTGCTTGAGAGTTTCTCCGGATAATTGTTCTGGAAAATCGCTTAGACAGAGAAAACCACCACGCCTCTGAACTTTCTTCTCCTCCTGAAGTCTGAATAAGCAGAATCTTACTGTCCATACAGGTATATCGGGCGGCAGCTTTCTGGCAAGATGGGCTGACGGAAGACCCGGACTCAAAGGTACATTCCGATGAACTGTTGCTATGCTCCCGAGAATTTTCCGCTCCACCTCCTCAACAGCGGCACTCAATATCAGCCTGGCTGATTTACCCTCTCCGGCAAACAGAGCCCTGTTCTGTTCAACCAGTGACTCTGCGGCCTTGTTGAAATCCACAGGTTCCACACCGGTTTTCTTCATGAAATCAGCAACTTCAACAAAGTGACAGAGGGTATCCTCCATTGCTTCAAACAACAGATCTTCCAGATCACCGTGAGAAAGCAGATCAAGGTGTTCGAGTCTTGCTTCTCTGAATCTGGAACGCACTTTCCGTGTGCCTGTATCAAGTATGATACCACCTCCGATTGTAACAATCGGAGAGTATCTTCTTATTACAAATCTGTCCCCGGGCATGGCCACAACTGGATGCTCCAGTTGGAAATGCACATACCCTGTCTCGCCGCGGAGAAGAGGTTTGCCTTCAACTGGAATAGCTCTGGCCATAACCTCAGCGGTACCCGCATGAAACCGGACTCTCTGTCTGATCAAAAGATCAACATTTCCCTGAAGCATGGAACAGGTTGTATCAAGGCTGTTCAGTTTCTTGAGAAATCCCTTTTCCCCAACCACACTTCCTCTGTGAACATCTTCCTTGCGAAGGCCTGTAAGATTTAAAGCGATTCTTTCTCCTGCCATGCCGCAAGGTGAATTTCTCCGGTCGTTGACGCCAAGCTCTCTGACGCGGAATACCTTGCCAACAGGCTGAATTTCCAACGAGTCCCCGACTTTCACTTTCCCGGAAAGCCCTGTCCCGCAAATAATTGTCCCGAATCCCTTGAGTGTGAAAATTCTGTCAACAGGCATCCTGAATCTTCCCTGAGAACTTTTCTCGTCAACCTGAGCAGCCATGTGAAAAAGAGCCTGTTTCAGCTCTACCATACCAAATCCAGTCTTCGCGGATACTCGAAAGATTGGAGCAGATTCCGCAGGAGTTCCCCGCAGGGCTTCCCTTACCTCTTCCTCTGCAAGTTCTATGAGGTCATCATCAACCAGATCACATTTTGCCAGCGCCACTATTCCCCGATCAACTTCAAGAAGACGAAGAATGTCAAGGTGTTCTACGGTCTGAGGCATCACACCCTCATCCGCGGAAACCACAAGCAGGAAACAGTCAACAGTGGCAACTCCCGCGACCATGGTTTTCACAAACTTCTCGTGTCCGGGAACATCAATGAAGGAAATTGTGTCACCACCAGGTGTTTCCAGGAAAACATATCCCAGTTCAATGGTTATTCCTCTTGCTTTTTCCTCCTTCAGTCTGTCAGGATCTCTTCCTGTAAGAGCCAGCATAAGCGTACTTTTGCCATGATCAATATGGCCAGCCGTTCCAATTATCACACCCATTGCTCGGCCAGCCTTTTCTCAATCAGTGAGGCAAGCTCAACATCTTCTGCCTCCGCGACTGCTCTGAGATCAAACTTGACAACACTCTCTTCCAATCTTGCAGCCACTGCCGGGCTGGACAAACGAAGTAACTTCAGCAGCAGTTCCGGATCCGGACATGCCAGAGAAACCCCTGCGGATGGAATGGCAAAGTCGGGAAGACTGCCACTGCCAACATAACTGTTCATTTTTTCAACTGTCATTTTACAGTTGGAAGGAAGAACAACAGAGCTGATAATCGCTTCAGACCTTTCCATTAGTTCTTCCGGTTTTCGTGAAAAAGAATGATAAACCGGATGGTTTGCCGCTACATAGTCATCATCTTCCAGAAACACTCGAAGAGATGCCTCAATTGCCGCTATGGTCAGTTTTCCTACTCTGAGGGCTCTGGCAAGAGGATGTTTCCTGATAGCAGTGAGATATTCTTTTTTGCCCAGAATGACACCTGCCTGAGGACCTCCAATAAGCTTGTCCCCGGAGCATGTTACAACATCCGCGCCGACCTCGATACTGTGAATGATTGTGGGTTCGGATGGTATTCCAAACCTGCTTAACGGGATCAGGCTTCCGGCGCCCAGATCATCAATAACCGGAATGCCTCTCTCTCTGCCCAGCGCAACCAGATCCTCCAGGTCTACTTCGCTGGTGAAACCCTTGATGAGATAGTTGGACGGATGAACTCGAAGTATAGCCGCAGTCCGGTCTGTAACAGCATTCTCGTAATCCTTGAGATGAGTTCGATTTGTACAGCCAACCTCAACCATCATACATCCGCTCTGCTTCATCACATCAGGAATACGAAAGGCACCGCCGATTTCCACCAGCTGTCCCCTGGATACAATAACTTCCTTTCCAGCCGCCATTGCGGAAAGCACAAGAAGAGTAGCGCCTGCATTGTTGTTGGCAAGTGTTGCCGCCTCAGCGCCTGTCAACTCCTTTATCAACTCCTCTATGTGTTTATCCCTGTTGCCCCTTTTTCCGGTTTCTCTGTTCCATTGAAGCACTGAATAACCACTGGCAACCCTGCTGACTGCCTCAACCGCGGCGGGTGGAAGACTCGCTCTTCCAATAGCTGTATGAAGTACTATTCCGGTAGCGTTGATAACTCTCTCCATTGCCGGTTTCGCAAGTGCCTTTCCAAGGTGAATACATTTTTCCACAACGGAATCATTTGATGGAAGATCTCCACCATCCATTACACATTGTCTCGCCCACAATATACCCTTACGGGCCGCTTCTTTAATCTCCGATGGTGTTAATCCTGAAAGTTTTCCAGCTATTTCAGGGATAATTTCATGAACTGCAGGCAGATTCTTCAATGTTTCCAATCCCATATTTTCTCCAAATCAGATGAACTGTGTACTTGATAATTGTGTTTCAACTATGAAGAATCGATTCCTCCGGGTAAACCCGGTACCATACCAGTGATCCAGGGTTTTATACAGCGTCCCTTCTGTGAATCGTTGAAACAGGAGTACCGGCTCTCCTGAGGATATCTTCAATGCTGCTTTCCTCCAGAGATATCGTCCTGAGACAGACACCGCAGTCAGATGAGAATTCCCTGGGAATGGGAACAATCTTACAGGCCAATCCACCCTTTTCAACCCTTCTGGCTGCCAGCATGACTGAACTGATAGAATCAAACAACCTGTAAGTGTAGCTCATATTGAGTAATGCCTTTCAGCGCTGCCCAGCTCCACAGCTATCTCATGCATATTAGAAATGGTTCCAACAGCATGTTTCTCCACGATTCCGTAGTGTTTGAGAC
Organism: Candidatus Sabulitectum sp.; assembly: GCA_021107435.1. Lineage (GTDB taxonomy): Bacteria > Fermentibacterota > Fermentibacteria > Fermentibacterales > JCC-6 > Sabulitectum. The sequence goes on along the minus strand of JAIOSV010000014.1, from coordinate 9,707 downwards.
AAGTACCGCAGACCAGAATAGAAACACCATTTCCTTCAAGTATTTCCAGATCATCCAGTACCGGGGACTTCTGAGATGTTAGAAAAACACCGCTGTCGTAAAAGACAAGGGTATTGGGAACACCTTCATCCATCTCGGTTAAGGTATGGAAATACATGCGGCAGAGGACTTCTTCAAGCTCTCTGTCTCCACCACTGCCGAATGTCTCATGAGGAACGGAAACAACAAGTTTCCCTGAACTGGATTCAATTCTCGAAACAACAACAGGTGGAACAACCTCCACACGTTCAAATCCATCCTGATTTTTGATACTGCTCTTTGCGCCAGCCCTCTTTACCGCACGTTCTATGTTCTCTGCCTGACCGGACCCATCAACAAGAATAGAGAAAGATCCCCCGGTTTTCAAAGCTTCCTTCGCAAGAAGCACCGGTTGAGGACAAGGTCTTCCCCTTGCATCAATTTCTTTCATTTCTCCCGCCTTCGAAGCTATGCTTCAGTTAGCACCTCGACGGGTAAGTCAATTTTCTGGAAGTGTTACACTGAGAGTGGTGACAGCCCGACGGGATGCAAGTATTCGGACACAGACCTGTGCCCTGAATCAACCACTCATGTGCGCTTGAATAGTATGCGTGGAATTGGCATCCCTGCTCTCCTTTCCATGAAAAGATACTATACGAATGGAATTGCAACAAAACAAGATACGTGTTTCCTGAAATATTTATCAACCCTGTTGGAACAAGTACAATTTATCTCGGGGTAACCACCGTTCGTGCTGAAGCCATAGCATCTCCTGATGCTGCAGTTACAAAATAGACACCCGATGGCACAGGTCCGGATAAATTGACAGTGTAAACAGAACCACTGAATATCTCGTGTTGTGAAGTTATTACTCTTCCCGCGATATCAAGTACCCGGAGGTCAAATGATTCCCCGGGTCGTATTCCCTGAACATTCACACTCAGGTATTCTCCTCTGCATGGACTCTGTACATGAATGGCTATGCATTCCTGCTGATCTCCATTCTCAATACCCATAGGGTTGATGGTAATAGAAACGGTATGATCTCCATATCCGGCTTCAGGCATTACAGCAAACAGCCTTCCCCCTCCGCGGAGTTCCCAGGGAACAGGTGTTTCATTCAGCTCAACTGACAATACTTCATCAGCGGGATTCAGTGCCGCGCAAACAGTAAGGCCATCCGGAATGCTTCCTGTCATAGTCAACTGAAGCATCGCTCCATTGCTGCGCAATGTGTTCACTCTGATGTTGAAGCAATCTTCAAGGTAATCACCGTACTCCCCGGGAAACAACCACAGGAAATTATCGTAATCATTTTCAAGAGAAGTTAAAATACTGTCAATTCTCGCATAGGCTTCCGGCATCCATGAGGCGCCAACTACGCCCAGCATACTGATTGGATGACACCCAAGCAGTCCGAATTTGCCTTTGTCCATCACTTCGGACAGATACTCTGTGGGATACATCATCTGGTAATCTCCCCACCACACAGAATTTGATCCCCATATCCTGCCGTTGGACGTCTGGTATCTGTTGATCCACTGGTTCCTGAACTGCTTCCCGGCATACCAGTCTATCAGTCGCCAGCCATTGCAGTAAAAAGTAAAGCCGTGATCTATTATGGCTTGAAGTCCGCTCAGAGATGTTCTGTGCCCGGGATAGCGGAGGACTCGAACCATATTGGTATCAAGACCGCAGGCGTCAAGATCCTGAAAAACCATTCTAAACCTTTCCTGGTGTTCCAGCGGTTCATATGTAATGAACTCGTGAAACTCGCCAAAGGAAGAATCAGGATTGGGTGTGTGATGATAACCGTGGCTTCCCATTCTCACCCGGTCTGCCCATGGGTAAACATCATCCTGGATATTCCTTATCCATTGAAGATATTCAGGTGTGGCCTCTGTGGAGAAGCGCCAGGTTCCGTGCCAGTGTGACCAACTGTCTTCATACCCCGGTTCAAACCACACAGAATCCCTGTTTCCGGTGAGTATGCCATCAGGAAGCAACAGCCAGTTCATCTTCATTGAGGTGTGCTCATCCAGAAGACTGATCAGTCCGGCGCTTACTCCTTCATCTCCCGTGGATGTCTCCGAGAAGCCCCATATCTCTCCCTGGCTCGGGTGTATAAATGTAAGCTCGTCAAGCATCCACGCCGAAGAACGCTCTGCGCCATTTGGATGACCTCCTATGAAAACAGGTGCGAAAAACTCATCCATTGAAAAACGAATGAAATACTCATCAACCTGTCCGGCTCCAACTGTGGAATGAAGAACCGGTCCCATTGCGTTTTCTCTGGGGTTCTCTGTATCCAGAACCTTTACAGACATATACGGGTTGGCTCCGTCATCGTTCACAACCACAATTCCCTTTGATGTGTTCGGAAACACAAAAAGAGCAGCTGGGTTATTCCCACCGGTGAACTTAAACATCTGATCACCGGAAAAACGCTGGAAGCCTGTGCTTCCATCCAGAGGAAATACTTCATCAACAGTAGTCTGATTTGATATACTGATATTGTCCCAGTCCGCAATGTAGAAATCAATATCGAGAGGTGCCCAGAATTCGCAATCTTCCAAATACTCAAACCTGTAGCTGATCTCAAGACCTCGATTGATAACTCTGTAAGTAACTGCAAGATCAAGCGGGAAAGAACTTGAACCATCAGTAAAGTGATCTGTATGAAAAATAAGTTCAGTATCGCTCAAAACGGAAATTTCTCCCGCTGCCGGTATCCATGTATCGGAGTTTATTCCGGAAAACTGCCCCTGCCCAGCCATCTGTGTTCCACTCCAATGATCGTGAAGGTAAGTAACTGAACCAGCACGAACGGTTTGAGTTTCATCGGTAACACCTACTGTAATCCATTGATTACCGATAAAGAACACTGTATTGATCAGACTCATCAAAATGACAGACACAGGCAACCTCCTCTGTTGAAAAGCTATCCAGATATTATTGAATAATTATCCTGCCTCCTTTTCTAAAAGTCAATAGCGCACGCGCAAAGGGACCGCCGGAATCGGTGGTCCCTTCCAGTACAGGGGAAAAGACATATCTACTGCTGAGAAAGAACCCCCCCCATCATCTTGATGGATTTCTTGGGACACTTCTCTACACACTGGCCGCAGCCGATGCATTTATCGGCAATTACTGTGTGCTTCTCCTTCAGCGAGCCCTCAATAGCATCTGTGGGACAGACTCTGGTACAGAGAGTACAGCCAATGCATGTTGTATCAATAAATGCCTTGGGTCGCACCGGAATACCATCGATGATGGCTCCGGTCGGACACTCGGAAGCACAGAGTCCGCAGTTAATACATTTGTCAGGATTAATTCTTGCCAGAAATCCATCAATGATAACTGCGTCAGCAGGACAAACCTTTGCGCACTTCCGACAGCCAATGCATGCCACTGAGCATGCCTTTCTTGCCACCCCGCCTTTGTCCTTGCTGGAACAGGCAATTACGACCTTCCGACTTACGGGCCAGAGGGTAATTATGTTTCTGGGACAGACATCAACGCACTTTCCGCAGGCTACACATTTATCTGAGTCAATTAAAGGTATACCATTGTCACCCATAGTCATAGCGTCAAAGGGACATACATCAATACAGTCCCCGGATCCCAGACAGCCGTATGTACAGGCCTTCTGCCCGCCCATAACCATAGAAATGGATACACAGCTTGACGGACCGCTGTAGTTGAAGGCATCCACTGCGGATTTGCCGCCATTGCAGAGAATAGTGGCAACCATTTTTTCCTTTTCCTCCGCCACGGTGCCCATGATCTTTGCAATTGCCGCGTTAACCACAGAGCTGGCGGCTGTACAACCACTTACAGAAGTATTTCCTTCAACAACAGCAATAGCGAACGCGGCACAACCGGGGTAGCCGCAACCACCGCAGTTAGCGCTTGGAAGTACCTCAAGGATTGCTTCTACCCTGGGATCCTTCTGTACGGCAAACTTTTTTGCCGCGAAAGCAAGACCAAGTCCAAGAAGAAGGCCGATTGAACCCATTGCTATAACCGGTCCGGTAATCGCAGACAGTATTGAAGCATTCTGCTGCTGGGTTGCGAGAACCAGTGTTATCTGTGCTGCCAGTGTTAGCATTGTCTACCCCCCCAGCCCGGCAAAGCCCAGGAAGGCAATGGACATAGCTCCCGCGATCAGAAAAGCCAGAGGCAGCCCTTTGAGGGCCTCGGGAACATTTGCCGTTTCCATTCTCTCACGAAGGCCAGCCATCAGCACAAGAGCCAGCGTGAAGCCTATACCCGCAGCGACAGAGTTGATAAGAGAGTATCCCAGACTGTATTTGTCATCAATGTTAAGCACAGCCACTCCGAGAATCGCGCAGTTAGTGGTAATCAGTGGCAGAAAGATACCCAGAGCATCATAGAGAGCAGGACTGAACTTCTGAAGAATCATCTCCACAAGCTGCACCAGACTGGCTATAATGATGATGAAGGTGATTGTGCGGAGATACTCCATTCCGTTTGGCACCAGCACATTGTGATAGACCAGCCAGGAACCCAGTGTAGCAAGAACCATAACAAACACCACAGCGGCACCCATTCCAACAGCACTGTCCAGCTGCTTGGAGACTCCCAGAAACGGGCAGATGCCCAGGAAACGTGATAGAACATAGTTGTTGATAAAGATGGCACTCACGATTATTGCCATCATCTTCGCGATACTGAATGACGGTTCCCCGCCGTCAGGCGCAGCAACAATCACCCACATGAGCATTGAGTTAATCATTTGGCACCTCCTCTTTTGCGCTTCTCCATTATGTTGAAGAAGCCAAGTATGAATGCCATAAGAATAAATGCTCCCGGAGCCAGAATGGCAATCAGCATTGGCTGATTCTGGTAGGATTCTCCAAGAAGATTAAAACCAAGCCAGCTTCCATTGCCGAGAATTTCTCTGAATGTCGCCATTATCACCATCGCAAGGGTAAATCCGAATCCCATTCCTACACCATCAACTATTGAAGGAAGAACCTTGTTTTTGTTGGCAAATCCCTCGGCTCTGCCCAGAATGATGCAGTTCACCACAATCAGGGGTATAAAAATTCCGAGACTCTGGTGCAAAGCAGGCAGGTAAGCGTTCATAAGAAGGTCAACCAGCGTTACAAAAGTGGCAATTATAACGATGTAGCTGGGAATTCTCACCTTGGCGGGAATCACCTTCCTGAACAGAGAAACCAGGAAGTTGGAGAAGACCAGTACAAATGTAGCTGCTGCCCCCATTCCCAGAGCGTTCTCCACACTGGTAGTTACCGCAAGGAAAGGGCACATGCCCAGAGCCTGCTTGAACACTGGATTCTCTCTCATTATTCCCTTGGAAAAATCCTGTGCTATACTCATTGGGCACCTCCTGACACAGGAATAAGACCGGCTTCGCAAAGGGCATCAAGCCCATCTCTTACCGAGTTTGTTACTGCCCTGGAGGTGATGGTGCTTCCAGTTATTGAATCCAGTCCCCCCCCATCCTTTGACAAAAGAAGTGAAGAAGCATTCAGCCCGTCGAACTGGTATAGAAATCTGGCCGGGTTGGACACATTAGCACCAAGCCCCGGGGTCTCCTGCTGGTACAGAACCGTATTTCCAGTAACTGTGCCTGCAGTGTTTACCGCAATCATAGTCTGAACAGTGCTGGAATAACCCTTTCCGTAAGCAACAAAGAGATAACCCAGTTCAGTTCCGGTAGAATCGGTTACAGAAACCACCGCCAGGGTCTCATCAACTTCCGCGTAGGGGTTCTCAAGCTCAGGTACGGAAAGGCTGTCAAAGGTAAGTTCTCCGGAAGCAAGAGAGCCTGCGACGTCAATCATCGCGTCCAGCTTTGCCTGTTCCTTCTGCTCTGCGATAATCGGTGAAGTAATGGAATTAACATACCCCAGCGCCACCGCCGCTATCACAGCAACCAGCATCAGCATAAATCCGACTCTAAGGATTTCACCCATTCTTCTTCACCTCCCCAAAACTCAGCGGTTTGGTGTATCTGTCTATCAGAGGTGTACAAAGATTCATAAGAAGAATTGAGTAGCTGCATCCTTCCGGATAACCGCCCCATCTTCGAATTACCATAGTAAGCAGACCGGCTCCGACACCGAATATTATTCTGCCTTTTTTGGTCACAGGAGTCGTTACCATATCAGTAACCATGAAGAATCCACCCAGAATCACTCCACCTGCCAGAAGGTGAAAAAGCGGATTCCCGTCTAACCAGCCCTGTCCTCCGAAAAGCCAGCCGAAAAGGGCAACAGAACCCAGATAGCTAAGGGGCAGCCGTAGCTCAAGAACGCCACGCAGAACCAGGTATATGGCCCCCAGAAGCAGCATAATAACACTGGTCTCACCAATACAACCACCTATGCGACCCATGAAAAGGTTCTTTATGCTCTCTTTGGAGAAAAGCATGGATCTTACTTCTTCAGATCTTTCCGGCTCTCCCTCCCATGTGAAAGTCTGCTTGAGCGCGTTCAAGGGCGTTGCCCCTGAAAGAGCATCGAATTCGCCGGATTCACTGAGTTGCGCAGTTGATACACCGCAGGCCTGTACATCAATTCTTTCGCCGTCCTTCCACTGCATGGGAGCAATCCATCCAGCGGTCATGAGGACTGGAAAGCTCGCGACCAGGAAAGCACGCCCCAGCAGTGCCGGATTTACGATGTTATGGCCCAGACCACCGAAGGCCTGTTTCGCGACTGCAATGGCAAAAGCACTGCCAATAACGGGAAGCCACCAGGGCACACCGGGCGGAACATTGTATGCAAGCAGTAATCCTGTTACCACAGCACTTCCGTCGAAAGCGAAATTGACCGGCCTCTTCATGAATTTCAGGCAGAGCCACTCCGTCAGCACTGCAGCTCCCACACTGGCGGCGACAAGCATGAGAGCTCGGGGCCCAAAGAACCAGAAGGCCGCAATGAGAGCGGGAATCAGCGCAATAACCACATCCCACATGATTTTTTTTGTATTCTTTGAAGAACCGACATGCGGTGAGACGGCAAGATCAAATATTCTGTTTTCAGTCATTTACGCCTCCCTCGCACGAGCAAGGGCACGGATTTCATTCTGTGCCCGTTTTATGTGATGAACAAGATATCTGCCGGCGGGACATACATAGCTGCAGGTTCCGCAGGCCATACAGTTAAGGGCTCCAGCTTTTTCCGCGTCTTCCCATTTGCCATATTCGGAGGCAGTGGCAATAACACTTGCGCAAAGCCTCAAAGGACACACATCCACACACTTCCCGCACCTGATACAGGGACCCTCCACAACATCTCTGACCTCAGCGGGGACAAGAGCAAGGATTCCGCTTGTGCCTTTTGTCACTGGAGCTGCATCGGTGAACATGGCCATCCCCATCATGGGTCCACCGCTGATCAATCTCCGCACATCTCCCTTGTAGCCTCCGGCTGCGTCGATAAGAGTGGAAACAGGAGTTCCAACGCAAACATTAAAGTTACCCGGGCTGTTCACGCCCATGCCGGAAACCGTTGTAATTCTTCTGATGCATGGCATACCCTTGCAGACTGCTTCAGTAACAGCAACGCAGGTCCCTACATTCTGAACCACCACGCCCACATTCAGGGGAAGCCCGCCGGCCGGTACTTCTCTGCCGACTGCGGCGTCAATAAGCTGTTTCTCAGCGCCCTGAGGGTACTGCACCTTCAGACGAATAACCTTTGCGCCCTTTTTCTCCAGCAGTTCAATAGCATCCGGTTTATTCACCTCAATGCCGATACAGGGATCGGTAACACCCAGAACTCGGGCGAGAATATTCATTCCTGTGATAAGGTCATCAGCCCTCTCCAGCATGAGACGGTGATCAGCAGTAAGGTACGGTTCACATTCAACACCATTGATTATCAGTGTATCAATCTTCACACCCTCTGGAGGGGAAAGCTTCACGTAAGTGGGAAATGATGCTCCGCCCATTCCGCAGACGCCGGCTTCCTTTATCCTGTTTACTATCAGAGAAATGTCTGCGTTCCTCCAGTCAGGGACAGGCTCGTAAACTTCTCCGCCATCTTCTGATTCTGTCTTGATCACAACCGCGGGGCCACTGCGCATATGGGGCATCGGGGCATTCTCAACCCTGAGCACCTTTCCATTAACAGGGGAATGGGTTGGCAGGCTGATAAAGCCGTTCTGTTCTCCGATCACTGAACCCCTTTTAACTTCATCGCCAGGTTTAACAACCGGCCTGGACGGGGCTCCAAGGTGCTGACAGAGAGGAACGGTAACAACCTCGGGAGCAGGGAGTCTGACTACGGCTGCACCGCTTGACAAGTCCTTGTTTCCCGAAGGGTGCGCGCCGCCGGCAAAGCTTTTTACCTTGCTCATGCTCCTCCATTGTTGGTGTTAGATTCTATATTGTTATCTCACTTCTAATTACATAACTATTCAAGCTCACTGTCACCAAAACAGCAAAACAATAATTGAAAGACATCATGGATTCGTCGAATATACAAAATAGATTGGTTCTTTTCAGCCCTTAAGAAGTTTGTCCAATTCCTCTCGAAACTGGGACACATCCTTAAACTGTCTGTACACGCTGGCAAATCGAACATAGGCGACCTGATCCACATCCTGGAGTAATTCCATGACGCATTCGCCTATGAATTCTCCTTCAACCTCATCGGGATACTCTTCTGTAACCCTGGAGATTATCTGCTCCACAAGTTTCTGAATCTGCTCACTGGAAACAGAACGCTTCTCGCAGGATCGCGCAATACCCTTTTCAAGTTTCTTGGGATCAAAAGGCTCCCGCTGCCCGTTCTTTTTTACAACTGAAGGATAGCTGGTCTCGATGTACTCGTAAGTGGTAAACCGATAACCGCATTCGTTGCACTCCCGCCTTCGCCTGGTTGCCCGGCCATCTTTGACTGTGCGGGAATCAATTACCCTGTCATTACTGTTGGAACACCTTGGACATCTCATACTGGTGTTACTACACACGAAATAACTGTTCGTCAAGACTGCACAACCGCAAAGGTTGACGAATTACAGCGATACTCTTAGAATTGGTGCACTTCGGTGGTGGGTGTAGTTCAGTTGGTAGAGCCCCTGATTGTGGTTCAGGTGGTCGCCGGTTCAAGCCCGGTCACCCACCCCATCGATGCGCTCCTGGCTCAATTGGCAGAGCAACGGACTCTTAATCCGTGGGTTCCGGGTTCAAGTCCCGGGGGGCGTACCAGGGGGACATGCCCGCATGTCCCCTTTCAAATCAGTATCGGTGCGCCCGTAGCTCAGCTGGATAGAGCAACGGACTTCTAATCCGTAGGTCACAGGTTCGAATCCTGTCGGGCGTGCCAGCTTTCACTTCAGATACACACACATCACAGAGGTTGAACCACAGGAAGTAGACAACCTTGCCATATAGCAACCGGCAGGAACAGAAACACCTGGATTCCAGACAGAAGTATGTTCTCCAGATGAAACTGAACCATTGATCAGTTCCTCAATCACCCTGCCTGAAAGATCATAGATCGAAAGCTCAACAAGAGTTGGTTCAGGAATATCAAAGCTGATACTTAAACTGGAAGAGAACGGATTGGGAGAAACACCAAGTGTAATAACTGCTGAAGGTTCTTCGCTCTCAATTCCTGTTTCGGGTGCATAACGAACCAGATAACCACCACTTCCCGCGTAGGTTCCTCCTGCGATGTAGCCCCCCT
>JAIOSV010000055.1 GCA_021107435.1 Candidatus Sabulitectum sp. | reverse complement strand
TGTGTGCTGCAAACTGTTTAATGAGCTGCCTGAACGGAAGAAGCTCGTGATTGGGAAAGAATCAAGAGAAAAAATGCGGCAAATTCGTAATTATGAAATCAGACACAAAAGAAGTGATGAATGTGAGCTGTACAGTGTGAAATCGTCGTTATAAGAACTTGTTCTACCCTTGACTCTTGGACTCTGTGGAGGAGAATATCATGAGAAAAACATGGGTCTATGATCCACACTCTGGCGGTGTCAAGATACCACAAGCCGTAAGAGATCGAACGCGAAACCGCATTTTGGCGTATGCCAAGAAGCATTATTCGGGGAAATACACCCGTATTGACGTCCGTTTCCGCGGGCAGTTGTGTTACATTGATGCGTATACAGAGCCCTATGTTCCTCCTGATTTTGACGCTTCGGTATTTGACGAATCCCGTGAAGAGTATATTGAACGTCTGCGAAATTTCCCCATTCACTTATGCCGTTTGCGTTACTTTGGAGATGAAGATCGCTGGTCTATGGCTTTCTATACATACAGCCACGAAAAATATGAGCCTTGTGCTTTTAACAACGGCGGTTTCCACGGTACACCCGAAGAAGCGTTTGAAACTTCGGCAGTCTATCTGGAAGATTGAAGCCCTGCTTACCGGCAGGCAGAACAAAGCGCTCCGCCTGACCGCAATTCCGCTACGCTCCATTGCGGCAGGTGAGCTCCACGATCCATGGAAGATACTTACTTCTTATCCACTTCTGTGAAATTCCGGGTCATATATATGCCGCAGAAACCCACAACAAACACAGTTGCGGTGATCGTCAGAATGGTGGACAGCTTCTTCTTCGCAGGATTACCTCCCGGAGGCTGATATACAACAGCCTTTCGAAATATGCAATTTTACTTTGGATATATGCTACCCGCTGTGCCCAACAATTCTTAATCTTGAGTGATTTGCAATCCAGAAGAAATCACGGTCATTATGAAGCAGAGACAGATCGTGTTCAATGGCCACTGAAGCAATCATGCAGTCAATGGGTTTTCGGATCGTAGCCCCCCTTTTTCTCAGAGCCCTGTAGAGTTTAGAACTTTGGAGGAATGTATCCCTGCTCATCGGCAGGTAGATCAGCGCTTCAAAGAAATTCTTTGTTCTGAAAAAATCCCTGTCGAATTTTATGCCTTGAAGTACTTCGGTAAGAATTACACCGCAGATACATATGTCTTCATCATCACTGATCAGTTTTTCAAGAGTGTTTACATGTGGTGCCGAATTACCTCGAAAGAAATCAATCCAGACAGTGGTATCTACAAGAACCATTACACTCGCTCTTTACGCCATACAGCCAGATCGCCTTCCCAGACCACTGACCCCTTCAATTCCATTAATCGTCTCTGTCTGGTAAGTCTGCGCAACTCATGCAGCGCAAAATCGACCAGTGCCCGACTTGTTTTGATCCCTGTAAGTTCTTTACACTCATCTAACAGCTCGTTATCAAGGACTATATTTGTTCTACCCAATTCTCCACCTCCATCCATACACATAATAACGTATGATAATGTGTATGGCAATATGCAATATTTTCCCTCGTTTCCCGTCTTCAAAATTGAAGAGAGGAGAAAACGGAAGATGACAAGAAGCGGTAAAACATTATTAGCCGAGTTCTGGGAGACCAACTATCACAAGCTGGTAAACTTTGTCAGAACAAAGCTAGATGATGTTTCCCACATGGACAGTGAGGATATCGTTCAGGATGTGATTCTTAACCTTCTTGACCGCCCGGACGTAACGAAGCCCATATCCAATCTTACAGCTTATGTATACCGTGCCCTGAGAAATAAAATCATTGACGAGTACAGGAAACCCGGAAACAATGTACAATCCCTGGATGAACCGAACCGGCAGGAACTCAGCCTCTATGACATCATTCCCGACATGAAGTATGAGCCTGAAAACTCCTACGCCAGAGAACAGCTCAGGAACCAGATTTACACAGCCATCAGCGATCTGCCTCCAGAGCAGAAACAGGTAATCATAGAAACAGAGTTCAACGAAGTATCATTCAAAGAACTCGAAAATCAACTAAATACCCCCATCGGTACTCTCCTGGCCAGGAAACACAGAGGACTGAAAACAATAAAAAAGCAGCTCAATCACTTAAAGGAGGAACACAATGTTCTGTTCAACAGTTAGAGTGGGCAACCGGGTAATACACGGCAGACCCGCTGCAAAAGTATTCAAAGTTATTGGTTTCATACTGCTGGGAATCATTGGTGTGACTGCCCTTGCCATTCTATTCGGATTCATCGTTATGTGGCTCTGGAACGCCCTGATGCCGAACATTTTCAACCTTCCCGAGGTAAGTTACTGGCAGGCAGTTGGTCTGGTTGTTCTTGCTCATATCTTTTTCGGCAGCCACAACACATTCTCAAACAGGGGCAGCAGAAGAGATAAAGTGCGCAGGAAGGTGAAGGACATCCATGCCCGCGCAGAAGCAAATGGCAGATCTATTTCCTATGACAATGACTTTAAGAGCAAGAGCGATGAAGGCAAACACATTTATGTGGACGACAACGGCCATGAGTACCACTATAACTCATTCCGTGAGTTCTGGAACGATTACGGCCGAGACGCTTTTGACAAGTGGCTGAACAGGAAAGAACCCGGAACTGATCAGATGGCCGACACAGAGTAAGGAAACAGAGAAACGACACAAAACTGCCGGCCCCGGCGGACCGGCAGTTATCAATAAGGCATAAGGTCAGAGAAGGAGAACGGTACAGTGAGCAACAGGGAAAACCGGGTATGTCCGGTTGAGAATGCAGGCGGTCTTGATAACAGATTCAGAAGATTATTGCAAAACCCGCAGAAGATACTACGACCATACATCCGGAAGGGAATGACAGTTCTCGATGTGGGATGCGGTCCGGGATTCTTTTCCATCGATATGGCGAAAATGGTTGGTGAGAATGGCCGGGTAATAGCAGCTGATCTGCAGCAGGGAATGCTGGATAAAGTAAAGGCCAGGATAACCGGAACAGCGCTTGAACACCGGATCAGTCTGCACAAGTGCGAACAGGAAAGAATCGGAGTAACAGAGCCTGTTGATTTCGTATTGCTCTTCTACATGGTTCACGAAATTCCGAAGAAAAATGAATTCTTCAAAGAGATTGAAGCAATGCTGAAACCCGCAGGAAAGGTTCTGATTGTCGAGCCGCCCTTTCATGTATCAAAATCAGCCTTTGAAGAAGCACTGAGAATCGCAGGATCAGTCGGATTCATACACAGTGCCGGACCTCGCATACCGCTGAACAAAACGGTGATTCTGAAAAAGAGGTGAAAACGCACCGGCCTTTTACTCCCCTGATATCTTTCTGAAAAAGCAGATTGTGCAACCATTGACTGTAGCGCCGGTGATGCAGATATCATTACCAACAGCAAAAGGGGGAGAGCACAATGGAAACAGCAGGCAGACGCAGAGTAATCACAGTTTCAATTCTTCTGGTTCTTATTGTTCTCGCAACCACCGGAGTACTCACCTCACTTCAACGGAAGGTCATTCTTCCCCCGGCAGAGAGTTACATCGAAGAATCACAGGAAAAAGCTCTTGCAGCTTTTGTAACAATCAGCGTGGTCAAGGGACTGGTTGCTGTTGTAGAAGGTTCTGATGTGGTTGGAATCGAGGTAGGGGATATCGTTCAACCCCTGTATGATTCCATAGACATCACCTGGAAGCTGATCACGCTCAGTCTTGCAACACTTTACACCCTTGAAATTGTTCTGGATCTCTGCGGCTTCCTGGGCTCTGCGTTTCTGGCCATTGTATTTATCCTGCTGGGAGTGATGCAGTTCGCAAAGAAAGAATCTATCAGAAAGTTCACCCATTTCTTTGGAATACTGGCTTTTTCATTCTACTTTGCTATTCCAGCATTTCTCTTTCTCTCAGGCAAACTTTCCAGCAGCTATTCAGCGAAGATACACGATGAGTTTGATCTCAGAATGGGTGAATTCGAGGAAAACTTTGACGCCCGACTTGAAGAAGCGCAGAATGCCGGATTAGTAGACATTGAAGGCTGGCCGCCAACTATAACCGGCTCATTTCCGGACTACGATATCCAATGGCCTGATCTGAGTTCAATTTCATCACCGCAATACCAGGTCATCGCGGGTATAGTAACCGACATGAAAGACCTGATAGACGTTCTCCCGGAACTTCTCCTCAGAACAGGTGTCACATGGCTCCTTGATGTTATGATTATTCCCCTGGGCATGCTCTTCCTCCTTTACAAACTCGCTCTTCTCTTCACGAATTCTTTCCTGGGTTCCGCCAGAGCAGACAAACTGGAGAAGGCTGTAAGCCGGAGTTTAGAGAAGCACCTCGGAAAAAGTGGATAAACAGCGGTGTGAGTATATGATACACTTATGAATATAGAAGACATAAAAAAGAAAGTTCTTCCAGCATGTATTGAGTTTGAAGTGCAAAAGCTATTTGTTTTTGGCTCTTATGCCAGGGATACTGCATCATCTTCCAGCGATATGGATTTTCTGGTTGAATTCAATTCTCTTGAGAATTGTCTTGCAAAAAGGTTTTTCGGACTGCTTCACAGCCTTGAAGATACCCTGGAAAGCAGTATAGATCTTTTGACCAGTGAGAGTCTTGGAAATCCCCATTTCAAGAAGCGAGTTCTTGAAGAAAAAATTCTAATCTATGCCAGATGATCTAATAGCATATCATTACAACCCATACTGATACATACCCTTTTGTGATTGTTGAGGCATGTCGTTGCTTCTTCCTCCAGGGGCTGTAATTGATATGCACCGCAGCTTGCACAGCCCGCAATACGGGTCTATATTCTGGTTGAAGGAGGTTGAGATGAATCTTAAAGATTCTGTAAAACCAATCAGTTATGTGAAAACTCATGCATCTGAGCTTGTAAGAGAAGTTGCGGAAACCGGGATTACATATGTGATCACTCAGAACGGTCAGGCAAAGGCTGTGCTTCAGGATGTGAAAAGCTATGATGAGACCAGGGAGACCCTGGCTTTACTCAAGATTCTTGCTCTGAGCACAAAGAGTGTTGAGGCTGGTAATTACAAACCACTGCATCAGGCTTTTTCCGATCTTGATGAAAGAATGAAGCAGATGCAGTGAAGTTCACTGTCTTTATGGTGCGGGACGCTGAGGATGATTTGCTGGATATCTACAGGTACATTCTGAAAAACCAATCCTTTGATTCTGCTGAGAAAGTTTATCAAACCATCAGGACGACCTGTACAGATCTCGGGGAAATGCCATTTACAGGTCATGTACCTCCAGAACTTGGGAGGGTTGGTGTACTTGAGTACCGGGAAGTCAGCTGCTACCCATACCGGATAATCTGCAGGGTGGTCGGGGAGAGGCTGTTCATTTACTGCATTCTTGACGGAAGAAGAGACCTCATGGATTTACTCCATCGAAGATTGATTCGATAAGCCTTGTAATTCTTCATCCGGTGGCGTGAATTACGATACCGTCGATTGATTGTAACGGTAGATTTGTTACTGGTATTGCGCCTTTTTCTTCGTTACACAGTGATCATTATGGCCAGTTCACGACCGTGGTCAATGAGTTTTTCCACTGAAAGAATCATGGCTTCAGCAGCCTTGATTGATGGAGGTGGTCCTGCATCCTCGTCCGGTGCCGGTGGAGTGGTCAACTCTCGGATCCGAGCTACCTCTCCGGCAAGAAGGTCAGAGAGATGACCCGGCTCAACAAGTTTTGCCTGGAGTATCCGGGGGCCTGGCAGTTTGTCTGATGGGGAATCTTTGCTGACTAAGCTCAGGTGTGAGGAGAGAGCCCATGCAAGTGCCTCACGCACCGGTTTTAGTACTTCTTCCGGGAAGCCGCCGGTGCTGACCACCTTTGCAAGCTGCAATCGTCTGGTTGCCTGTACAAATCCCTCTTCGGTTTTCTTGAGACGCTTGAGACGCTGTTCTTCAGCACTTGGGGCGGCTAATGATGGGGCTCTGTAAACCTCCGCGTCTTCCCGCAGTTCTGACGAGGCGGGCAGGCTGCCCCCCAGAAGAGTCAGCAATGTGCGGTATCCATCCTGTTCCATTAGATGAAGACCGGGAACAGAGGGTTGAGAGGCAAAATGTTTATCCAGTAAATTCTGGGCAACAGGTCTTATAGTGTCCGGGTTCTGATCTACCACCAGAAGAACCTGCTGAGCATCCTGAACACCTGGAATTGACGGGGCGTATCGAACCAGGAAGATACGACCCGGGAATGAACCCAGCAGCAGATCGGCATACTGGCGCAGGGTTGGAACTTCAACAGGTTGTTCTTCTTCCGCCGGTGCCAGTTTCAATTCTGTCTGAACCGGTTCAGGCAGCAGCAGTTCCTGAATCTGCTGCATGATCAGCTGGCCGGTATCCACGAAACTAATTTCATTCAGATCTTCATCTGTGCCGAAAACTCCCTGAAACACTTCACGCTTGGAGGCAAGTGTGTCCAGCATACGCTCTTCAATTGTTCCTTTTGCAATCAGGTTTACTACCTGTACTGCATTTCGCTGCCCGTGCCGGTGGGCTCTTGCAATACGCTGTTCAAGAACTGCGGGGTTCCAGGGAAGATCAAGATTGATAACAAGGCTGGCAGCTTGAAGATTCAGACCAACACCACCAGCGTCACTGGAGAAGAAAACTCTGCAGTCGGGATCTTCAAAGAAGCGTGTGATAAGTTCACCGCGCTTGCCGGTGGGAACTTTGCCTGAAAGGGTTACATGACCAATGCCAAGTCGATCCACCACAGGTTTGGCCAGGTCAAGCATTCCAGTCCACTGGCTGAATACGATTGCTTTGCGTTTGTTTCCAATAACTTCATCTTCCAGAATGAGCCCAAGCTCACGGAGCTTTGGAGAGGTCTTTTCAGCGTCTTTCTGAGACATATCCTTATCGTGCAATGCAAGAGCATTGCAGATCATACGCATTTTCATCATTGACCGTAGAAGAATGTCGTGTTCTTTCGGTGTCAGAGGTCTTTTGCGCATTATGTTAAGAAGCCGAGCCATGGTTTCCCTGAACCCGTCATATGCCTTTTTCTGCTGTGGTGTTATCTCCAGAAAGAAGTTGTTGTCGGTTCTGGGAGGCAGATCATCAAGAACCTCATCACGAGTCCGGCGGAGCACATACGGTCCTATACGCTTCCGGAGTTCATCAAGCTTCTTGTAGCCCAGTACCTTGTATGAGCCTGACTTGCGTCTTTCCACCTCGAAGTAGCGCTGGTTGAAACGCCACAGGGGGCCGAGGATACCGGGATCAATAAACTGAAACACACTGTACAGCTCATCAAGCCGGTTTTCAAGTGGAGTACCGGTAAGAACAAAAGCATAGCGGCTTTTAAGCTGCTTTACAGCATCAGCGGTTTTGGTGCGCCAGTTTTTTATACGCTGGGCCTCGTCAAGGATTATTACATCAGGTTGAAGAACACGCATCTCGTCCACATCACGCCTCACCAGCTCATAATTGATAATGTTGAAGAAGGCCGGTTTGCTGTAAAGCTGTCTTCGGGCGGCAAGCGGGCCGCCGATTACATTTGTGGAGAAATTGGTAAAGCGATGGATCTCCCGTTCCCACTGGTGTTTGAGTGAAGCGGGGCAGACTATCAACACACGCTGCACATCACGAAGCTGGTGAAGCAGGGAAATAGCACCGATGGCTTGAACGGTCTTGCCCAGTCCCATATCATCCGCCAGTAAAACTCTTCCCCCGAAGGTCAGATGAAGAACCCCTTCTTCCTGGAATGGATAGAGGCTGCTTTTCAAAACCTCCATTGATCGGTTGCCCTTTTCTATTTGCCCGAGGAACCATTCCTTCTGGTGCTTAATTGAATCCAGATGTTGCAGGGATTCAAGATAGTTCTGAACATCATCATGAATAAACAGTTTTTCCTGCAGTTCCGAACTCAGCAAACTGATTTCCTGTATCAGAGCCGGCAGTCTGTGCAGTGCGGATCCCTGGAGTATCCCTTCCGAATCGAAATACCTGTTCAGCATCTGGAGCATAGACTCATCGCTGTAACCGGAAGGCATGGGCATTGTAATCCGCACAGTGACCTGATCAGAGCGGTGCAGATAAATCTGATTGCGGGGGAGGGCTTCGCCAGCCAGTTTTTCCCATCGTTTGCCCAGGGTATTACGCAGATGCAGAAGAACTCCTTCTATATGCTTGCAGGTACCCAGAGTGTTGGTACTGTAATCAGGACAGGTGCAGGAATTGATCAACTGCTCCACAGAACGGATGTGCACAGTATAGTTGCGTTCAGTTCGTGAGATAACCTCGAATGTACTGAAGAGTGGGTGTGTACCTGTGTTCTTTACGCTCTTGATATCATCCAGTGCTCTTTTTTGTCTTCGTGAAATCTGGGTCTTCTCAGTAACAAGATGAATGGTGGTGGCGTTTTCCATTGTATACCTTTCTCCGATGACAATCTGAATTTCTGATTAGCGCTAATATATCGGGCTGGAAAGCATCCGGGCAGTAGATACTTCATTTTCTTATGTACAGCTTTGAGTATTTTGTAATGTGAAGAGAGAAAAGATATTACGAATATCAGATACTTTACAGCACTTGTATCGATTGATATTATCGAACAGACTGGAGGTAGGTATGAGAATTAAAAGATTGCAAGGCAATGGAAGAAAAAAGGATTGACAGAATTCTCAGAGAGTTAAGTGAACTCTACGAATTGAATAAAAAAATTGAAACATACAGATTTCGGAGCGACAAGAACTCTATGACGGTTAGAACAGCCGAGGTCGGGTATAAGCTTCCTTCCTGCCCAGAGAGCAAGTGATTTATCGTATCTACTCTGGTATAGCCTTGAAATACATAAAAAATATAAATAAAATGTATTATGACTTGACTGGTACTCAATGGATTGAGTAATATTACTCAACCTATTGAGTAGATGGAGAGAGATGTACAAGCGAAAAGAGTTCGATGTTCTGCTTTCCCGCATAATGGAGCCAGTCAGACGCATACAGGTAGTAACAGGTCCGAGGCAGGTTGGCAAAACCATGTGATAGTCGCAATTCTACAGTTTACCTGTAAAATTGCTGATTGCAGGATTTTTTGATTTGGAAGCAAAATGCTTCAACTCTCGTCTAAATGCAGTATACCGCAAGAATTTGTTTTTCCACTCCAGCAGGTAATTCTGTGCGGCAGAATCGGATTCCATTTCAGAAATTGTTTCCGCAATCGAGCTGGCTAGCAGCGCGGCCAGATTGTAGCTTCCACGATTTTGGTCACTAACAATTTTCTGAACTTTCTTTTCTACAATGCTGCTGCACCAGCTAAAATATTCCTGCTGCTTTACCGCCGGGAGATTCTGATTAAGAACAGGTTCAAGAGAAGATAGAAGGAGTTTCAAATCTGATTTGGAATAATAAAAAGGTAGAGCATTTTCCAGCAAAGTTAATAAACTGTTATGCTTCTTTTTCGCGATCACAAGCAGCAAAATTGGAACAGCTACACCGGATGTGCTTTTTTCAAAGATAGCCGATTGATCTTCGGCACAAACACAGATCAATTTGTCAAACTGAGATGAAAACACCAGAGACCAGGCTA
The DNA here is from genome assembly GCA_021107435.1 of Candidatus Sabulitectum sp. Lineage (GTDB taxonomy): Bacteria > Fermentibacterota > Fermentibacteria > Fermentibacterales > JCC-6 > Sabulitectum. The sequence goes on along the minus strand of JAIOSV010000055.1, from coordinate 1,832 downwards.
ATTCAAAATCACTGATTCCCGTGTTTGTTCCGAGAGGAGTATGGATTTGCCTGTTCCGTCTTATGCTATTTGCATACAGATCGTCTGCCCGTTCACAGGCTTCCTGCATGAGTGGATCAAAGTTGTCTGTAGCAAGTGAGGCGAGTAAAAGAAGTCTTTTCAGGGAGGGATCGGAGTAGAACGCATTTCTGGCGGCAAACAAAAGAAGCCTATCGTCTTTAAGCTTCGCTGCTGCCGTAGACAGATAATCACATATCTCCGAACAAACAGTGTAATTCGGATTTACGATTTTCAGGGCCTTTAGAGATAATTCTCTAACTTTATTGAAGTCACTCTTCTGCGCATATATCTTCAGCGTATCTATCCAGAAGAAAGGGCGAGTTTCTCCCAGTTTTTCAGCGTATTCTTCAACGCCTTCAGAACCGTCAAGAAGCATTACAGCTTCTCGCAGGAGTATGTCAGAGGCTGCTGAGTATATTGACTTGTTCAATTCCACCCATTTTGCGAGAAAACCGTAGAATCCAGGCATAGGAGATTTGTCCACGGCGAGAATTCCTGCCAGAAAGCCATTTTCGTTGTTCCATAAACAGCTATTATCAATAGCTGCCTGGTACAGGAGATCTGGCCGCAGAGAGCCTTTGGATGTCAGGTAATTGATGCGAATCAGTGTGAAATTAGCCTCATCAAGATCAGTATTCATAGTTGATAGAGGATCTGGAGGTCCAGGTAGCGTGCCATTATCAAGCCCTGCATCAAGAGTGTCGAAAAGTTTTTCATAAAGAGTTTTAGCCTCTTTGTACGCAGCTTCAGAATAATAGTAATGTGCCTCGGAAAAGAAATCATCAATCTCTTCAGCCCAGGATTCATCACCCCATTCCCGTTCTTCGCAATAATCCGGATCCCAGCCCCATCCCTCTGAAAAATCTCCATTTTCAATTCTGCTTTTCAACTCTTCAAGTGCTGCAAGAGTTTTATCAAGGCTGTCAGCAATGCTTTCGTCACAGTGAAGGTTTTCTAGAAATTGTTTTCTCATTCCCGGTTCTGTTTTTGAAGCCAGCTCAAGAAACAGTTTCTTAAGCTCACTGCCTGATTTTACAGCCAGTTCTGCTTCAACCGCTTTCATAAAAGATTTGTAATTCATCCGCTGTCTCCGCTTGAGGGATTGTTTTCAGAAAACCAATCAATCACTGGCAAACCTGTATTACCGGTGTCAGGTGGAATATACAGGTAAACCCTTCGTATTGACATTACCTCCAGGTAGAAAAATAACAATACGATAATTATAGTAAATATCAAGGAAGAAGAAGGTTTGATCAAGAGCATTTCGGGGAGTGCATTGGCGAAGTTGTTTTCATATTGTAGACTTCAGGGTATCCGGGAATAAGCCACAGTCAGGAGCATTGCTGACCTCTGCAATCCTGGATAATAAGATTGTAAACTGAGGTATAGAGGCAGATGTAACGTGCATGCTTATTTATGCACGGAAGAAAGGAAATGGGATATGGATCCGATTAAAATAGTGGATGAGTTATCATCACAGATTCTTGCCACATTGAAGGTGATGTCGAAAGCAAAAACACCTGAAGAGAGGCTTACTTGCAGCAAAACAGTAAAAAACCTCAGTGATTCCATTTCCGTATTCTTTGAATTGATTCAGGGAATTTCTTCATTTGACGGATATGATGAAGATGATGAAGATGAAGAAGGCATTCCATTTTAGATTGAGTCTTGCCGCAAAGAGAATAAAGGGGAGTAAACTTGGAAATATCTGACATTATTGATGAGCTGAGTGTTGATGATGGTTACTGTCCCAGCGAAGCAATCAGGGATGC
>JAIOSV010000011.1 GCA_021107435.1 Candidatus Sabulitectum sp. | reverse complement strand
TTCTTCGGATTTAGCCTTGTGGAAGAAACATTCAAGCGAATTACCGGAATTAAGGTCAAGGTAGTACTGTCGGATCGAGATGACAGCACTATGACCTGTTTTGAAACCGCTACTCCCCGTTAGTTGATAAAAAAAAGCCCGAGGGTCTGCAAAACCCCGGGCTTTTCCTTCTACCTCGAAACAACGAATCTTCCCGACATGGAAGAGCCTTCACTCTGAACTCTTGTGAAGTAAATCCCCGGGACGCAACTCATGTGATCCGGCTGTCATGATTTCAGATGATACTGTTTGAAGCACTCTTCCTGAAAGGCTGTAAACCGTCACAGTTGTATGGCCTGACACTGGAAGATTAATACGCAGTGCGGCAAACCCCCCGGTAACCGGGTTGGGAAATACACTGACCTGCGCGGGAAGAACCTCAAAGTGAGTATCCTCCTCGGTGCTCAGACCGTAGTGTGAAGTCCATACAGCTCCGCCCGCTGTACCTGCATACATTGTTTGATCATCCGCGCATGCAACAGCGCAGTTGATAGAGACTGTCCCCGGATTGTCTCCCCAGTGAACAGGAGATCCGCTCCAGTTTTCCCATAACCAGATACCACTGGTTGTAGATATTACAAGACCATAAAGATCTTCAGACTGATACAGGTCGTTGGAGGTGCTGAAGCTGCTGGTGACTTTACTCCAGTTGAGACCGCCGTTTGTGGTAGTATAAAGGCCGGAGGATGAAGCAGCAGCCAGTCTGTCGGGATTTGCGGGATGAACCACCAGGTCATACGGAGTGCCGCTGTAGCCTGATGGAGAAACTTCTGACCAGGATGACCCGCCGTTCTCTGTTTTGAAAAGAGTGTAAGAGCCGTTTATATAACCAAGTGCAAAGACATTATCTGAGTCGCTGGGATCAACAGCAACTGCTCTGATGTAACCGTACTGTGAACCGGAATACAGCTCGTGCCTGGTCCAGTTCTGGCCTCCGTCAATCGACTGTGAAACTACAGCCCTGTAGTTTGGTGAAGAGTATTTATACCCGCAACTCCAGAAGGTACTTCCTCCCGCGTAAACCATTCCGTAACCATCTCCGTAGTAACTGTCGACCTGCGTCCAGACGGAACCTCCGTCTGTGCTCCTGTAGAGCTCGGAGTTTCCTCAACCGGAACCCTCAAGAGCCAGCAGAGTGCCGGACCCGTCGGCGCAGATGTCGCAGAAATCCCCACAGGCCAGAGGAGTGCTCACCTCCTGCCAGTTTGTATAAGGGGTACCTGTCTGGGCCTTGTAAAGACCCATGTCCTCCATGTTCATGAATATCCAGCCCTGAGATTCCGCCATTGCAAGAACCTTGCCCACGGCCAACCCTGAATTACTGGCGGTCCAGGATGCACCGCCGTTGGTAGATCTGAAAAATCCCAGAGAACTCCCTGTGAAGACAAGCGAGCTGTTGTTCCAGCTTGGAATAATCCACTTGATGCCGCTGCCGGAAAGACCGGAGGTCATGCTGATCCATGAGGTTCCTCCGTTGATAGAGCGATAACCTCTGTAGGAGCCTCCCGCAAATACCAGATTGTTATCAGCCATGCTGTATGCCATGTTGTAGCTGTATGACTGGCTTTGAATCTGAGCCCAGTTGTCACCCCCGTCAGTGGATCTGTAAACATAGTTTGAAGAGCCGGAGAGCATGATATCCGGATTGGCGGGGTGAATCGCTACGCCGTAAAAATAGTACTGCGAAGCAGCAGCGGAAGGGGTGACATCTGTAAATGACGCTCCTCCATCCGTTGTCCGAAAAACAACAGGATCGTAGGCATCAGTGTTGTATACATACCCCCCCAGCAGGAGAACTGAGGGGTCAGACTGGGAAATGGCAATGCTTCTTCCATAAGAATACGTGCCGGTAATCGGCATGTATGTAAAATCAAAGGTTGCTCCGTTGTCGGTGGAATGCATGAAGACTATCTTCCAGCTGCCGTCATATTTGTAGCCGGCAGCGAACAACTCCCCGCCTGCTGTGGGATGCGCGACTGCATCCTGAAAATATGTGTTGCTGTAGGAATAGCTTGTCCAGGATTGTCCACCATCCGTGGATGTCCAGCATCTGCCGCTTCCCACCGCGACAAGGTTGCCGTCCGCAGTGATAATCATGTCGTAGGGAGTACCGCTGGTGAAGGTTGACAGAATCTCCCAGTTAAGCCCTGAGTCTGTTGAATGAACAACCTGAGTAGGGTATGTGCCCGTCAATGCCCACAGCTCTGAAGCATTGGTCAGCGATTGAACAGAAGCATCAATGTCTCCGCCCTCGGGACCGGTAGACACCCACGGGCCGTACCCCAGAAGAGCCAGTATGATAAAAAAGGTGATCTGCAACTTCTTCTCCTTTCAAATATGCAATAAATTCCTGATCTGCAAAATACAAGCCAGCAGAATCCATTATTTTCAAATTATACGCTCCATGTACATATCGAGTAAAGGGAGTGAAATCCTATTCCGGATCTGCCCTTGACTGGCCAGTTCAAGTTCAATCTAATTGAGCTGTGGACATTTACTAAAGAGGAGGGAAAATTGGCATCACGAGAAGTCTGGAACAGCAAGACAGCTTTTGTCCTCGCTGCTATCGGGTCTGCTATCGGTCTCGGCAACATCTGGAGGTTTCCTTATGTGACCTTTGAAAATGGAGGCGGTGCCTTTCTGGTAGCGTATTTTGTATGCCTTTTTGTTGCGGGCATTCCTCTGCTGATGCTTGAGTTCAGCATGGGACATCTGACAAAACAGGCCGCACCGGGAGCATTCGCGAAGCTCCGACCGAAAATGCAGTGGTTCGGCTGGTTCGCAGTGGGAGTTGGTTTTGTAATAGTAACCTACTACGCCATCATCATGTCATGGAGTGTTAACTACACCTGGGAAGCAGCAACGCTGGGCTGGCAGGAAAACATGGGGCAGTACGCCAATGTCGAATATGCTCTGGAATCCACAGACATGGAAAATATGAGTGTACTCACGCCTGTTCCACAAAGACTTGTGGGAACCGCGTTCACCGATCCTGTGGACGAGAGCCTGTACAACGTACAGACTGAAGGTACATTCCTGGTGGCATGGGAAGGTAATCTTTACGCTATGTCCTCCCTTGGCAATGCTGACACCTTCATGTCCTCTCCGGGCGATTTCTTCTTTAACGATTTTCTGGGTCTCACAAGTGAGCCATGGGATCCGGGTACATTCCGATGGCCTCTTCTTGCTGGATTCATCATCTCCTGGGTATGGATAGTTGCATCTGTCTGGAAAGGTACAAAAACAGTAAGCAAGGTAGTTTTCTACACCGTGTTCATTCCCTGGGGGCTTCTGATACTTTTCATAATCAGGGGTGTTACTCTGCCCGGCGCGGGAGCTGGAATATCTTACTACCTTACGCCGGAATGGGAAAGACTGTTCAGCACTGATATCTGGCTGGCGGCTATCTCTCAGGTGTTCTTCAGCCTCAGCGTTGGTTTTGCCATTATGATAGCCTACGGCAGCTTCCTGCCAAAGAAAACCAATATCGCAGGATACGCGATAGTGATAGGAATAGCGGACGCTCTTACCGCTTTCTGCGGCGGACTGGCGGTTTTTTCCGCTCTGGGTTATCAGGCCACAAAAATGGGAGTTCATATCACAGAGGTCGCTCAGTCGGGGCCGGGGCTGGCCTTTGTGGCATATCCGCATATCATCGGCAACCTTCCAGGCGCCCGGATCTTCGGAGTACTTTTCTTCCTGATGCTGCTTACACTGGCAGTTGATTCCGCTTTCAGCCTGCTGGAAGCCGCAACAGCCTCGGTGAAGGATAAGTGGAAACTCTCTCACAAAAAGGCCAACCTTATTGTGGGTGGTCTGTGCTTCCTTCTCGGTCTGCCGATGCTCACCGGGGCCGGTCTTTACATCCTTGACATCGCGGATCACTTCATGAACAGCTACGGACTTACCATTGTGGTTCTTGTTGAGACAATCATGATAGGCTGGATTATCGGCGCGGAAAAGCAGAGAGACTACATCTCCAGGAACTCCAGCTTCCGCCTGGGACGATGGTGGAATATCTGCGTCAAATGGCTGATCCCCATGGGAATAATCTGGATGCTCTTCATTGAGATACAGTCCAGAACAAAACCTTACGGTTCCTTCGGACTCCGCAGTCAGGAATTTCTCTTCGGATGGCTGATACTCATTCTTCTTCCGGTTGTCAGCTTCATTCTGGCCAGAGCAAAAGGAAAGGGCAATTTCCCGGAGAGCATCGAATAAAACATGCGGGAACTCAATGGGGCAGGATACTCTCCTGCCCCATTTTCCTAAAACCTCTTTAAAAGCCTCTCAACAAACATATCATTGAGCCTTAAAAGCTCTGTATCCTCAATCGTCCATAACCTGTCATCATTGTAGTCAATATTGTTGGGCACAGTATTGAAATCCGAAGGGAAGACAACAGCACCCAGAAAATTAAAGTAGACCGACAGGAAAAACAGTATCCCGAAAAGAACGCGAGTCCAGACCTTCGGCTTCACGTACCTGTTCCATCCCTCCGCAAGGAAAAGCACCATAATGGGAATGTACTCGGAAAGGTATCTGTAACCGAAGCAGTGTCCACCGTACCATCTTTCCCATATCGTATAGATAATCAGGGTGACGAAGAATCCCACAGAAAGATATCTGTAAAGAATGTTCCCCCCTTTTGAAAAAACATCCTTCACCATGTACAAAATGGAAAATATGAACACCGGTGTAAAAACCAGAAGACCTCTTGCCGGCGAGAAAAGAAGACCGGGAATTCCCAGCCACGGATCTGTAGTAAATTTCCCACTCTGGCCCTGCCCCAGAGAAAGCAGAGAACCCCAGTACTCAAGAGAATACCACGCGAGAAATGCTACAGGGATCAGGCTTGTCAGCACCAGTAACAGGAAATCCTTCCTTCTGTGAAAAAGAGTATAAACATAAAACGGAAGAACTATAAGACCATTAACCGGCCTGTTAACGCACATCAAAGCGAAGAAGAACCCCGCCCACGCAAAAGCCCTGCGATTTTCGCTGAAGAATAGAAACATCCCGGCGCAGAGAAAAAATATGGATGGACCGTGCTGCCATGTTCCCCTCGCGGTTACACTCCATACAAGAGTACCCGACGCGAAGACAACTGCCAGAAACGCCGAGAGTCCGGTTGAAAACCTTTTTCTAAGCAGAATATGGAACATCAGTACAGTTGAAAGCGCTGCAAGAAGTGACATAGACACGATGTTCAAAGGAAGTATTTTTTCCTCAATATCTATTCCCACAACATCTGCAGCCAGAAAAACAGGTACGTTCATCATGCCGGTGACAATCGGACAGATGTTTACGATTCTACCCCTGGACCATTTGAATACATAGCCAAGTTCCTCTTCGTCTCCCGAAGGGCAGAATTCATTGTAATCGAAGTTACCTTCACGGATAAGACTGATGGCCAGCAACTCATTCCCAACTGTATCTCCCGAGCCAAGGTACCTGAATCCCTGAATGTAGACCAGAAAAGGAATTACGAAAAGGGCTACGGAAATCACAATTTTTGTTTTTCTGCAATCCCTGAGAAGAGTCATAAGCACCTCCGGAATGAGTAGCCGTAATATGATAAAGTCAGGCAGTCGGAAAACAGAGTCAACCGTTAAGCTTGCCGCTTACCGACCTTCGTGGAACACTGGAAATATCGTAGTTAAGGAAGCTCAGCAACATCTGTATTCCAAGGATTACAGGCAGAGCAGCAAGCATAACTGACCCTGATGAAGCAGTTACACCGGTGACTATGCTTCTGTGCCAGTTGATAATACCCATAGTAGTACCGAAAACCGTAAGAAGGGTACCAAAGACAAGCTGGATTGTCGCAATCCCGAAGTCCTTTATAAGGTATTGAAAGTACAACCTGCTGAGGGTATTTCTCGCATGTTTGAAAAAGAACTCGAAAAGTACCTTATTCCACTTCAGACTGCTCTTTTCATCCGCGTACACCGCTTTCATAGGAATATCCAGTACGCAGGCGTCAACATTTCTGAGATGATGCAGCATGTCAGTCTCAAAGAAATATCTGTTGTCTATTTTATCCAGGGGAAGAAGTTTCAGTACTGAAGAATGTATAGCTGTAAAACCATTGGTAGGATCCAGTGTTCTCCAGTAACCGGTTGAAGGTTTGGATAGAAGGGACAGAGCAGCATTCCCAAAAAGCCGGATTCCAGGCATAGAGCTGAAATCCTCCGGCTTTGTAAACCTGTTTCCCTTCGTGTAATCGGCCCTTGCCTCAAGGAGAGGCTTTACAAAAACAGGTATCAGGGAAGGATCCATCTGCCCGTCACCATCAACCTTGACAACCACTTCACAGCCAAGCTCCAGTGCTTTTCTGTATCCGCGAATGAGAGCACCCCCAACCCCGGTGTTCTCAGAATTATACAGAACGGTAACTCTGGGATCCACACAATTCTTCTCAATGTACTCTCCGGATTTTTCCGGACAGCCATCGTCAACACATATAATTGCATCTACCCCGCTGCCGATACCGGCTACAACGGAAAGAACCCTGTCTCTCACTTTGTAGCAGGGAACCACGACTGCAACCGATGCTTCAGGCCGCAAATTCAGTTTTTCTGACATTTTCTCCATGAAGACATAATAGTCTACAGGTGAGCAAATGTAAACGAAATAGTCTTGATATGTAAAGGGGCGCGGCTGACCGCGCCCGGAGATGAAAACATTCACACAATCGGAATGTAAAAATCAGTAACCCATTCTTCCTCGGGAAGACCGCTGCCCGCGCCTTTCACATAGAGTTCCAGGCAGGGACCGTGGCGGTACTTTCTGCCGCTCTTCTCGAACTCAGTCCATAACTCCTGCCAGGCTGCGCCAATACTGGAATACGAGCCAGTATGTGTAGCCATCATGAAGCTGCCCCCGTCAATGGTCTTCACGGTTACTCCGTCAACATCAGGTACACTGGTGGATTCATCAATGGTCACACAGGCCTCGGAGCGGAGCTTCTCCGGCGCTACTTCAGCAGGATCATCCCAGTAGACGCCCATCCACTTCGAGTTTTTTACCGGCACAGAGTACTCAACGGCAAACTGCCCGAGCTTTTCGAACACAGAGCCAATCTCGCAATATGGCCCGATGTGTTCAATGCAGATTGCCCGCATTGAACCTGTTTCTTTCAATTTCACATGCATATCACTCCAATCAAAGGTAAATGTTGATCGCCGGCACAACAAACATAAACATATGTTTACCTGCGTCAATCCTGCCGATTTTATTCAGGAGAGGAATCTGGAGAGTAAGACTGAATGGTGCCGAGAAAGAGCGAAAAGGCGCGTAAACAACTGATTTCAGAGATAGAAGAACTTCGCGGGAGCATCTCGATACTTGAATCGGATAAGCAGATGCTTGAACGTCCTGGCTTTAATGCTCTCACTGCTCCCCATGGCCGCAATGCGGTAAAACTCTTTCGCAAGCACTCAGAAGATATTGTTCCGGTAATTCTCGATCTGATCATGCCTCATCTTGACGGTGAGGAGACTTTCCGGAAGCTTCAACTCATCAGGAAAAATGTACGGGTAGTAATGTGCAGCGGGTACAATGAGCAGGAAGTCACCCGGCAATTTGCAGGCAGGTCTCTTGCGGGATTTCTTCACAAACCGTACATGTTCAACGACCTGGAAACTGTAATAAAGAAAGTTCTGGAGAAGCAGGCCTAATCTCAGAGTTCCAGCTCAAGGGTCCGGTAGTTTAATACGGCACCGTTGATTACACGATAGAGAAATTCAGCGAGTTTCCGGTTGTCAAGGATTCTTTCAAGCTCTCCTGAAACGACCGGAGCCCTGATTTCATCTTCCAGGGTCGAGTAATTAAGATTACGTCTTCGGGCATAGTATGTCCTCCGCGCATCCAGCCATCGGGTAAACCTCTGTGAAGCGATGCTAAGTCTCGAAACATTAATCCCTTTTTTTCTGTACAGAGTATTCATGTCTCGCAGAAGTATGGTAATCTCATCATAAAGGGTGAACTGACCATGGAATACACCGTGGGGAACCAGATCACTCATATGACCTTCCGACCAGGTGGTTTCCATGATCTTGTGAAACGAGTTCAGATAATTCGGGAGCGGGCTTCCGTAAAAATCTTCATTGGAATAGAGATCGTTCATTTTCTTCAGAAGGTGAGGATACTTCCTTTCAAGCTCCTTCAGAAAAAAATCCTTCTGTCTTCCCTGTTTCAGAGTAAGCAAACCGGGTATAGCGAACTGTACTCCCGCTGATTTAACCGCAGTCAGAAACTCCCTCATCTGCTCCGGGGAATCAGTGAGAAAGGGAATGAAAGGCATTGCCAGAATTCCTGCATTCATTCCCCGCCTGCGGAATTCTTCAAGAGTCTCCAGGCGATCGTCTACCGATGAAGCTCCCGGTTCAAGCATGCTGCGAATTCTATCATCAGTTGTTGTAAGAGATATCATCAGAGTAAAGGCAGAATTCCTGTGGACTTCCTCCCAGTAGTCAATGTCTCTGAGTACCAGAGATGATTTTGTGTGAATGATGACAGGGTGATCAAACCGGGAAAGTACTTCAGCACACTGACGGGTAATTTCAAGTTGCTTTTCCACAGGCTGATAAGGATCGCTTATCCCGGATGAAATACATACCGGCCCGGGCTCCCGGAGTTTTAACAGCTCCTTCTCAAGAAGTTCAGGGGCATTCTCTCTCACTGTGATATCATGGTCGAAATCACCTTCCACATGGTATTTCTCATACCTTCCATCGCAGTAAGTACACCTGTGACCGCACGCCATGTATGGAGAGAACCTGTACTTCCCTCCGAAAAGGGCAGGCTGCTTCTCTTTCTTGAGAAGCTTCTTAACGCGAACCCGGTTCAGCTTATCAGACTGCATTAATCAAGCAACTGATCGGAACAGATTGCAGAAAAGTCCAGGGAATCGGCCTGTACAGTAATCTGCTTGAATTCCTCAGCGGGTATTGATTCTTCCAGCTCAGAAAGCAATTCGCCTTCTTCAGCTCCAGTAAGCCATCCATCACTCAGCGTCTTTCTGTCTTCTTCAGATAGTAAACATTTCTATCTCTGAGGTACTCAAGCATGAATTTAAAGCACTTTTCATTCCTGCCCAGATATTCTGCCGGGCTGAGACCCGTCTCAGTGTAAAGCCCTGCAAGAACTGCATTCACCGCAGCGGTGCAGGCGTACCCCGTGGTTCTGGCCATGGACGAGGTCTTTGTGGCAGGGCAGTATTCGTCATAAAGATCCCAGGTATGCAAAACAGAAGTACCGTTTTCTTCACCAGAAACGACCACACGCATCACAGTGAATTCCTCTTCTTCCGCCCCCGGCTTCCAGTTCTTATCTGAGAACAGAATCTTTTCCGTCATCCGGAGCGGAGAAATCATCATACCGCTTATTTCAACCGGCTTACTGCTGAAGAAACCGGACTCCCGGAGAATCAAAGCCTTTTCTATGTGCCCCGGCCACCTCATTGTCTTCTCTTTCATGTCCGGGATATCAGGCATGTTCTGAAGGAGAGAGCGAAGCCCGTCACTGTTCCAGGCCTCAAGGGTTCCGCACTGCTCGAAATCAATTAACTCCGGATCAGAGAGGGCCGGTCTGACAATATCCACTCCGTTCTCTCTGCAACGAGCAGGTCTCACATATTCTTCAATTACATCACAGGGTGAGAATGGAGCCTTGTACTCCCAGGGCCAGATTCTTTTTTTGGGAAGACCTCCCACAAGACAGAGGTAGGAATTCACCCTCATTCTGCTGTGGTGATAACCGAGAATCACATTGCACATTCCCGGCGCAACGCCCATGTCTGTAACGGCGATTACACCCTTTTCACGGGCCAGCTTATCAAGCGAGGCGGAATCCTCAGGGAAGAAAGCAATGTCAACAACATTCTTTCCCGACTCAATCACCGTCTTCAAAGTCCGGAATCCCATGAAACCCGGTGCTGCATTCACCACCAGGTCAGCATCCGCAATCACATTTCGCACAACCTGTTCATCACGAAGATCAGCATGTGCACAGTCAATCCCGTGAAAAACTTCAAGCCTTCCCAGAGCTTCTTTGTCAATATCAACAGAAACCACAGAAAATGTTTTGTTAAGATCGATGGCAATGGCGCTGCCCACCATGCCGGCTCCGAGAACAACTATCCTCATATTCACCCCTCCATATCAAAGAGAAATAAGCAGAAGAAAGCATACAGAAAACGGGGGAAAACAAAAAGGGCGCCCGCAAGCGGACGCCCTTTGAACTATCAGTAATTCTAGAAATTGTAGGTAGCAGCAAGACTTCCCATGAAACCGTTGCCGACTCCACCCACCATGTAAGGACCATCGTGAAGGAAACCTTCGGTGATGGTGGCATCCATCATGAAGTTGTCCCAGTGAAGGCCAACGCCGAAGTTGGTTTCGTAGCTGTTGGTGAACTGGTTGAAGTCACCTGTGGAAAAGTACTGGGTTTTACTGACAGCTCCTGCACGGAGTATCAGCCACTTGCCGATTTCCTGCTCGACTCCACCTGTGATTTCGGGAATACTAATCCACATCTGGGAATCAACATCTTCGTAGTCTCCACCGAAGCTTGTGGACTGAAGACCGGTGAAAACACCAAAGACAAGGTTGGTCTTGTCGGCAACCTTCTTGTTGTGACCTGCGCCGAAGTCCAGATAGAAATCGGTGATCTGAAGATTGATATCCGTGGTGTCGGCAGTATTCATGTTCATTCCAACAGTAATGATTGGGAACAGGTTGAAGAAATCATTGCCGTGCCCGCGAAGAGAAGCACCCAGCATGATATCTGTTTCACTGCTTTCTACCTCATCGTTGTCAAGTGAAAACTTGTCATAACCAACCGCGAAAGCAAGGTCAGAGTAGTCGGCGAGGAAAGGCACATCTGTACCCCAGGCCAGGCCAATGGCCATGTCTTTGGCTGTAGTTGTATCAGTGGGAGCCCACTTGTCAAAATCCAGGGACAGAATTGCTCCCCAGCCGCCGGGGCTGAAAAGAACTTCATGGCTGTAGTCGTTGTGATTAATTGTAAGACCATAGGTGTTCCCGTCGAATTCATCTACAATACCAAACCATCCGTCGGTATCATCTCCGGCAGTCTTACTGCCGCCCGTGACGAACTCATAGTCGCCGATAACGCCTGGATAGGCCCACATCTCAAGATAATCGTTAATCAGCAGTCTGGCGTCGTCGCCAAGAACGATAAGTCTGGGATCACTGGCAAATGCCGCTATTGAAAGCAGCGCCATGATCATAAGAACCTTCCTCATTTTTCCTCCTTATTCTGAAACACCCCAGTGCAACAAAATGCCGCACTAAACAAAAGCCGGACTCAAAAGAAGTTGTAGACCTGAAACACAATAACCGTCTCAGATCCGGTCAGGACACAAGCCCCTCCCTGATGGAATCCTTCCTCTCGCCAAAACAACCGTAACATCTGTATGATGTTCAACATTTCCGCAACTGTCAACAACTCGCTAAAATACTAAGTCCTGGAAATTGTGCAAATTCCATGCACCAATTCCTCGTGTTCGAACAAGTTGACAGCTTTACCAGAACCTCCGCCTTAACAACAGGACACTTTTTCCGGAAAGATCGTTACAAAGAAAGAAGAAGAATTTTTCAACTCTCGCCACGGATACTCACTGAAGCATGTCCTTCTGCATTTGACATGATGACTCTTGCTGAATATCCTTACTGCAGATGAGGCTGTCGGTATGCCTCAACTATACGGCACATACTAACTTTCAAGAGGATTGCATGAACGAGGAGTTAGAGGTACTGAGTATTGTTACACGTGCTCTGAATGGCTCGGGAATCGCATACATGATTACAGGATCAGTTGCCATGAACTACTATGCTTTCCCTAGGATGACGCGTGATATTGATATTGTGATTGAACTCCATCGCAAAGATCTTACTACGTTTGTTGGTCTCTTTAAAAATGATTTTTACCTTTCTCCAGATGCAATAGAGGAAGCCATAACCAATCGGGAGATGTTTAATATCATCCACAATAAGTACGTGATGAAACTTGATTTCATTGTAAAGAAACCATCTAAATATCGACTCGCAGAATTTCAAAGAAGACAGCAGATTATCATTCAGGGAATTCCAATGTGGATTGCCAGCCCCGAAGATCTGATTTTGTCAAAACTATGGTGGGCAAAGGATACCCAATCAGAATTGCAGATCTGTGATGTGAAAAACTTGTTGTCCTCAGTTGACAGCCTTGATATTGCTTACATAAACCGATGGGTAGAGGAAATGCACCTGCAGGCTATTTACCGAAAGACAATTGATGCTTGATACAAATCCGTTAATGGCAGCAAAAACAAGAGAAATGATGATGGAAAAATCCCGGGAAGAAAGATTAGTAATAGGATGCTCAATGTTCAGCTTCGCCAGAACTATAGTTCTTGCTTCGATTCTGCGAAAAAACAGCAACATCTCTCCCGGTGACCTTAAGAGAGAACTGTTTTTGAGGTTCTACGGTAATGACATGAACAAGGATGCTCTGAATAGAATCGCTCTTCAGTTCGCCAGTTCTCAATAACAACAGGTGCCTCTTTCCAGAGGATCTGCCATTTAAACTGTGCCGATATTCTTCTGTATTTGCCTGATGAAACGAACATTGTCCACCGGGATGAACATATAGCAGCACAGGGGCATACTGTGACCTGCTGTTCTGCTGGCAAGAGCAGCGTTATGTGTCATTAAGAAAATCCCCAGAGGGCTCATAGTGGAACCTTCTCAGGAATGCACAGGCAACTGCGTCGGATGCGATATTCCTGAAAAACTGCTCCATGCTGTCCATAAGCACCATCGGCCTGGGTCTGAAAACCTCCCTGGAACAACTGCCTGTAGACAGGTGGATGTTCTCCATCCCCGCCGCCACTGATGAATCATGGGAAGCACTTCGGGGCAACAATCGGCTAGACGAAGCCCTCAACGCCATCAACAGAGTACAGAAAAAGGATCGAGCTATGGTGGAAGTGATTCTCACTATCTGGAAAGCCTCTGGAAATGGTATGTGAGCCCATCGTGGATTACATTCCATGGCAGGACGACGTGCCGCCTGAAATAGAAGTTGGATAAGTTTCAGTGATCCGGCTTTTAGAGGAGTAGTGTATCCTGATGAGGTGCTTCCAGTGAAAATCTGCGCGAAGGCATGTTTGACGGGTAGTGTTTCGGGCAGAAATCGGAGGTTTATTGAGACAAACTGGCTGTTTTAGGAGCAGGCAATGAGGTTGTGATAAATCCACTTTCCTATGATTTATTTCAAGTATTTCTAAATTGTTATGGCGGCTGAAGTCCACATTGACTATCATTCAATGACAAGATAAGAAAATATTTCTACAATCGTCAACAATTCGCAGTTGCTCTGCTTTTGATAGATATATGCCTTGTCTGCGCAGGTTATGAAAGACGTTCTCTAAAAAGGAAGGGGAAGATGCAGTCATGGCGCAATTCGTACGAAAGATGAGCAATGAGGAAATCGCAACTTTTGACACCGAGGATGTCGTCGCCGTTCTTGCCGTCCACCAGAGTGCGACGGCCAACATGGAATATATCCTGTACGTCATCAGCACCCTCATGCCAAGTGTCGGGATTGACAAGTGTACGTTTGAAGTATTGGATGGCAATCCGCGCGATTCTTCCAGTGTCATCGCGTGGATCGAGGAAAAACGACTACTAAAGACCTTGTTCTACGCGACAACGGTCTTCGCCAATGCCGGAGTGGGCGTCGTAGGCGTGACCATTGTTTGCACAAAAATACCCGGCAGGAAGACAGTTATAGAAATTACATAGTTCTAAGACCTCGAAATACGAAACCCCAAGTGTACCGGACCCCTGGATGGCAAGTTGTGTGAGCGATGAGCCGACCGCACTAACCCAAATCCATCACAAATACTCTACTGCAACACCGTATACAGCAGCGGCTACTTCGTTATACTCATGGATCCGGGCTAACCCTTCACTATAAAGCCAGCTACCGCCCCGTTTGACATGAATATATCCGGAAGAAGGGCCTGTAGGGTTTTTACTCGATGAACTGGAGTAAGAACCATACCAATCTGAACACCACTCATATACATTTCCTGCTATATCGTATATCCCATAAGGAGATACTCCCAAAGGACAAGATCCAACAGGCTGAGTTCTGCCTTCATTTCTGTCATAATTACATCTTTTATACTAGTAAATGTATTCCCCCCGGGGATATCTTCTCTGATCCGTTCCCATAGCGTGAGCTTCCTATGAAACAGAAAATCCCAGGCAGGTCAGATGTCGCGGGGACAAAAGTATTGGTATATCGTTGAGTCAAGAAGAGTTAATGGAAAGCCCAGATCTATTGTTCTGGAATATCTAGGCAAGGCTGAAACTCTTCTCAAAAGACTTCGGGGGCTTGATGAAAATTACACAATCAAGTCATATTCTCATGGTGCGGTTGTTGCACTTCCTGATATTGCCCGGAAACTTGATGTGCCTTCAGTCATCAAGTGTAAGGAGCCCGATCAGGAGTGATCAATCAGGGAGGGAGGTCATCCCCCCGCCCTGATTCCTGCTATCTGTGGGCTCTGAAAACAGAGGCCAGAGTCGCGTCATCGTCCCGGTCCCCAAAGAGCCAGGTCATGTTCAGGGTTTTCTTCCTGTCATGGCTGGAGAACAGGGAGAGGTGGCAGCCCTGCTTTCCAAAGTCTTCGCAGTAGAAAACGCCATCTTCTCCGGAGTAAGCCTCCACGAAGGAATTTTTCCTGCCTACGCGGGCCCATTTACCCATGTGGGCCCAGGCACCGGCATGGTTCCGTCCCTGAGCCAGACCGGGAAACTTCTCACAGGTAAGTATAGAGTTCGCAACAGAACCTCCCGGTTGTATAAACCCTTTCACGCTCAGGTTTCCATCCAGATATTCGCCTGAGGATGCCTCGCATTCAAGAGATGTCTTCAACACGGGAACGCCGGGAACAAGACCAACCCTCCAGTCCAGCTTTAAAGAGCCGTACTTCTTGTGGTTGATACGCCAGGTCATCAGCCAGCCCTTTTCGATGAGTCCGTCCAGTTCTCTCTGATACTCCTCTGTCTCCGGTTTTTCGTCCTGCAGAAGATAGGGATTACCCCTCTGGCCCGAAATCCGGGGGTGTATCCCACCGAACCATGGCTTTTCCCAGGCGAACTCCGAGGGCTCGGGATGGGAGGAGAGAATGTACTCCACTCCGTCCAGTTTCACAGAGTACACATGACCGCATGCGCAGGGATCGATGAGAACCACTATCCTGTCGCAGGACAGGAGAAGACTGCCGGAATCATCCCGGCCTGTTTTCACCTCCCCGGGAGACTGAACCAGACAGACAGGTATAACAGTGGCCCGCTCAGCAACAGTCAGGCTCACATCAGTAGTCCCTTCACCAGCCAGTCGGCCCGAGACAGATGCGTCAGCCCGGATCTTTCCGGTACAGACGATTTTCCCACCGACAGCTATTTCCGCATCCCTTTCACCGCAAAGAAGGTGAGAAAGGGAAACTTCAGTACCGGAGGCCATCACCGGCTGAAGATTGTGGTTCAGGAAGGGAACTCTTTCCCTCCAGTTCCCTACATCCCAGCCCAGACTCTCAGCTTTGCGCATGAGGCTCTTGATTCCACCCTCAGAGTAGAGCATGTGGAACGGCGGAGATACCAGGGTCTCTCCCGGAGCAACATCCACCTCGGGAGTCCCCGGCATGCTGTATTCCAGATCAATCCACCCGGGGAAGTAGTGCATCAGAGACTTTTCCTCTCCGGCAACACCGGTCCAGGGTGCACCCAGCCCTGACACCAGGGAAGGTATGTCCTCTTCCCAGTCAGGTATCTGGTTGTGAATACCGGGCTCAGCCAGCAGTCCGTCTGAAAGGGGAATCAACTCCACCCCGGGCTCAAATACTTCCCCGGCTCCTTTTCTCACCCGGTAAAGTACCTTCTGCACCGAATCTGAACCGTTATCAACACCGCCTGCGGTTTCCAAAAATCCCGCCGGGTCCAGCCGGGCAGACACCCAGTGAGTCAGTCCCGGTCTGGAGGGCCAGACAGTTCTTGCAATTACTTCACCATTGTCCAGTTCAAGTTTGTATATCTGCTTGGGGATGGAGGTCCGGCACTTACAAAATACCTGCCCAGAGAAATCGGGGCATCTCCCGGCCCGCGCCCCCACATCCTACCGGCAGCTCCCCTGCGGGATACGGTAAGAGCCACATCGCTGCCAACTATCACCGCAGACTTCCTGGTGTCTACCGTCAGAGGTCTGCCGGAATAAACGCCAGCTACCAGCACAACTGTCTCCAGATAACCTGATTCACCCAACCGGACAGAAAGGATATGAACACCCTGCTCCACAGGAGGCAACTCAACCGTACAGCTCTGATAGATATCAGAGTTAAGGGCAACAACCCCGGAGTAAAACTCCCCCTCGTCCAGCGCGTAGCTGATCACCACCGAGGAGACATCACCAAGTTTCTTCAACCCCAGTCTCAGTTTTTCAACTCCCGGAGAAAGGAAACGAACAACAGGGGAATGCAGAGCTACTTCTTCAACTCCCACTATGCCAATACCAAACTCCAGCCCTTTTTCCTTCAAGCTCACAGTAAGTCGGTCAGCAGGTTCATATGGTGTTTTGGCAATCCTTACAGGTAAAGGTTCAACAGCAAATGCATCAGCGGATACACCGGGGCATTTCAGGGATTTGCCGCAGTCAACACTGATCTTCTCCGGATTAAAACCTGAGCCGGAAAGGGATACAGAATAGGATCTGCCCACGAAAAACTCCGAAGCGGATTCCACTGATAACCCAGCGCTGAATCCGGGATACTCCATTGCGGAAAGACATCTGCCTTTCCTGTCAAATTCAGCGACAAATGAATCAGCGTCCCGCTTGAACACATACCGGAAAATCTCTCTTCCGGAATTTGTCTTCTCTGTATCAGACTCAACAACCAGAGCCCTCTCGAAGCACTTGTACCAGTCCTCTCCGCTCAGAAAGTCAAGGAATTCCTCTCTTCCCAGCAGAAAAGGCATGTAGTTCTGCATGTAGACCATTGTCTCCGGTACCCAGAAAAACCCCGTCTTCTTGTACAAAGGCACAGCCTTCATGTTTGCGGACCATGTGTGCAGATCAATGCGCTTCATCCCGAACTTAACTGATCTTTTCACAGCATCCAGCAGAAGGGCTTTCCCTATTCCTGCGCCGTGCATGTCGGGGACAACATTTATCAGGTCCACATAGGAAGCTTCTGCCTCGCCTCCATAGGGGCTGGTTCTGCAATAACCCACAACCCTGTCTCCCGAAAACGCAAGAGCGCTAAAGAGCCTTCCGGAACTCTTCTCCTCCCGCGCAACACTGGAAGCAGTGGTCTCTGAAGCGCTGAAGAAGCCGGGAGGCCAGCCGGGACGGCTTTCCTTCCACATCTGCACCAAGGCATCCACATCAGAGTCACAATAGTCTCGATAAACAATAGAATGGTTCATTTAACCTCCAGAAATATCCTCTTCATCGAAAAACGACAAGAAAGCCGTAAAGGCAAATAACATACGAATACATCAAATAATACACGAAAACCGGCAGAAGCACCCACCCCGGGTACACGGTGTCTCAGACCATGCGCGGTTGTCTGCCTGCCCTGCTGTGATGATTGGAAGAAACGTCAGAAGCTCACGTCAATCAGTCTGCCGAAGCAAACCTCTGGAAAAAACTTCTGACAGGGAGGCTAGGACGCCCGACACCCCTGCCGGTTTAAGTTTCCTTTGTTCATTAATAGAACCTCCCTTCTTGATGCCGATTGAGTATCGGCGGTTGAAAAACTGTGAAACAGCTATTAACTGAAATATATACAAACCAAACCGAAAATAGCAAACCCCAACCGTAAACATCACTCGCGAGGTTAACCTGCAATATGTTGCTATTTTAACTTCTTTTTGCCTGCAAAAAGTTGTAGTATCTCCATTATTCTTATTGCAATAAGTTGCTATTCTTACACTTTTACGGTTGAAAAATGTATCGTACACGCACATAGTTAAGCCATGAAACGCAAAACAGAGAAGGCTCTATACCAATGGCAAGGGGATTCGCACAGGAAACCCCTGCTTTAAAGGGCATTAGACAATCCGGGAAAACCTACCTTCTTAAACAACTCTTTGCTCCATCCTTCCCGGCATCACACTATTTTGATCTGAAAATGAACAGCGCCGCGAAAGCAGTATTTTCATCAGGTAATCTGGATCCGCAGCACATTCTGCAGGAGTTGGAATTTGTAGCAGGAAAAACAATTGATGTAAGTCGGGAACTGCTCATCTTTGATGAAATTCAAGCCTGTCCCACGGCACTCACTGCTCTCAAATATTTTTGTGAACTGATGCCCGGAGCTTTCATTGCAGCAGCCGGTTCACTGCTTGGTGTACATCTCTCACAGGAACCCTTTCCAATAGGCAAAATTGACATGATTAATGTGGATCCTCTTGATTTCAGGGAATTCCTCTCAGCCACCGGAGAAAATAGAGCGATTGATCTGTTGACTGAAGCCAACCCCTATAAACCATTATCAGACTCGGTTCACAACAGAATCTGGCAGATCTACGGCAAGTACATGGCCGTGGGAGGAATGCCGGAAGCGGTTGAAGTTACATCGATAATGTTCAAGATGGTGAGCGGACAGCATACAACGCTGTTCGTACCGTACAGCAGCATCTGGTTGAAGGCTGGATATCAGACATTGCAAGGCATTCCGGCAAGACAAACGCCCTCCACATAGAAAAAGTCTGGATTAGTCTCCCCTCTCAACCTGGAAGAGACTTTGACGGAAATGCTAAACGATTCCGATTCAAAGGAGTTATTCCAGGCAGGAAGAGCTACAGAGATATTGAAGGCCCAATCTCCTGGCTTCAAAAAGCCCGAATGATAAACCTTGTGCCTGTAATCAATCGGGGAGAAACCCCGGTATCTGTCTGGGAGAAACACTCGATCAAAATCTCTTTCTGCTTTTCGGGGCAAGTACAATCCTGAACTGTCAATCAAACTGGGTGCCTGGAACTTCTCCGCAAACGGCAAGGTACTTCATCTCCCTCTTTACGCAGCGTTCAAGATACCGGAGCTGATCAAATAAGGCGTTGTGCGGCAGGGAGATGCACTTGGCGTGCTAACCCGGATTCATCACAGGTTGAGTATTGCCTCTTATCTCATCTCGTATAGCGATGATATCATGGACAGGTCTTTCCTTAACAGCCTGATCAAGAATCTCAACGAATTCCTTCTTCAATACTGCCGGTGTAAGTTCTTCAGGCAGATCATCTGTATTCTGAATCATTTTCCAGAGATCGCGCACAGGAATAGCAGCACCGGATGGACCTGAGGCTGTGAAATGATTTCCTGAACGCTCCTGATACAACTCAGTTTTTCTTCCAGAGTATCTGCTTTTTCAAAATGGATTCTCTGCAGCAGGGAATCGTTTTCAGGAATAGGCTCAGGTTTCTCCTGTTTCTTTATCAGAGAATTAGACTCCCTGACAGCAGCTTCCGCTTCAGAAAGCCTTCCGAGCAGGTAAAGAGTGCGTGCTCTGTCCGCCTGAAAGAAGTAGATGTAGTGGACATAATCCAGTTCCCGGAGAATCAGCAGTGACTGATCGAAAGAACTCAGTGCCTGGTCCAGATCGCCTTTCTTCATTAAAGCAATCGCCATGAAACCCAGTGCTTCCGCCTCGCCGTAACGAATACCTGTATCACGGGAGGTCTCATGGTATTCCTGAAGCATTTTTACAGCCTGAGAGTAGTCTCCCTTATCGGTCTTCAGTATCGCAAGGCCGCATGAGTGATAGGATATGTAATACCTGTCCCCGATTTCTCTGGCAATTGCCAGCGCTTTCCTGTAAGCCATTTCGGCTTCTTCAAATTGATTCTTTTTGTGAAATACATCCGCGCGGTTTCCAAGACTGACAGAATGCAACCGTTTGTCCTTGTGCCGTTTAGCTACATCAATTGCCTTTTCAAGATTCTGCTGTTTCTCATTAAGCTCAACTGCTGTAGATGCCATGTGGTTGTATACGTTGGGTTTACTTTCGTCATTCTTCATTTCTTCAAACATTGTTACCTGTTTGCCA
>JAIOSV010000106.1 GCA_021107435.1 Candidatus Sabulitectum sp. | reverse complement strand
TCAACGCTGGAAGTAGCCTCATCAAGCACAAGTATCTCCGGTTGCCTCAGCATAGCTCTCGCGATGTTGATCAGTTGCCTCTGCCCCATGGAAAGGTTGGCTCCGCCTTCACTTATCTTTCCATCCAGACCCCCGGGTATCCTTTCCAGCAGCTCACCGGCTTCAATAATCCTCAGAGCATTTTCCTGCTCATCACGGGTTACCGAATGATCAAAAACTGTTAAATTACCGGATAGTGTACCCGAAAAAAGATTAACCTCCTGCAATACAAGCCCGAGACCGCTGCGCCAGGCATCCAGTGTAAGGTCGTTGATGTTCACACCGTCTATGGTGATTCTGCCTATTTCGATGTGGTGGAATCTCATGAGCAGAGAAACGATAGTACTCTTCCCGCCTCCACTGTCACCCACCAGGGCGATGGTTTTTCCCTTCGAAAGGGTGAAATTGACTCCTTTTAAAGCCCATTCACTTTCGGCAGAGTAACGGAACCACACATCTTCAAACTCTATTTTCTTCCATGGGTCGGGAAAACCGGAATTCTGTATGCTTCCATCAGGCGTAAGGGTTGAAGTGTCCAGTATTTCCATGAGCCTCTCGCCGGAAGCCAGTGCTCTCTGTATCTGGTTCAGTGTTTCCGAGAACATCACCAGAGGCCCGAACAGCCTCCTGGTGTACTCCACAAACATTACCACAGTACCTACTGTCACCACTCCACTGATCACGCCGGGTCTGCCGGAGACAAGTATCACAGCCACCGCAGCAATCTCAAGTGAGCCCAGAAAGCTCCAGAATGTGTATTCCCACAGAAAGGCTTTCACTTCCCGCTTAAAGTAATTCCTTCCCTGATTGTGCATTTTTTTAAGGGCATATCCGGTTGTACCGAAAACCTGCAGAACAGGTACAGCCCGAACATATTCCGAAGCGACTGCCGAGATTGAAGCATAAGACTTCCGGACTTCCACCCACATACCGCGCATTCTCTTCAGTACAAACATTGCTATTATTCCAACAGGAATAGTGATAGCCAGTACCCGAACAGCGATGTAGCTGTTGGCCTTGTACATGATGACAAGAGTTCCAGCCACCATCGTCGCATTACGCAACAGAGCCATGCTGGTCTCGCTGAAGAGCATCCGCACTCTTTCCGTATCATTTTCAACACGAGCCATAAGCTTTCCAGAAGGATTCGCGTGAAAAAAATCCATGGAAAGCGTCAGTACATGATCAAACAATTTCCGTTTCAGAGAGCGAACAATCGAAAGACCAATTCGGCTCGCAACAATTACCTGTGTATAGGAAATCACCATGGTTACAAGAAATATCAAAGCGAAAAGACCGGAGAGCTTCACAATATCAGAGGCACTTCCCGCTGGAATCGCGTCATCAATCACCGCTCTGAGAACCAGAGGACCCGCAAGTTCCCCCCCGATTGCAAACAGAAGAAGGAAAATGGCAAGGCTGAAGGACTTCCAGTGCGGTTTCAGATAGGGTGCAAATCTCAAAAGCAACTTTACTGAACTAACTTTTGAGTTTTTACCTCTGGAATTGTCGTCATAAAAGTTATACATCTATTTGGATCTCCGTTCAATACTGTAAATCCTCAGCACCTTGTGCTGATAAAAAAAGAAGGTTGTTCGCGGATTAAAAGAGCAGAAAGCTCTTCTAGATTACTGAATTCCTCATGATCATTCCAAACCTCCATATTGAACGGGTGAACCGGAATGATAACCCAAAACTTCGATTTGTCAATCGGGCAACAGAATAGATGGAACAAATCAACACTCTTCTGGTAAATTCATATAGAGTACAAGGAGGAAGAGGTCTATGGACACCTGCACGAAAATCACTTTAGCGGGATCGGTTCTATTGACTCTTTCAGCTCCTGCGGCAACCGCGCAGACAACTGAAATCAGAGCGATTCTGGAATCAGACGACTGGGAAGCACTGAGGGCAATCTGGAAACTTGTAAACGGCGTAAAACCGAATCCGGGCTACCGGAATTTTCCCATAGCCACCGAAAAAGGAGATTCACTCCGTGCGGCAGTTGACCGCTTGTTTACAGACGCAGACATAGAAGATCCACGGCTTGAAACAGCCCTTAACCTGGTCCAGAGGGTCACCTCAACGCGTATCATTCGCATGAGCAGAATCAATCCCTCTATGCTCACCCGTGTGAGACCTCCATGGGCGGTTACAGTTCAGGAGGGTCTGCTCTTCAATTTTGAGGATAGAATAACAACACTCACCAGTCTTGTTGAAGAGAATGAGATTACAGCAGTGGAATTCATTGCGGCACGCGATACTCTTCTCGAAAGAGCAGTAACATGGGCGCTGCTTGACATACTGCCGCAAGTTCAGTCTAGTGCTGATTATGACTATTACGGCTGGTCGGTGGAGGAAATGGATACAGATGCTGTTCTTGCGAGGCTTGATCTTTCGTACAGAGCAGCGCTGGATACTTTGAAAAAGCGGGAACCCGGTGAAAACATTGAGTATCTTCAGCTTGCGGTCCGACAGCATGAAGAGTTTCTTCAGGAATACACCGAATTTCAACTCGCTATACCCGTTCTCCGAATTCTGCTGACCGATCTGATGGAGGCTGGGATGTGAAACTCTTCCGGTTTACTTCACAGAGAACCGGGAAAATGCAGTCAATGAAACAAAGCTCATATACTGCGATAAATTTTCGCAGAGTACACGAGGGGAAAAATGAATAACAAAACACAGATCACTCTGGCAGGATCCCTTCTTTTAACCATTTCGGCAACTGCGGCAACCGCGCAAACTGCCGAGACTCGAGTAATTCTTGAATCAGAAGACTGGGAAACTCTTAAAACCATATGGAGACTGATTAACCGGGTGAAACCATCTGACGGGTTCTCCGGCTTTCCTGTCGCGACGGAAAAGGGAGATTCCCTTCAAGCGGTAATTGATGGACTGTTTGCGGAAACCGATAACCAGGCTACTCAAATCAATACTGCAATTCAACTGATCAGTAGAATTACCTCAACACGAATTATGCGCCTCAGTAGAATGAACCCCTCTATGATTATGAGAATGGCGCCTCCCTGGACAGAGACGGTTCAGGATAACCTTCTCTTCAACTTTGAACAGAGAATCACCACACTTACCGGTCTTGCAGAATCGAGTGAAATAAGTGC
>JAIOSV010000031.1 GCA_021107435.1 Candidatus Sabulitectum sp. | reverse complement strand
GATGTATTGCCTGGCGATAATGGCGGAGGAGCCCCACCCGTTCCCATTCCGAACACGGCAGTTAAGTCCTCCAGCGCCGATGGTACTAGTTGGTCTCCGGCTGGGAGAGTAGGACATTGCCGGGCATTAATAAAGAAAGAGCCCCTGATTGAAAGATCAGGGGCTTTTTTGTGTTTAAGGGAAATGAGAAGGGCAAATGGTTTATTCAGGCTGTGAATTAATCAGGTATATTGCATATTCAAGGACCGGATCTATGCCCTGAGCGAAGTCTTCTTCTGTAGCCTCAACATAAATGTCAGGAGGTATACCGTTCCACTCAACAGGAGTATAGTCGGTTGTCCAGCTTGACCAGATTATTGTATTGACCTTCCATCCGTCGGCAAGACCTAAAGGGTTTGGGCAGCAGCCGATGCCCATAGTGGTATCCCCGATCATTACTACATTTTCAATGTTATCCATGTGAAGGGTGAAATCTTCACTGGAGCTGGCTGACTGCTCACCGATTAGAAGATAAACTGTGCCGTTGTAGCAAATCTCATTGTCAGGATAGGTTGTTACAGGATAGTAATAAACGTTATCATAGCCCGGTCCGTTTCTGAAGCGGCAATAGTAAGCTGGACACGCAATGCTGGTAAACATCCCGGAAACTTCACCGCACAGAGAGTTATTTCCCCCTGAATTCATGCGAATGTCAATTATAACCGCCGGTTTGTCGGCGGCAAGTTCAAGAAATGTTCTGATTCTTTCAAGATTTAAAGTGATTGTCCAACTGTTAATAAGAAGGTAGGGCAGCGAATCCGGATTGCAGTATCCCACATTATCTACATACCCATTGAAATCATTCGGCCACAGATAGTTTTCCATAAGAACAGTCTGATCGTAGTTTGGTTCAATATCAATCAAGTAAGTGCTCATTATGGTTCCGTCGGGACGGTAGAACCAGATGTGTACATCTTTCAATTCAGTAAGCATTGGAAGGAGTACATCCATTACAAGTTCTTCAGTTGATTCCGCCTGCTCAGCCAGAGGTGAATAGTGACTGAATAGCTCTTTCCAATCAATGTCTTTCAGTGTGAATTCCGGATAATTTGCTTCATAGTCTTCCCATACCAGGGCGAACATATCGTAATACTCTCCAGGAGTATTGGCTGCGGAAGGATTGTGAAAACATCCCGCAAGAAAAGCGAAAATAGCAGGAATGAGCAGTTTCTTCATGGTATTTCCTTTCAGCTCACACTACATTCTACTATGTAAATAAATACTGGCAGCAACTATCCCCTTGTAAAAACATTGACTTATTCATAGCAACTGATTAGGACATACACAGATATTAAAATGGTTTATGAAGATGTGTACAAAAATTAAGGTGTAAATGCGAATATACTTAATTGTTTTGATTACTATTGCTATGGAAGCACTTAGCGCCAGCAATGGAGTGATTGCAGGGAGGGTACAACAACCTGACGGTGAACCCCTTCCTGGCGCAACTGTTTTGCTGGGGGGAACCCCTTACGGTGCTATGACTGATGGTCTGGGTGAATATGTTATTGCGGGATTACAACCGGGAACATACTCAATAACCGCAAGGATGATTGGCCGGAACAGCATAACTGTTGAAGAAGTAACAGTTGAGGCTAACAGCGTCAGCAGACTGGACTTTGAACTGAAGGAAGATGCCAGCGGCTCCACTGTGATAATGGTAACTGAATCCAGATCGCATATTCTAAGAGATATTCCATCAACTGTTTTTGAGTTGGATCTCTCTGATATGAGGATTATTAGCAGCAGCGGAATTATTGACATGATCTCTGAACAGCCTGGAGTTATTGAGCGGAATGGTTCACTGCACATTCGTGGTGGAAGATCTGAAGAGGTGGATTATGTTCTCGAGGGTGTGTCCCTAATATCTCCAATGGACAACAGGCTTGGTTTTGATGTACCGGTCACCGCAATTTCTAACGCTACCCTTATGACCGGGGGGCAGAGCATTGAATACGGTAATAGCATGTCCGGCGTGGTTGATCTGGTTGCCAAAGAGGGTAACGAAAACTTTTCAGCATCAGTAACGGGAAGAATGGGAGATGTTTCATCAAGGATGCTTGCTTCTGAAGTGGTGGTATTCAGTGAAGGTATTGATCACGATCTGTGCAGAACAGACCTGAGCAGTTTTGAATTCTCCCTTTCTGGAACAGAGCCAGTTACCGGTTCCATTCTCCCCGAAATTGGTATCAATCTGCCAGAGAAAATCACATTCAGTCTGACCGGGCAAATGAATTTCAGTGGCGGGAATAATGTGGATACAAGAGGAAATTGGTCATACAACTGGTTGAATGATGCTTCCGGAATCCTTAAGCTTGTGTACAGACCGGAAGCAGGCAGTTCAATATCCCTCAGTTTTCTGGGATCATACAGGGAAAATGGATGGAATCAGTGGGCCTGGTCAAATTATGGCGACCAGAGCTGCAGCGGTGGAATTGCATCTCCGCCAGGGAATCTGGATTATGCCCTGCCTGCAATGTTCAGCGAGACTCATGGTATAGTTCTAAACACATCGACGCTGCTGGGTAACAAGGCAAGTCTGAACTTTACTGCAGGAGCTCTCCGTTTCATGAACTGGAACAGAATCTATGACAGTGAAGGTGGTTTTGTAGGAGACGATTCCGGTTATCTTTACTGGCTTAGCCAGTATGAACCACCTGATTTGTATCAGGATTCTTCCGGCTTCTATCGGGGCGGCATCCACCAGAATGTATGGTTTGACTCTCAGGCAGATGTATACTCTGTGGATCTGGGTGTTGATTTTAATCCAAACCCAAGGCTCAGATTGAAAGCTGGCTTCGGTTGCAATTACTACGATCTGTATCAGTATAATGTTTATTTTTTATCCCAGGGCTCCTCATACCTTTCCCTCTGGGAAGAGTATCCACATTCTGCGTTTGCTTACGCTCAGGGCAGCTACAGGTTTACAGGGGGCGGTATAGCAACGCTGGGCATTCGAGGCGACTACTTTGACCCTAACACATTCACGTTTTCAACAGAGCTTGGTACGGGTACTGAAGTTGAAAGTAAGATGCATGCAAGTCCAAGGGTCAGCTTCTCCGTTCCATTCGGAGAAAGATCGCTTTTCTTCACAACCTACGGCCACTACTTCCAGCTTGCTCCTATGAACTGCTACTACCTTCATACCACTTTCAGTACAGGAGCTGACAGGGTTATCGCTGGCAATCCAGCTCTTGACCCCGAACTGACAAGAATGTATGAAGTTGGCATAAGACAGGAGCTTGACCGTTTCACTGATTTGGGAATCTCATTTTACAACAAAGATATTACCGGGCTGATAAGTACCCAGGATTACAGTGAGGGAGATTACTACATATTCAGCAATGACAGCAGTAACGGTAATGCCATGGGAATTGAGACCTCGATCAATAGAAGACATGGGTCCGGGTTCTCAGGACAGATCTCTTACACCTTCTCCATCGCCAGAGGCAAGTACTCTTCAGCTTTCGAAGAGTATAACAACTCTCAGCTTGAATCTTCCATTCAGTCCCGTGAGGACAATTACCTTGACTGGGACCAGACCCATCAGGCTGGAGTTGCAGTTGAGTATGAATCCATGGAGTCAGAAGGCCCTCTTATTGGAGCCATTCGTCCTTTTGAGAATTCCTCGATTGCAATTAAGTGGAATTACGGCAGTGGAACCCCCTATACCGTGTTGCCCGAGGGATCCACACCGGTAGAAGTAAATACTGAGCGGAGACCATTTACCATGCAGACAGATCTTACTCTTTCAAGGGAAATAGGAATTAGATATGGTGACTTCAGGGTTGCCCTGTCAATATTCAATATTTTTGACAGAAAGAATATTTTCAATATCCATGACACAGGCCTCTTCCATGAAACAGGAGACCCCACAGGCGTAATGGATAATCCCAGAGCATGGTCAGCTGCCAGACACTTTCTTGTATCGGTGGTCCTGGAATGGTAACAATGACTGAAAGATTCCTCTCGCTTACTAATATGGATCGTGGAATTGCTTTAAAAAAAGCCCTACAATTAGTCTCAGTGATTATGTTGCTGATACTACCCTGTTGTAAAAGCATTACAGAGCTGGATTCAGCCTTCAAAGGAGAGGTTGTAGTACTATCTTCAGATCTTACTGTGGCTGGGGTGATCTCAATTCCTGATGGTCCGGGAAGCATTCTGGTATACCCGGGTCATATTTTAGTTGCAACAATAGAGGGAATAATACTTGATTACGATTCTGAATCTCTGGAGAAACTTGGAGAATATCAAGTGGGTCCGCCATCCCCCTCCGGGTACTCAGAAATGATACATTCATCGGCAAAAGGAGCAGTCTACCTCCTGGGATCATACGGAAACATTCTCGAACTTGATCTTCCGGAGTGCACTGTCACCGATATGTTCAGTGTTTGTCAGATGCCGACCCATATGGTGAGCGGAGGTCCGGATTCACCTTACATATTCGTTTCAGACGGAGTAACCAACGAGGTTATCAGGATCAAGACCTCAATGAATCTTCCTTCAGGTTCGTTGATGTTCAATCAAAGCATACGAACCATGGCTCCCCTGGACGAGGATACTATGATTGTGGCGACAGGGGGCAAAACAGAAATTATGTATGAATTAGCAGCCGCATATCTATTTTCAACTCCTATGTATTCGGAGGAGGCACAGGGTATTGGAACAATATGGAACCGTGAATATACGGTTGCCGTTTTCTCCGGGAATGTGGGAACTTTATATTCCCATTCAAACCCTGATTCAACTGAATACATTTGGAGCTTTGAACGGGTTTGTCCTGTTGAAGGAAGCTCATTCCTGATCCGCTGTGATGAAATGCTTCACGCAAATGTGGTTAGCTATACGGGAGACGGGAAAAGCCTTCTTTCTTCTTATGACTACACGACGGGAAACATACTTCACCAGGTTGAATTGAATGGATTTCCAATTGACCTGGAGGTTTCCCCGGCAGGTAATGTTTTTGTTCTGACTGCCTTTGAGTGAGTTTGCCGTTTGCTTCAAAACTGATGTGAGTTTCACTTGTTTTGGCACTTCGGTGTATGTAATGAGGGTAGAGTATACAGGAATTGTGTCCATAAGGGGTGTAGTGCAATAAATACTGTTATTATAACTTGATTAGAGGAAATGATATGTTCAGGTATTTACTACCCATTGGAATAATGCTGTGTACGGTTTTTGCTGCAACTGTAGAGATCGGTGTTATGGAAGCAGGGCAGGACTCGCCTTTCGAATGTTGAGGAATGGTTCAACACTGCCAGGTGGTAGTTTTACAGGAAGAAATTAAAACTGCGTTCCAGATAAACAGTATTACATTTGTTTTTGCCTGGCCCGAGGAGACATCATATGTGACAGATTTTACCATAAGCATGGCCAATGTGGAGAACGATCAGTTGATAGAAACTTTTTCACAGAATTATGACCCCGGTACCCTTGTGGAAGTCTATCACTGTGATTCTCTTTGTCTTGAAAACGGATACGGGAATGAGCTTGTTCTGGAGCTGGATACCCCGTTCTTCTATAATGGACAGGATAACCTGCTTATTGATATTTATTACCCGGATGGTGAATGCTGGAGCAGGGTCTATAACTGGGAAGCAGGTACCGCCAGATGTCTCAGGTACTTGTTTCTGCCAGGTGGAAGTGGAAGTTCAACGGGGTATTTTTTCGAATGGATTCCGTACATGGTATTTGAGGGCACAGCAAATTTTGATCAAAGTACATTCGGAGCGGTTAAGGTAATTCTGGGCGATATCAATCACTGATTCCTCTGGTATGTGTAGAAAGGGTCGCATGGGTGAGTTGAAAACAGTTAGAGTGTTTGAAAAGAGATATGAGGCTGAGATGGCCCGGGGGCTTCTGCTGGAGCAGGGGGTTGAATCAATGATTTACGCGGATGATTGCGGCGGGCAGCTGATGGGACTCTCTTCCCTGCGAAAGGGCGGTGTGAAACTGCTGATCCGGGAAGAAGACGAAGAGAAAGCAGTGGAAGTACTCCAGGTGCTGGGAACAGACATAGAGGACTGAATTTTAGATCGGGATCTGCAGTATTTACAGGTGCGAACATATTGACTGCCCTCGGGTATAACAGAAAAGCAATTCATAGAAAGGTTGATATGAAATTTCTGGTTTTTCTTGTTATTGCCTCATTCTCCTTTGCTCAGGAAGAGGATTCAATTCGTGTTGCCGGCAGTGATTCTTTGAGTCTTGCCGAAACTATAATTGCTCAGGCCATCTCATACCTCGGGGTTCCCTATGTCTACGGGGGGATTGATGAATCAGGTTTTGACTGCAGCGGCCTTGCATACAGAGTCTTCAATGACAATGGAATAAGCCTGCCGCGAACGGTGACTGCTATAGGCGAGCTGGGAATTCCTGTCAGCAGAGACAGCCTTGAACCCGGAGATATTATGATATTCCACAACCCCACTCATACCGGTATCTACATTGGTGATGGTGAGTTCATACATTGTTCTTCATGGCAGGACAGGGGCGTGGTTATTACAGAAATCACACAGTCCAACTATGCAAGAAGATACCATTCTGCAAGAAGAATTATTGCTGAATAGCACTGTGACAAGAACCTCTGCACTGCCGCAAAACAAAGATTTTCACAGATCCGCAGAATCTCTACTGCTTTAGAGCAGCATCTGAATCACTTGCATTGCTGTACCCTCTGCGGTTAAGAATACCGTAACAAGGTCAGTTTTTCCAGGATATAGAAAATGGCCACACATAATAGCACTTGACATCTGATCAATAACAAATATAGTTCCAAGGAGGGTTGCGTGCATATAATTGATTGGAGATAGTTAATGAAACTTGCAATTACGGTACTGATAGTATTTGTACTCGCTGGTAGCGCTCTTGCAGATACCAGGATATTCGGTACATGTGATCCAGGATCCTTCACAGAGGCAGTCAGATACACCGTTGATGTATATGATGATCATGCTACATGGATGTGTATTGATGATCAGCTTATAGATAATGTATGGAAATCCATTAACCTTGATCCTGGGGCATACAAGTGTCACTGTATCATCTATGATTCCCACGGTACAGCACTTGCTGCCCAGACCAGGGGATGGGTTTACATATTAGGAGGAAACACAAGGTGTGATTTCGTATTTACAGACACTCTCCTGTCTCTTTCCCAGATAACCTGGGCCTCGATTAAAACTGTAATAAAATAGTATACAGGTGATTTGTGCGGAACCCTCAGAAAGCGTTAGACACCATACTCAAATAGGTGCATGTAAATAGGCCTGTACCACACAGGTCAGGAGAGTTGCGGATTGTTGCCCCTTCTCAAAAAGCAAATTATATTTCTCCTTAAAAGTCAGATTTACATAACATCTCGGAGGGGAACAAGTATGATCGTACGAGAGAAGTTCAATGTCCATATTGCCATCTTCCTGGCATCATTCTCAATAATCTTCAGCGAACTGATTTTCGTAAAGATTCTCTCTGGAATTAGAATTGGTTTTTCGCTGGCATCCTTCTTTGTCTTTGCCGGAGCAATACTTGGCCTGGGTTTAGGCAACTTCATCTGGCTATCATCCAGATGTGTTGACGGCCGGGAGGACAGGGTGCCCTGGTTGCGTCGGCTGGCGGAGCATCTCCCATCGTTTATGTTGCTCTTATTGCTTTTCTTCGTACTTGTTTCTCTGGTTGTGCTACAATTCGTTGCACTTGGTCACTTTTTCAAACTTATAATGGCAAGTATGTATCTGATATATCCGATCATTGTGTTTGTATATTGCTTGTTCGGCTACTTAACTGCTCGTATCTTTACGGCTGCAGCAAGAAGGAAGAGAACTGCTATCACCTGGGCTTTCGATATGATCGGATCAGCCATAGGCGGTATACTCCCGGTACTTCTGATAGGGTATGCAGATCCTCTGGTGCTTTATCTGGTTCCTGTGATAGCCGCGCTTATGTTGATTCTGGTGCTTTTCAAGGTTGATACCGGCAGGCTTATGATAAGATTGATAGCTCCAACTGTACTCCTTGCAGTCGGCTACATCTCTATCATGCCATCTATAAGAAGTTTTGATCTTCTCAGAAGTGCTTATCCCAGAGAGTATGAAGATCTGACGATTCGGACTATGGATAACTTCCGCGGCTTCTTTACAGGTGAGTACAACATGGAGTATATCGGCTGGTCGCCGTACAGGAAGCTGAACTATCTGGAGACCGACAGTTCTTACAATGTGACCTACGACAACATATCAACCACAGCCCTCATGAAGGACTTCAAGGCATTTAGACCGGCTCCACTGTTCCGGTACCCTGAACACTCAAGGAGCAGTTTGATTATTGGTGCCGGTTGCGGAGGGCAGATACCTCTGCTGCTATCATTCTCTGACAGTATTACAGCAGTGGAACTGGATCCAATGGTGGTATCCTTCTCACGTTCTCACGCAGATTCCGAACACTTTATTCACGCTCCGAATGTGGACTACCTCTCATTCGAGGGGCTTGCATACATGAAGAGCCATCCGGGTCCTTATTCCATGATTCTTTTTCCGCTAACCGATACTTTCATAACTTCGGCTGCCCAGAGTCTTGTCAAAGCGGAGAACTACCTGTATACCACCGAGGGGCTTCAGACCTCCATTTCCAGCCTGTCTGAGGACGGTTGCCTTGTTATTGCCCTCGCCTCTGCCATGAACCAGTACAGCACCGATCGATTTGACGCAAGTTACCCAACGGTGGCAGTTCATCTGTACAGGAATCTTCTGGAACTTGGCGTTCCGCAGGAGAATTTCGCGATAGCAACAGCTGAGGATTACATGCGTGGAGGGGTGATACTGGTTTACGACAACGGAGGTCTCGACCGTGAGAGGTTTGACAGCCTGCTTGATGAATCTATATACGTTGATATGGTGATTACCGACAACGAGGATTTTATTTCATTTGCATCGGATGCTGAAACTGTCACCAACGACAGACCATTCTTCTATATCGCTGGCAAGACTGCGCCTCTTCCACTGGTTATCACTGCACTATTTCTTACACTCTCTGCTGTGATACCTATTTCTATGCTTTTCGTAAGAGCACGGCGCAGAGGTGCGCTGAAGGGACTGGACAGGGGTTTCATGAGCACTGTAATGTTTTACGCTGTAGCCACTGGCTTTGGGTTTATGTCCATGAGTACCCTTCTCATACAGAGGATTATTCCCATCTTTGGCACACCGTATCTGGCTGGTACTGTTGTGATGGCCGCCCTGCTGACTGGAGGCGGCGCGATCAGTTTTCTTCTGGGAACAAAGGGAATTGGCTGGAAGGGGATGACCTGGTTATCTGCTGGTGCAATGCTGGTGATTCTGGTCACTTCATTGTTCAGTGCTGACACATTCTCTGGTCTGTCGCAGATGGATCTGATCCCGAGAATGCTCTTGACTTTTGCTCTCTTCCTGCCTGTTGGGATACTTCTTGGTGGTTTTTTCCCGAAGTTGCTGCAAATTACTTCGGAACGCGGTGAGGATCATGTCATTCTAGCTTATGGCACCGATGTAACCTTCTCCATAATTGGAATAGTAATCGCTCTGGTTATCCCGGTTATGTTCGGTTACCGTTTTATGTTCATTCTTGCCGGCATCGCATACTTTGCAGTTGCTATGCTGTTGCAGAAACTCAGACGCCTTCAGGGCTGAGTGAACTCCTCCCCTCTACCCTGATATCCTTCATTTGGAGGTTATCGGTCGTTTTAGAATAGTAGTCCGGGTGGGATAGGATATATCTCCTCATTCTTGTTTCGATGAGCAAATCCATGACATTACAGCTGGGAATTCCTGTAAACAGAGACAGCCTTGAGCCCGGTGATATTCTGATATTTCACAACCCCACTCACACTGGTATCTATATTGGTGATGGTGGGTTCATACATTGTTCTTCACGGCAGGACAGGGGCGTGGTTATTACAGAAATCACACAGTCCAACTATGCAAGAAAATACCATTCTGCAAGAAGAATTATTGCTGAACAGCACTGTGACACACATCTTTGATGTGTCAGAAAAAACAGCTGCACGCATCATGGATATATGAATAGCTGCACTGCTGACTGACAATTACATCGGCTTGAGTCTTAGAACTGGTAGTGGATTCCTGCAAGTATCTCGCCTGGTGCGGTTATCCGGAAGTCTGTTCTCTCGTGCTCATAGTCGTCGTAGTAAGATTCAATTACGGTGGATTCAACTTTCCTGTAGTTTGCTCCAAACTGTGTGTGGAGAGAGAGGTTCTCCACTCCCGGGATGCTCAGATCAATTCTGGCCAGGGGAGAGAATATCCTGGCTGAGGTCTTCAGTTTGTCAGGCTCTCCATCCTGTGCCAATTCCAGATCACTGTAGATAAACCTTGCTCCAAGAGAAAAAGAAACAAAATCATTGCCTGTGATCCGGTAGAATGCACCCAGCCCGTAAGCCTGAACTGTTTTATCGAAGTAATTACCGTACACATATTCATATTCAGCATCTTCTTCATAGACCTCAGATTCGTATCCAAAGCTTACCTCGAGGTTGAGAGCGCTTCCCAGCTTCTGTCCAACAGTTAGCATATAGATATCTTCGTCGGATTCAAGCTCCACGAGAAACTGGTTGGAGTATGCAGGAATGCTGACATGGGTAAATCCGATAGAAATTGCCGACGCAGTTGAGACCAGGAAAATTGAAACAGCGAATAGTAATCTCATAATACTCTCCCTGACTTTTAGGAATCTGTTTTAGCGAAACATATTCTCAGCAATATAATCAGTTGGATAACATACTGAAAATTGGCACAACATAGTGCGCCGCATTGCTGAGTTACTCCTTAGTCTTCGGCAAGTACGATAATCTTGTCCATGTCAGAGAATTGGATGAAGTCATTCTTGTTGGGATTTACCACGATGCCGTAGGCGTTCTCAGGGTTGCTCCTCTGGGAGTTGATCCGATAGCCGATTGCAACCTCGTTGAGCTCAGAAGCGCTTTTCACCACAGTGTAGAAATTAACCGATTCTCCGCAGGCAACATATCGTTTTGCAGGTTTCAGATATATCTCGGATCCTTCCGGATCGAAAAGATCCCGGAAAATTGCGCTCAGATCCTTGTTTTCTGAAATTTGAGTGAGCACCAGGCTTAAGAGCTGATCGCTGACGATGTAATCGTCAGCACCTGTGATCTCTGCCAGATTTCTGTTTCGTACATCTCTCATTTCACTGACAAGGGAAAAATGGCGCTTCAGTTTGTCCGCTATGTCCCTGATGTGCAGAAGAGTCATCAGAGTAGATGAGTCAGCAGTTTGTACATCCAGGCTGTCAGAGTAGCTGAGAAGTATGATGTGATCATATTGCTGAATGGATAGACTTTCCAGCAAGGTGCGGTCTGTGGTGTTTCCGTGCGTGTATTGAACATCAAGATTTTTCAGCCCGGACGGCAGCTCCGGGTGACAGAGGGTTTCATCCGCAACCAGCATGAGACTGGAATCCGGTGGAAGGTAGTTTGAAAGCTCTCTGATAATTATAGAAGCTCTCCAGTTCCAGCCCAGCATGATGATTTTTCTGGAGGTTCTTACCTCCTCGGTTGCATGAGAAATGTATTCATTCTGTATCTCGATGTGGCTTTTTCCTGAAGGGACAACTGTATCATCATCCTCGGACACTGCAACGATTGAGTCAGCCGCAGAGATCACAGTTTTCATTGGTGGATTTAAGACAATCTGTCCGTTTTTCAACTGCAGCCCTATCACGCTGCTGGTTTCGTACGAGAGGAGAGCTTCCTCAAATGTTTTTCCGGAAAGCGCAGGTTCCTTCTGAAAGTAAATCTCGTCTCCATCATAATCAAGAAGTTCCTGATAAACCACGGAAAGACCGGACTGAAGACATGTTTGAGCAGCCATTCTGGCAATGAGGTCACCGGCCAGAATTATTTCTGCCTGTTCCCCGCCTGCTATCTTTGCAGCCTGAATGTTTTCCGGGTTGCTGATCAGGGCAACCATGTGGACGTGTTTTTTCCTTTCAGCGGATCCGCTGGTAATAGCGAGCATGATTTTTATAACTTCCGCATCCGGGTTCTCGTTATCGGGGGATAGGATGATTATTGATTTTGAAGTGTGCAGGCTCATTCTTTCCAGATCTCCGGGTTCAACAGGGCTGCCGGTTCGACAAACGACTCGAGTGTTTTCGGTGTCAGGAACTTTGGTCCTGATTTCCTCTTCCATCTCAATTTTATCTCTGTTTGCCATGATGGTAACACAGGGTTTCTTCTGGTTCTCGTTTGCGATTGCAAGTTCAGAGATTATGGTGAATACCTGCTGGGACCAGCCGAGAATCACAGTATGTCCTGTCTCCACAACTCTGGATCTACCTTTTCTGAGAGAATCGAGTTTTGCCTCGAGCCCTGTTGTCAGAATACCAATCAGCGCGCTGAAGATGAAAATGCCGCTGAAGGTTACTATGAGCATGCTTAATAGGAATCCCGGCCCCCCGGCATCGCCGCCAATAGTGCCCGGATCCATTGTTCTCATGAGGCTCATCCAAAGCAGTGTAGGGAATCCCTCGTTTTCCGGAGCGGTTCCTGTAACCAGAATGATGGTGGAAAAGACCAGAATGAGTATAGCAGACAACACCCCAAGCCAGATGATGAGACCGGCTGTACCGCGGGACATCATTGTATCAAATGCATATCTGAATTGATCTTTTCGACTGAATCCGCTGCTCATGAATATCTCCTTGAAAGTTAAAAGAATAATGTTTGCCGAAGCGTGGAAATTAATCATTTAGAAGAGAAGAAGCAATTCCCCTCTGCTGGCAGGTGTTGAGAAAGGCTTCCATATCGGATCTGGAAAGAATGCTTTTGCGAACAGATACCGATGTGATTTTTGAAAGTCGGAATCTCAGTAATTCCAGTGCTTCTTTTAAAATACTGATAGTCTTCTCGGAGTTACCTTCCTTTTCCAGTGCCCGGAAAAGATTCCCATACATATAGACTATTTCATCCGGGGTTGTTTCCCCGGTATGAGCAATAGACTGCTCAATCATTGCTACAGCACTTATGATGCTTTCCTGTCCACTCTCCATGGAGAGAAGCAGTACTCCCTTGAAATGCAAAAGCCAGTTCTGGAATGTTGACCCTGTGCTCTTTTCTTTGATATCACAGAGAATTTCCCGGCAGGCTTGATAATCTCCCATGTTCAGAAGAGTCTTTATCCTGTCCAGTTTTGTGTAGCATTCCATTTCAATGCATTTGAGTTCACCGAATATCAGAGAGGCATTAAGGAAGTATTCTGCAGCCTGGGTGTTCTTGCCATTCAACATGGAAAGCTTCCCAAGTCCCAGCTGACCGTAGGCCATGCCCAGACGATTATCAATTCTGCTGTTCAACTCAATGTACATCTGGAAATATCTTTTTGCGAGATCAAGCATGTTCAGTTGTGTATAGGTCTCCGCAAGGTTGTAGTATCCAATGGCAAGCCCCAGCTGATCACCAAGACGATTGTTCAGCTTTATCACCTGCTTAAGGATGTCCAGCATGGAGTCGTAGTCACCATTGTATGTATAGAGTTCATGCATGTTATTCAGAATCAGTGCTTCTCCCGTGGGATCTTTCTCTTGAATACAGATTTCCAGTCCCCTTTGATATTGCTTCAGTGCTTTCTCCGGAGATCCTTTTTCAGCTTCCAGGTCTGCCAGTCTTGCGAAGTACATACCCTCAAGTGTTTTATCTATTCCTGATGTGGTATTACTTATTAGTTCCCGGGCTATGATTAGTTTGTATGCTGCCTCCTGCGGCCTGTTCTGCAACCTGTAAATGAATGAAGTTTCCAGTAGAGCTCCAACCATATTGTTAATGAGAACTCCAGTGAGCGACTCAATTGAATTACCTACGGAAACAGCCTTTTCGAAGTACTCCAGTGCGCGTGGGTACATGCTTCTTCGCTGGCAGTTTCTGCCCAGACGATGATAGATCGCACACAGATCCACAGGATCATCCGTGAGAGAGAGAGCTTTTATCAAGTGTTCCTCCGCAAGCTCAGCCTTCCCGGTTATGGAGAACAGAATACCAATGTTGATGTGAGCCTGTAAGAAACCTGTTTGATTGGTATCATTGGAAACTCGATTCAGGTATTCCTGATACCAGTGAATGGATTCAGAGTGAAGCCCGATAGAGAAAGATCCATTAGCTGCTCTTCTGGAGTATTCCACCGCTTTGGGTTTGTTTCGACTGTTACAGAAATGGCAGGCAATCGCTGTTATTAAATCCAGTCCTGGAGATTTTTCTCTGTTCTCCAGAAACAGTGCAGTTTTCTCATGAAGAATCTGTTGAAGAGAAGAGGAAATCTTCGAGATCAAATAGCTTTGCATTACACCGTATGAAAAGGTGTAGTAATTTCCATCGTCTTCGATCAGTTCCAGTTCAACAAAGCGATCCAGGATGTCAGCAAGGTTGTTCTCATCCATGGATATGAGTTCGCTGAGCAGTTCAAGATTGATAAAGTTTCCAGCAAGAGCAGCTCTTTTCAGAATTTTCATTTCGGTAACGGTGCAGGTACCCAGCATTAGTTCAATTACTGAAGAAATATCGTCAGGCAGCTCTTCTTCCATCGGTTCCCGCCAGAGGCAGATGTCTCCTTTGCCAACGCTGAGGTAACCCGTTTCCAGACACCAGCTGATAAGTTTTCGAAGAAAAAGAGCGTTCCCGCCACTCTGTTTCATCATGTAGTTCTGCACTTCATCAGAGATTCCAGGGGTTTTCATTGCGAAGAAAACCATTGTTCTAACATCGGGTTGCTCCATGGGTCCCAGGTGAATTCTCTTTGAGGGAATACCGGCCCAGACAGGTTTCAGAAGTTTGAAAGTGTCTGGATTGCGACTCATTCCAATGTAGAGGATATTAGCCTTCGGCACAGAAGATACAGCTTCAGCAGCAAATTGAATGCAACTGCTGGAAGCCCACTGCAGATTGTCGATAACTACCACAAACGGAGTAATCCTTGAGATTTCTCTGAGAATTGCGCCGAGATCATTCCGATTCCCTGCTCTCTCCTCGTCCGGAGTTGCAGGTATGGTTCTGCGGGTTTCTTTAAAGTCAAATTCAGCAAGCTGTTCTGCTGTTGATCGCTCAATTGACCTTATTCCTGTTTTCAGAGATGCAAGCTGGTTTTCCGTAAGTTCATACAGGGCTTTTTTAACGATACTGAGAACTAAAAAACTTTCCGCCTGAAAGACGGGATGAGATTCCGTTGTGTATACAGGCAGATTCTTGAACTGACAGTAGTTTCGCAGTTCTTCCACAAGTTTTGTCTTGCCTGAGCCCTGGAAACCTGTCAACAGACAAAATCTTGCAGAATTCCCGACTGCGCTGTCAATTAAACCTCTGAGCTGTTGCAGTTCACCCCTTCTTCCGACCATGTGGGAAAAGTCCGGTTCCACATCCCGGAGGAATTTCAGGTCGTCTGCAAGGACAAAACAGCCTCTTCCTGTTTCCTTCGCACGATACAGTGCCTGGTCAGCCATTGAAACAAGATCGGATACTTCCCTGTCCGTCGGTTTGCTCTGAGCAATTCCCATGGAAACACTGATCTTCAGGTCGCCGGGAAACTCTCTCTTCCTGAACTCAAAGAGAAGCCGTTGAGCAAGATCCAGAGCACTCTCGCCCTCTGTATTCGGTAGAATCACAATAAACTCATCTCCTCCGAAGCGCAGAGCGTAGTCATTGTGTTTAAGGTTAACTTTTATGGTATGTCCAACATGGGAGAGTATCCTGTCGCCGGCAAGGTGACCGTAAATGTCGTTGACAAGTTTGAAATGATCTATGTCTATTATTACCAGAGACCACGGGCGTTTACGTGATGAAAATTGTTCGTTCAGATAAGGCAGCACGGACCGGTCTTTCAGCCCGGTTAATGGATCAATCCCCGTTCCATTCTTTTCCATGCTCATCGAATTGATGATTGTTCCGGCAGATACACCTTTTACGATTCCTCCCTGTGAGTACATCATAGTTATGTACTACATGGGATAAGCATATTTCATTCCATCTGCAAAGGTCAGGATAATGCTGGTATTGATGTTAAATCTGCTATCCCCATTTGCTTTGAGAAGACACAGGATCCATTTAGAGAAAAACCTCTATCTATCTGCATTTTCATTGACCCAGCGATTTTCATTCCCATGTTGATACTGGGTTATTTCATCAGCAGTGTCATGCGGCACTTTGAAGAGAAAGGGAGTTTGAATTCAGCCCCGTACCGGAGGATTTGCTATTGACTCAGGATTTCCTGAGGTTCATTATTACAGGGAAAGGTTTTGCAGTGTCCGGTTGCTGATTCTCCGTTTATGCTGCACTGGGCACAACTGGAACTATGAATGTATGTAATAAGCTTTTTCTGTTCATATAGAACCGAATCAGGTGGTTTCAGCAAGTGATTCAGCATAAGCTTCAGGAGCGATTGTAAGACATGAATAAGTTGGAATACTACAGGCCGTCATCCTTTTTAATTGTACTTGCGCTTATTATACTTGGCTTAGGTGTACTTATGGCATTATATGTCAATAATACAGCGAGGAGTCTTAGATTTGATGCAAAGATTATTAATGAGACCGGTATTGTCAGAGGAGCCATTCAGCGGGTAACAAAACTTGTCCTTTCGAATTCCTATCAGAGATCTGATGAAATATTTATCGAGATCAATTGCTTGTTTGACCACTTTATATCTGAGGATGACAGTAACCTGCACGATGGTGTGGACGAGACGGTGTTTA
Organism: Candidatus Sabulitectum sp.; assembly: GCA_021107435.1. Classification (GTDB taxonomy): domain Bacteria; phylum Fermentibacterota; class Fermentibacteria; order Fermentibacterales; family JCC-6; genus Sabulitectum. Next base: position 68,131 of record JAIOSV010000031.1, on the reverse strand, counting down.
ACGGTATACTGAATTTGAGAGGAGAGTGGCATACTCTTGAGAGCCTGTTGATTGAATTCGAGGTGAATCCCTCTGAACAAACAGAAAGAGATATTGTAGAGGAAAGTGAACATTGCTGGGAAGCAGCTGATTCAGTAGTTCTTTCCGCGCAGTTCGCGACTGAAGACAAAGTTGGTGAATTCAAGCTGTTTTACAGAATTCTCGCCATAAATGCGATAACTGCTATACTGGTCATACTGCATGTGATAATATTCGTCAGGAGAAAACTGGAGTTTGAATCCCTGCATGATCCGCTAACAGACTTGTTTAACAGAAGATCTTTTGATAACGCAATTCAATCTGAGGTTGCCAGATGCTTAAGATATTCTTCTACGCTGTCATTGATATTGCTTGATGCTGATAACTTCAAGATTGTTAACGACGAGCACGGACATGGAGCAGGGGACAAAGTACTGATTGATCTGGCCGGAGTAATTAGAAACTCTGTTCGTGAAAGTGACCTGGTATTTAGAGTGGGCGGCGATGAGTTTGCTATAATTTGCCCTGAAACAACCGCAGACGATGCCTTCCGGCTTGCCGAGAAGGTTCGGGAAATAATTGAACAATATCCCTTTGCTACTGGCGGTACTGAGACAATCAGTCTGGGAGTGGCGGGATATCAGGCAGGAGACACAAAGGAACAATTGTATCAGCATGCGGATCAGGCTTTGTATCGTGCAAAGAACAGCGGAAGAAATCGTGCTGAAGTGTACAGTGAGTAGAATGCTGCTTTCAACTTATGGTTTTCAGATTGCAGAGATTCAGGAGCGGCCGGAAGGCCGCCGCCCCCCGGATCACTGCTTCTTTTTGGCCTTCATCTTTGCCCAGGAGTCTCGGAGAGTAATCGTACGGTTGAACACCATCTTCTCAGAAGATGAGTCCGGGTCTATACAGAAGTAACCCTTCCGTTCAAACTGGCAAATGAATCCGGGTTCTTTATCTTTCATATGATTCTCAACCATGCAGTTGGCAATAGTGCAAAGGGAATCCGGATTTAGCGAGGAGGTGAAATCCACGCCCTCTTCTGTATCCATAGGATTTTCCTTATTGAACAGTCTATCGTAAAGTCTTACTTCAACAGGAGAACTGTGGGCTGCCGATACCCAGTGGAGAGTACCTTTTACCCTTCTTCCGCCGGGAGCATTGCCGCCCGTTGTCTCTGGATCATAGGTACACCTGATCTCTGTGATATTGCCTTCTTCGTCTTTGATTACTCCTGTACAGGTTACAAGGTATGCATAGCGCAATCTTACCTCTCTGCCCGGACCCATTCGGAAGAACTTTTTCGGAGGATCTTCCATGAAGTCATCTTTTTCGATGTACAGCTCTCTGGTGAATGGAGTAGGGCGAGTTCCTGCTGATTCATCTTCCGGGTTCACTACATAATCGAAGTATTCTGTTTTGTCTTCCGGGTAGTTTTCTATGACAAGTTTTACCGGGTTCAGAACTGACATTACTCTGGGAGCTGTTTTATTCAGCTCTTCCCGGATGCAGTGTTCCAGAAGAGCAATGTCTACAATGCTGTTGCGTTTGGCCAGACCGATAGTGGAGCAGAAATTCCTGATGGCAACAGGAGGGACACCTCTGCGCCTTAGACCACTGAGAGTCGGCATTCTTGGATCATCCCATCCGTTAACAAGGCTTTCTTCCACCAGTTTTCTCAGAAGGCGTTTGCTCATTACAGTATAGCTCAGGTTCAATCTGGCGAATTCAATCTGTCGGGAGCGGAAAATGTTGAGTATTTCCAGATACCAGTTGTAGAGAGGACGGTTGACTTCGAACTCGAGGGTACAGAGACTGTGAGTAATCTCCTCTATTGAATCCTCAAGACAGTGTGCGAAGTCGTACATGGGGTAGATGCACCATTTGTCTCCGGTTCTGTGATGACTTCTGTGCAGTATTCGATACATTGCCGGATCCCTTAAGCTCATGGTGGGGCTGGCCATGTCAATTTTCGCCCGGAGAGTGCGGCTGCCCTCGGGGAATTCACCGTTTTTCATTCTTCGCAGCAGATCCAGATTTTCTTCAACTGATCTGTTTCTGTACGGGCTGTTTTTCCCGTGTTTAGTCAGAGAGCCTCTGTAGGTTCTTGTGTCTTCAGGGGAAAGATCGCATACATAGGCAAAGCCCATGTTGATCAGTTGTTCCGCAAAAGAGTACATCCGGTCAAAGTAGTCTGATGCAAAACGGAGGCTGTTCCATTTAAAGCCCAGCCACTCGACATCTTCCTTGATTGCCTCTACGAATTCGGTTTCCTCTTTTACCGGATTCGTGTCGTCAAAACGAAGGTTGCATTTCCCGTTGAATTCTTTTGCTATCCCGAAATTTGTACAGATGGACTTTGCATGTCCTATATGCAGGTATCCGTTTGGTTCAGGAGGAAATCTGGTAACTATTTCTTTGTGTTTACCGGATGCGAGATCCGAGTCTATTATTTCTCTTATGAAGTCTCTTGATCTTTTTGTTTCTTCCATTTTCTGCTCTTCCTTTGAATGATATGATGCCAATCATAATTGAAATCAGTTGTTATCATCCATAACCCGCTGCAGCATGTCCAGAAAAGCTATCCATGTACCTCTGAACATGTGAAGGGGTCGGGCATCCGGTGTGCGAAGCTCAAGTGTCATGCCTTTCGTGTTCAGCCTTACATCTGTGAATATCGTGGTGAAATGAACAAGAAATTCTTCATAGTCCGGGTGGGGTTTAATGTTTCCGAATGGAACACCCCTCTGAAGATCGAGTGCTTTGAGAGCAAAACAGATGAGTTTCTCGAAGAGAATATCTGAAGAGCTGATGTCCTCTGACCCTGCGCAGCTCAGACCGCAGCGTGAAGGATCGGTTCTGCTCCAGATATCTTTGCGCTGCTCACCCATGGCATATCCAGATTCCCGCGAGAGTGCGCACATAAATGCCCATATTCTCAGAAGCTCGTTGAAGTTCATCAGAGACACATGGAGATGGATTGCTGCTGTTCCCTTCATCATTTCTCTGCCTCTGTCACTTACTCTGCCGAGAAGAGCATGCAAATCCTGATATCTCCCGGCTTCCAGCAGCATCGGTGCAGTGTCGCGATTCGGAATGTAAGGTGCAGGGATGTATTTAACCGATGCGATTTCCCTGACACCTCTTATCGTTCTATCAATAATGTTCAGAAGAGTATCAAATTTCTCTATTTCATCCATCCCGAGAGGTGGACTGCTGAATTCAATCTGGCCGCCGGGTTCGAAGGTGATGTACATTCCTTTGTTGCAGATAATCTGTCCGTTCTTCTCTGAAAAGCCAAGAAGTGGAAGAGCATTTTTTACTCTCTGAAAGCCCTCTATGGAGAGAGATTTCTCTGCAATAAGCTCATATTCGAAACCGAATTCTCTCCGGTTTCTTCCAGCGATTCTCTTCTCGACCTGAGCTTTGAACTCATCAAGGTATCTCAAAATGCGCCTTCCATGAATTCCCTGTACCAGAGAGAAAAAACAACTATGGAGAAGATGCGGTCACCGGATGAAATCATTGTTTCGGGCCCGATCCCTGTGCCGGTCACTTCCTTTGCATATTTTCTGACAGGATTACCGTCCAGTATACCCTGTCTGTCAACCTCGTTGCCCAGAATGATGTCCTGAATTGATTCGGGAAGTGAAGCAGTATCGGAGAACCAATCGGCAATGGGCATTGTGAATGGCTTTTTCGCCCGGTTGGCTACAGATGGGGGGAGAACGCCGTGGCAATCGAATGATTCCCGGCAGATGTACTTTTCCTGTGCGGTTTTCAGATTTACTCTGAGGGTTACCGGCAGCGACGCTGAAAACTCGGCAAGCCGGTAATCAAGGAAGGGAGTTCTTGTTTCCAGGCTGTGTTTCATGCTCAGCTTGTCCAGTCTCAGATTTACATAGTGGGGAAGGCGTGATTTTACTTCAATTGCCTGCATGGCGGATATGGGATTTGCGTCGGCTGCAAGTGATGAAGGAACAATACTGGACATATCAAGATCGGGTTTCTGAGAGAGTCCCAGAAGGGGAATAAGCTCGTCAGAGCTGAAAAGCCTCTCACTGGCGATGTGTCTCATCAGATGATCTTCACCGGACCCGCCAAGTCTTAAAGAAAGTTCAGGACACATGGCAAGCAATTTTCTTTTTTTCTCAGGCGGCGCGGTGGGATACTCGAGCGCTGCCGCTTCGACAAGAAACTTCCTGTAACCGGCGAATATCTCATCGGCGCCTTCACCGGAGAGTGCAACTTTCAGCCGTTCCGCTGCCAGTGAACAGACCTGATCAGTGGGCACCATTGTACCCAGAGATATGGGTTCTTCAATAGATCTGATAATGCCCGGAAGAGCCGTAAGCTGATTGCTGACGCAACGGCGTTTGATAGATTCAGATCTGCTGAATCGCTTGTTCATTAATCTGAGAAATGCATCAACGTCACCAGTCTCATCATATTTGTTTTCCCGGAAACCAATTGTAAAGAGTTTTATTGAGGGCTTGTGAATTGCCGCAATACTCGCCACAGCGGAAGAGTCAATTCCCCCGGAGATGAAACTGCCAACTTCCACATCGCTTCTTAATCTTATGCGTACAGCGTCAGTAAACAATCGATTAAATTCTTCTGATGCTTCCGAAAGGGAAATTCTTCTTTCACAGGAGGGAAAACACCACTCCCAGTACTGCTTGACTTCAAACTCACCGCTTTTCGTATTGAGTTTAAGAATGGATGCGGGGGGAAGTTTGCGGATACCTTTGAACAGCGTTTTTTCGCCCGGTGTGTATCTGTATGTAAAGAATGCAGGCAGAAGAGAGCGGTCCATCTCACAGCGAACGCCAGGTACGCCCAGCAGCGGTTTGATTTCACTGGCGAAGAAAAATCCTCTGGAAGTTTTTGTGTAGTAAACCGGTTTGATGCCGAATCGATCTCTGAAAAGGATTAATGTACTTCCGCAGGGGTCGTGAATGGCTCCTGCAAACATGCCGTTGAGACTGTTGGGAAAACTATCTCCGAGCTGTCTGTATGCATTAAGGGCAACTTCCATGTCACCGGAAGTTTCGTAATGCCGGGCAGAAAGTTCATCTCTCAGCTCTATGTAGTTGTATATCTGGCCGTTGCAGGCAATAGCGGTTTCATCTTCCCTGGAAACAATGGGCTGCATTCCAGTGGCAAGGTCAAGAATTGAGAGTCTTACAAAACTTAAGCCCACATTTCCGCGGAGAAGAATCGCGGAATCGTCCGGCCCGCGGTGTCTTTGGGTTTCTCCCATGGCACGCAGAATAGCGGTTCCTTCATCTTTTCCAATTGATACGGAGAAAAAGCCACTGAATCCACACATTTTTTCCCCTCCTGTCCAGCTGTTGATAAATAACAGGATATGAAAAAAATACCAATGTTTCTTGTAGGGAATTCAAAGGCTTTCAATGACAGATTCCAGCAGGCACACATCCTCAAGCTGTTGCCGAAGAATTCTGCTTTTCCATTTGAATCTGCATATTCTGCTTGAAAACAAGGTGGTGCCATCGCTTGCCAGATCAAAAGTTCCGGCTGAGCGGATGATATTGAGAGGAAGAGATACCGGGGATTTTGTGAACATGGGTATGCCTTTTCTGATGCAGCAGAAAAACACTGGGATACTGCTGGCTATTGAGCTTAACAGTGTCACTCCAGTCTTCTGCATTACAGTTGATTTCACATACCTTCCGTCTCTAAAGCCTGCCAGAGTCCACAGTGATACCGAGTTATCGCAGGTAAACAGTGAGAGCTGTTTTCCTCCGGGACGAAAAACACTAAGACCGCTGTTCTTCAAAATCCCCGTCTCCCGATTCTTAGTCAGCCAGTTGAAGATTCCTTTGTTCACTGGTTTTTGAACTGGTTGACCAAATCGCAAAATCATTTCTGTTGTCATTTCTCAAACCTCCCGGACTATATTAACCCCCAATTGTTAAGCAGATGTTAATTTGTTTCGTATGGAGGTATTCTTGAAAGTTACTGTTGTTGGTGCAGGTCTTGCCGGAAGTGAAGCCGCTCTTCAGCTTGCTCGTTCCGGCATCAGGGTTGATTTGTGTGAGATGCGTCCCGGTACCATGACTCCCGCTCACACAACAGGTCTTCCGGCGGAGCTTGTCTGCTCCAACTCACTACGCTCAAATCTGCTTCATAACGCGCCGGGGCTTCTTAAAGAGGAGCTTCGTATGTGCGAATCCTTTCTCATGAAGGCTGCTGATAGCTGCAGAGTGCCTGCCGGAGGAGCCCTGGCTGTGGACAGGGAAGAATTCAGCAGAACTGTTCGAGAAATGCTTCTCGACCATGAGCTGATAACAATGAAGGAAGAAGAAGTTAATGATATTCCCAGTGGGGAAGTTATTATTGCTGCAGGCCCTCTGGCCTCCAAACCGCTTACAGACGCTATTGTTGAACTGACCGGAAGTGGTTCTTTATACTTCTATGACGCTATTGCTCCGGTTATTGATTTTGAGTCCATTAACATGGATCGAGCTTTCTTTCAGAACCGTTATGAGAAAGGAGGTGATGCTGATTACCTTAACTGCCCGCTTTCTGAAGAAGAGTATTTCGACTTTGTCAGAGAGCTGAAAAGTGCTGAAAGGGTTTCCCCCCGGGACTTTGAGAAGGAAATTCACTTCCAGGGTTGTATGCCTGTTGAGGCAATCGCGGACAGTGGAGACATGTCCCTTGCTTTTGGCGCGATGAAACCGGTTGGGTTATTGAATCCCCTGACCGGGCAGAGACCCTTTGCTGTGGTTCAGCTGAGAATGGAAAACAGAGCGGGAACTGCCTGGAATCTTGTTGGATTTCAGACAAAGCTGACTTACCCCGAGCAGAAGAGAATTTTCAGGATGATTCCCGGTCTGGAGAAGGCTGAGTTCATCCGTCTTGGCTCCATGCACAGGAACACATTCATTAATGGCCCGTCCCTCCTTGGTGGAAGAATGCGCCTGAAAACTGATGAAAGAATAATGTTTGCCGGTCAGATCACCGGGATTGAGGGCTACATTGAATCCATTGCTTCCGGTTACCTTGCCGGAAAGCTTATGGCGGGTCTCCAGACGCTGCCTCCTGCCGACACGGCTCTGGGAGCGATACTCAGGTACACCTCGGAAACGGCAACAGACAACTATCAGCCGTCCAACATTAACTATGGTCTTTTTCCTCCCATGGCGGATAAAATAAGGGGAGGCAGAAGGGCCAGAAGAGAAGCACAGGCTGAAAGAGCCCTTATGAGTCTGGGCAAATGGCTGGTAAGTTTGTCAGCTGTTTCTTTTCAGTAAATACACATAGGTACTTGCCGCAAGGAACATTATCACCAGTGATGCCAGTACATAACTGTCGGGATGAGGTGATCCGGCAACTGGATCTGCTATCAGAACAGCGGCAGGATATCCTGTAAACAGCAGGAAATCGGTAACTCGACCGGTTTGCCGGAATCCTGTGATCTGAGCAAGCCACATAAGATAAAGAACTGCTCTGCCTGCATATTTCAAATGCTGCTCTGTCATAAGAAGGATCAGAGAAAACGAAGTCGCAATCAGTGATGCAGCAACCCAGAATTGCCACGGAGGAGGAGCTGATACGGTGAATACAGCTATCGAAGAGATAACTGCTCCTGCCAGTGACGGGAAAAGCCACTCGGCTGTCCTGACTTGCTTTCTGCCAGTACCTCTGGTGGTTATGAACATCATGCTCTTTCGGGCAGCGGAACTGCTCCAATCTGTAAGCAGAAACACCGCAGGAAACAATACTGTAAAAGAAACAAACTGATAGGGTATTTGCTGCTTTGGAGTAATTATCAGCAGACTAATCAGAAGAAGACCGCCGAGCCAGAGTCTGCTGCTCATGTTGATTGCTCTTTCCCACATCATGCGGGCTGTAAGAATGGTTATCTGCAAGTTCAGAAACCTTCCTCCTCGCCGAACAAATCAACTGAAGCCTGGAGCTCATCAGGTGGATTAAACATCTTAAGAAGTGTATCGGGAGGAATGGGAGACAGATTAAGTCCCACAACAGCTCTTGAGTTCGCTCTTGCTATGAGCATCAACTGAGTGATGGCGTATCTTGTGTCTGTATGGGTAAATCTGTATACCCCGTCAGTATGGACCAAATTCTTTATTCCTTCAATCATTTCAAGTTGTTTACGGGGTATTGAAGGGTAGAAAGAAACAGTTATTTCTGAGCCTCCAACCGCCATTGCTGCGAGTTCCGAGTGTCTGACAGTTCTGCTGATACCGTTTTTGTCGCAGAGTGCTATGCGTTCCACGCCGTAGGGTATCTGTCCCAGGGATGAGGCTCTGAAAAGAACAGTGTTACCTGCTTCAGAGAAAGTCTTGAGTTTTGCATGAAGAGAATCGTGCACAGGGCATTCAACAACCAGAAGTTCAGGTGAAGTAGCCATTGCTATTGCCATTGCAGTTTTTTGAACCTCGGATGGTTCAAGTTTCTCAACGGGAACGCCGTCCAGAGATTTAAGATCAAGCCACTCCAGAAGCTGATTTGTGAGTTGTACTGTTTCCTTCCTGTTTTTTCCGGAACCGGCTACTGCAAGATTGATACAACCTCTTGCGGTCATTCCGGGAGGCGTGTCAATATCTGCGGATATGTATCCTGTTGAAATCCTGCCCTCTCGAGAAGTGGACGGTGCCATGCCGATTCCTGTTACGACTTTACCCACAGGTGGTGACGAGAACCCTGCAGCATACTCAGCTAGAGTGCCGGCTGCAGAATTCTCGTCTCCCAGAAGAGCCGCCATTGTTCCTGCCAGTACAGCAAAATCAATGGAAAGGGGTAAGCCTTTTCCCAGTGAGACGCCGAGGTATTTCAGAAGAACCTTGGGAGGCTGCTTCATGGTCTGTTACTTATTCAGCTTGGCAGAAAGGCTTTTGTCTGCGATTTCAAGTGCTTTGACAACGCCCATGCCACTTCTGCCGGATGTTCTAGGAGTTTCTCCCGTTTCTATACAGAGGAGGAATTCTTCCATTTCGGAGTGAAGAGGCTCGAAGGAGTCAATCTGCGGACTGACTATGTCTCCAGTACGGTAAGAGAGCTGGTATTCACCGAAAGTCTCCGGTTCCAGAATGTCAACTCCCTTATCAAATATCTTGATTTTCTCGTTAGGCTCGGTATCATCGTAGATGAGCATCTTCCGGCTTCCCACAATGACAGTTTTCCTCAGCTTGGAAGGAGCCAGCCAGGCCACCTGTACATTCGCGATTGCTCCACTGGGAAATCCGAGATTTATGAAGGCTACATCAGGAATACCTTTCAAAACATAGTCATGCCCGAAAGCTTCAACGAAGTTTGGTTCCTCATTAAGCCAGTAGAAAAGCATGGAAAAGTCATGAGGCGCAAGATCCCAGATAACAGAGACATCCTTTTGATGCAATCCAAGGTTAACTCTGTTGCTTGTGATGAATCTGATGTCGCCGAGTTCCTTGTTGTCAAGGATCTGCTTGATCTTCAGCACAGGAGGAGAATAGAGGAATGTGTGACCGACCATGGTTACCAGTCCGTTGTTTTCTGCGTATCGCACCATCTCTTCTGCTTTTTTTGTATCCTCTGCGAATGGTTTTTCCACAAAAACATGCTTGCCTGTTTTCATCGCCGCCATTGCCAGAGGGTAGTGACTGGAGACGCTGGTAGCGATTACCACTGCATCGATATCAGGATCATTGAAGATATCTGTGGCGTCCAGAGTTTTGCGGCAGGTTGGAAATCTCTCTGCTATCTTGCTTAAACGTCCTGGATCCTTGTCACAAATCACGATTTTGTCGCTTCTTCTGCTGGATATGATGTTTCTCAAAAGATTAGGACCCCAGTAGCCAAGTCCTACTACTCCGATGTTGGCCATTTTTACCTCCGGATTGCATTGTATGATTGCGGCACTCATGGCTGAAAGCTACAACAAATGAAATCGACGGTAAAGAGATGGTCATGCCGGAGCGAATATTCCATACCATTTGCAATGGTCTCGGGAGACCGTGTCATTTCGGCGCAGCATACAGCTTTTTTTTATGATGTGTGATGATATTAGTTTAAATAAGATAATATATAGCGCTATCTCTTGGCCTGAGTTTTGCTAATGTAAATGGTAAAAGGAGAAAAACATGACACTTGAGAAACTTACCATTAAAGCCAGAGAGGCAGTTACCGAAGCAATCAACTCAGCTTCTTCTGCCGGTAACCCGGAGGTTACCCCGCTGCATATACTCTCGGCACTTGTTAACGATGATTCCGGAACAATTCCCGGAATAATGAATAGGCTTGGAGTGCAGCTTTCCACGCTGGCTGGAGGGATTACAGAAGCCTTGAGCAACCTTCCCCGATCTTCCGGTGGAGCGCAGCCGGCTTTGTCACGTATTACTCTGAACGTTCTTAAGGACTCAGAGAAGATATCCCAAAGAATGAAGGACGATTTTGTCGCCAGTGAGCACCTCTTCATGGGTATCCTCTCTGTCCGGGGGCAGGCTTCTGATGTTCTTCAGGAAACTGGAATAAATGAACAGAATTTTCTTGAGGCTCTTTCTGAGATAAGAGGTTCGTCAAGAGTTACAAGCGAGAACGCAGAGGACAGCTATGAGGCTCTGAAAAAATACACAAAGGATCTCACGGCTCTTGCAGGACAACAGAAGCTGGATCCGGTTATAGGTAGAGACGACGAGATTATGCGAACAATGCAGATACTCTGCAGGCGCAGAAAGAACAATCCAGTTCTGATTGGTGAACCGGGTGTCGGTAAAACTGCTATTGCCGAAGGCCTTGCAGGAAGAATTGCAGAAGGTGATGTTCCCGAGACTCTTAAGAATAAAAGTCTTATGGCGCTTGACATGGGTTCACTGATTGCCGGGGCAAAATTCCGGGGTGAGTTCGAAGAGAGGCTTAAAGCAGTTCTTTCGGAGATATCGGCCAGCGAGGGAAGGGTTATTCTTTTCATTGACGAGATGCACACGCTGGTTGGCGCAGGAGCAGCACAGGGTGCAGTGGATGCCGCGAACATGCTCAAGCCGGCTCTTGCCAGAGGAGATCTGCACTGCATAGGAGCAACAACTCTTGATGAGTACCGAAAGTACATTGAGAAGGATGCCGCTCTGGAGAGGCGATTCCAGCCTGTTCTGGTGGAACCCCCTTCAGTAGAGGACACAGTCAACATCCTGAGAGGTCTTCGGGAGAAATACGAGGTTCATCATGGAATTCACATTCAGGACCCTGCACTGATAGCTGCTGCCACTCTCAGCGACAGATACATTTCCGACCGGTTTCTGCCTGACAAGGCAATTGACCTTGTGGATGAAGCAGCAAGTCGCCTTCGGATCGAGATAGACAGTATGCCAGCCGAGGTTGATGCCCTCAAACGACAGATTACCAGACTTGAAATAGCCGGTGAAGGACTGAAACGGGAGAGGGACAAGGCTTCAAAAATCAAACTCAGTGATGTAAAAAAGGAAATTGCGGATCTCAGAGAAGAGTTTTCTGCCCTGGAGGCAAGATGGAAGAACGAAAGGGAAGCCATTAACAGAACAAGAGAGCTTTCCAGGAAACTGGATGATCTTCGGATTCAGGAGAAGAAGGCAGAAAGAACTGGTGATCTTTCTGAGGTTGCGCGGATAAGATACGGTGATCTCCGAACCGTAGCCGATGAGCTTGAAAATGCCAGAAAAGACCTTTCGGCTCTTCAGGAAAACGGAGCTATGCTTACAGAGGAGATAACTGCGGAACAGATAGCGGCGGTTGTTTCCAGATGGACCGGTATTCCTGTTTCCAGAATGCTGGAAGGAGAGCGGGAAAGACTTCTTCACATGGAGGAAGGCCTGAAAAAGAGGGTGGTCGGGCAGGACGCTGCCGTGGGCTCTGTGTCCAGAGCCATACGCAGAGCCAGGGCAGGAGTTCAGGACCCGAATCAGCCCCTGGGAAGTTTCATCTTCATGGGACCTACCGGAGTGGGTAAGACCGAGCTAGCGAAGAGTCTTGCCGATTTTCTTTTTGACAGTCCGGAAGCCATGATAAGAGTGGATATGAGCGAGTTCATGGAAAAGCACTCAGTATCAAGACTTATTGGAGCTCCTCCGGGTTATGTAGGCTATGATGAAGGCGGTTATCTCACAGAAGCCATTCGCAGAAAGCCTTACTCTGTAGTTCTGTTTGATGAGATAGAAAAGGCACATCCTGATGTATTCAATGTGTTTCTTCAGATTCTTGACGAGGGAAGACTCACTGACGGCCAGGGCCGAACTGTGGATTTCCGCAATTCTGTGCTCATAATGACATCAAATCTGGGCAGTGACTGGATTGGAACTATCGGCAGAGAGCTTGCGCCTGAGGAGAGGAAAAGAAGGGCAACACAGGAGCTTGAAGCGAGATTCCGGCCTGAGTTCCTCAACAGGATTGATGAAGTCATAATCTTTGATTCACTTTCACGTGAACAGATTCGGGGTATTGTCTTAATACAGCTGGAGAGACTTAACTCTATTCTCGCCGGTCAGAATCTTTCAATTTCCGCATCAGAGAGTGCTCTCAACCATCTTGCTGAACTGGGATACGATCCGGCTTACGGAGCAAGACCTCTGAAAAGAGTTGTTCAGCGGGAGATTCAGAACAGATTGGCTGAGGCTATTCTGAAGGGAGAGATTCCCGAGGGCAGCACAATAAGGATAGACCTGGATGGAGATTCCCTGGTTTTCATACCTGAATAATGCCAGTGCTGTATTGTCGGACGCGTTCCTAATCTGCATATTCCCACTTCTGCCGGAAGGGGTTTCATTTGAGAATCGCGCTTGTTGTTCCTCCCTGGGGACCTGATGACATAAGAGCCAGAGACACCCGGGGGATCAGCGGCTGCTGGCCCACTCCCGGGCTTCAGTACATTGCAGCGGCTCTTCGGGACCGCGGGCATCAGATTAAATTCCTTGAGGGCTTTTTCTATACAAATGACAGAATGCGTCAAATGGTCAGCGATTTCAAGGCCGACGCAATTGGCGTGTATGTAATCAGCCTTCTATGGGATCAGGCTTCCACCTTTATCAGTGATGTTAAGAGAGACAATCCTGAGATATTTACCTTTATCGGTGGACACGGCGCCACAGCCATGCCTGAAAGACTCATGGATGAGTGCGACGCACTTGATGTGATTGTTGCCGGTGAGGGTGAGATCACCACCGGAGAACTGGTTGATTCCGTAGCTGAGGGAAGAGATATCAGCGGAATTACAGGACTGTTTTACCGTGATAAAAAAGGCAACATTGTATACACAGGAAAAAGATCCATGATTCAGGATCTGGATGACCTGCCTTTCCCCGCAGTAGAGCTTTGCGAGATGGAAAGGTACTGGCCCAGCTTCGAGCAGGTTTCTACTGTTCCAGCCATGCAGATGATTGCCAGCAGGGGGTGTGACGGGTCATGCATCTACTGCTACAAGATGTACGGCAGACACATCCGCCTGAGAAGTGCTGAGAAGATAGTTGACGAGATAGAAAGCTATGTTAAGAACTACGGCGTAAGAGAGATTAAATTCTGGGATGAGCATTTCACATTTAATCACGATCATGTTTACAAATTCTGTAAAGAATTGATCGAAAGGAATGTGAATGTCAGATGGTGGGTTTCCTGCCGGGCAGACGCCGTTAACAAAAGATTACTCAGGGCCATGAAGGCCGCCGGTTGCTGGTGCATTAACTTTGGGGTGGAAAGCGGTGTTCAGAAGAATCTGGATACTCTGCTGAAATTTGAAACCATTGATCGAATAAGAGTCGCGGTGAAACTTGCTCACAGCGTGGGAATAAAGACTCACACAACCTACATATTCGGTATTCCGGGGGAGACATTCAAAGAAGGTCTTGAAACAATTGATTTTGCGAGAGAACTTGGAAGCTTTACCGTTGAATTTTTCCCCATCACTCCATTTCCAGGCACTCCTCTCTACAAAGGTGTCATGCAGGGCAAGTTCGGCAGGATGTCCAGCAATCTCGACGATCAGGGAATGCTTCTGGACAGACCATGCTTTGTACCGTTCAGCATGACCGCTGACGATATCATGGAGCTTAGAAGACTGGCGTACATTCGCTATTTCCTCCGCCCCGCCTTCATTCTTTACAGGCTGAGAAACCTCATGTCCCCGTTTCAGCTCAGGGCGATGTTTCACGGTGCCTGGAGTCTTACTCAGATGGTAGGGCAGCAGATAGACAAGCTGGTTAAACCGAAGGGCTGATCTTCGTGAGTATCACAGTCGTGGTTCCTGTACACAACAATTCCAGCACCCTGAAAAGGGTTATTGAACCTTTGAAGAGGGAACTTCTTCCGGGAGATCGGATTCTCGCGGTGGATGACCGATCTGCAGATAACTCCCGTTCTCTGCTCGGTGAACTGGAAATAGAAGTCGTTCCCAGTACAGGAGAAACCGGGGCAGCCGGAACAAGAAATACTGGAGGCTTCCTTGCTGAAACCGGGTGGATTCTGTTCGTTGACGCTGATGCTGTGGCACCGGCGGGATGGAGAGAACAGCTTGCAGAGAGAATCGCAGATGTTCAGGCAGTTCAGGCAGTTTACAGCAGAAATGCAGTTGGGGAATCCGCTGCGACATTCTACAAGAATTACTACTACTTCCATACATTCACAAGACGCATTCGCGGACCTTACATCAAGGGTTGCGGTACCTTCTTTTTCGCAGTTAAAACAGATGTATTCAGGGAGCTGGAAGGGTTCGATGAAAACATTGCCGGAGCCACAATTGAGGATGCTGACTTTTCGGAGAGACTCTGGGCGAAAGGCGGGAAAATAGTCATTGCCCCCGAAATTGAGATCTTCCATCTGCGGGAGTACACCACGGCGGAGCTGTTCAGTTACGAGTGGAACATGATGAGGGCAAAGGCTCTTTACATTTTACGAAGAGACCGCTCCAGAGGCGCGCCTTCAATAAGTGTTGCCGGCTTCAGAGAAATGATTCCAGTGCTTTCCGGGGCAGTATTTTCCTGGATTTTCATTATCGGACTTCTGATGTGGGCAGCAGGATCAGCACAGGGTATGCTTATTGCGGCAGCCGGACTTGCGATCACTGCCGCAGGGCAGGCATCATTCAAACTTCACGCCATTCAGGATGGAGGTTTCAGAGGGCTCAGGGCCTGTATGTTCATCCTCCCTGATCTTCTTCTCATTGTTCCGGCAACGATGGCTGCGGTATTTACTTTTCTTGCAGGAAGAAGATACTGATGAGAAAATTCATTCTCCCCATTACAACTATTGTCCTTTTTACCGGATTTGCAGTGTATGCGAATTCCGGTTTCAGACTTCAGGGTCCTGCGGATAAAGCAGTGCAGTTTTTAATTTTACTGCCTGCAGTACTGGCCTTTGCTTTATGGGGAGCCCGCACATTCAAGATAGATCCGGTAAAAAAAGTGTTGTCCGGCGCAGGAAATGTTTCCACCGGAGCTTTTGTGGCGACAGTTCTTCTTTTCGTTCTTCTCTTTACTCTGTTCATGGCGACTGGCCCTCTGGAGGGCATCCCGAAAGGGGGAGACGAGGCTGCTTACCTTTTTCAGAGCAGGATATTTGCCGCAGGCGAAACCGCGGCTCCAATTCCGGAGGTAGACTGCCCCAGAGACCTTTTTCCTTTCAGGCACTTCATCTTCAGGGAAGGGCAGTGGTTTGTCATGTACACTCCAATGCATTCCCTTCTTATGGCACCTTTTACAGCAGTCAGTCTTTCTTTTCTTATGGGGCCGCTTGAATCTATTATTGCACTGCTGGGAGCATTTCTGCTGATGCGGAGGCTGGCAGGAGAGAAAACCGCAAGACTCGGTACAGTTGTAATGGCTCTGTCTCCATACTTTCTCTTTATGAGCTCAAGTCACATGGCCCATAACACCAGTCTGCTGTTTGTTACCTGGGCATTGTATTTCCTGGTCAGAGGGATTCAGGAAAAAAGTCTGCTTAATCAACTTTTCTGCGGTTTTCTTCTGGGGCTTGCTCTGAATACAAAGCCCTATCCAATCATGCCCTGGTCTATCACAATAACCCTTGTTCTTTTTGTAAAACTCAGAAGAGATGCAATTCCTGTGCTTTTAAGAATTGCCGCAGGTGCTTTGCTTCCAGTGGGCTTTTTTCTGATTTCCAACAACCATTACAGCGGTAACCCTCTTTCTCCGGCATACAACCTTGCAAGAGGCGGCGGTCTAATGGGGTTTGGAGAAAACAGGGCATGGTTTCCGGAATACGGAGACCACGCTCATACACCATTTCGCGGCCTGCTCAATGTTTTGAAGCAGGCAGGTGCCGGCAGTACAATCCTTCTGGGATGGCCTTTCCTCTCGCTGATTCCAGCTTGTGCAATCCTTCTTGACCGGAAACTGCGAAAAAGAACATGGCCTCTCTACACAGCGATTCTTATGATAGTGCCGTTCATGTTTATCCACTATTGTTCCGCTATTGACTACGGGCCCAGGCACTATTACACCGCACTTCCAGCCTTTGTTCTTCTTACAGCAGCGGGTTTCAGTGTACTTGTGAAGAAGTGGGGGAAACGGGCGTCTCTGACCATTGCCGGACTGTATGTGGTCTCAACACTTATGGTCTACATTCCTGATGGTATCAGACTCAGGAGCAGACCATGGCAGACGGTGGACTCAGTACCGGTTGAGCTTGCCCGGCGAGAGGTTGCTCCTCCCGCGGTTGTATTTATGGAGGCAAGTGAACACGGCTATCCCAACATCATGAGCGGGCTGCTGGCCACCGATCCTTTCCTGAATGGAGAAATCATATTTTGTGCCCATCAGACTGCGGGGGAGGACATGGAGCATCTCCGGGGGATATTCAATGGCAGGAATGGGTACCTTTTCTACATGGAGGGTCGAACAGGATTCGTGGAACAATGGACAGAGGAACTGGCCAATCGACTTGTTCCTGAAAGAGATATGAAACCGGACTGGGCTCCGGAGAATCATCCGGAAGCTGGCAATTAGCAGGATTTAGTTCCCACGGCAATCAGGGCTCTTGCACCGGTAAACCCGTGTTTTTTCAGGTATCTGCGGACAGTTCTTCCCTGTTTCATAAGATCTTCCATGTCTGCGGCGCGTTTTTCATAAGTATCAAGAGCTTTGCTCAGATAACTCATCAACTCGGGATCAAAGGGATTTCCACTCAGATCTTCATTGATATGGAATTCCAGTTCTGTCAGCCCGATGTTTTCCGCCCGCTCCTTCAATTCCTTCTGTGTGAACACGGGATTGTGGACCACTCCATTCCTTGAGTCTACAGCGGCCCACCAGTTATGAAGCATGGTATGGGTTTGCTGTGATGATGTTTGATCACCGTCCCGGAACATCTCCATTATTATGAAGTGACCTCCGGGAGCCAGAGAGCGCATCATTTCCCGCAGAATCGCATCAGGATTATTCAGGTGATGGAGGGAGTTTGAAATGGCAACAGTATTGAATGTCCCGTCCTTGAAAGCAAGAAGACTGCCATCCATCGCGGCAGGAAGAATTTTATCCGATTCAATCCTTTCGTTAATAAGCTTGAGCGATCCTGCTGAGGAGTCGATGGCGATTACTGAATAACAGTTAGCAAAGCAGTGTTCCATAGCTGAAGCGAAATTGCCGGCGCCTGTTGCCACATCCAGTACAGCTCCTCCGGGGAGTTTGCCGAGAGCGGTTTCCAGAGATGATTTTTCTTTGCCCATGTCTGCCTCCTGCTTCGGGAATCCGACTTTCCTGCTTGATTATAATCGCGAAACAGGTTTCGTCCAGAAACTTGTTTTTCGTCACTGGAATGATTATCACTTCTGCTTCAGTAAAAATTGTTTATCAAAGAGACCACAGGAGATAATTTGCGTCACATCTGTTTCATGCCGGCATACAATTCGGAAAAGCTTATGGAGAGTGTTATCAGGAATATTCCTTCAGATGCCTGGGATAAGCTGGAGACACTGCTTATTGTGAATGACGGTTCAACGGATTCCACCGGGGAACTGGGAAGATCTTTATCTGAGGAGTTTAAAAAGATCGTTGTTGTGGATCATCCTGACAACAGAGGCTACGGAGAAGCGCAGAAAACCGCATTCGACTGGGTTTTGAAGAATGGAGCTGACAGTGTTGTCATGCTTCACTCCGACGGGCAGTATCCACCGGACTTTCTTTTGAAGATGATCACACCACTGGAATCAGGCGCGGATGTAGTTGGTGGCAGTCGCACAATGCACGGCGATATGCGTGACGGCGGAATGAGCCAGAGCAGGTACTGGGGAACGGTGATACTGAACAGGGTGGAAAATACCTTTTTCGGAGCAGACCTGAGCTGCTATCACAGCGGTTACAAAGCCTACGGAAGAAAAGCTCTTGAACAGATACCATATCACAAGTATTCCCGCACTTTCAACTTCGATTCCGAGATGCTGGTGGGCGCAATAAGAGCAAAGTTGGTTGTCAGGGAAATTCCCATTCCTACTATTCATGGAGAAGGCTATTCAAGTCTGAAGCCGATTCCTTACGGCTTCAGTGTGCTTCATACCCTCTGGCGTTTCATCACAAAAAAGATTTGATCAGTACTTTTTCCCAAACATGTACTGAATGGATCCATGCACTATTCCCCAGCCAAGCACAGCCATATCATAGAGACAGAGAACAGCAAAGGTCAGGGTTACATTCCTTTTAAGGTTCCTGTTGCATCCAGTCAGAAAGGCGCAGTGGCACGTCAGTGCTGAAACCAGCAGGAAAACCGCTGGAATCAGGGGAGCGGGAGAAAATGAAAGCAGGCTCCAGAGAAGACAGAACTGGGCTATGAGAACCAGCAGTATTGAAAGCACAACCCATCTGCTGTGGTGTGTTCCCGATTCGTGTACATTGATGTATCGGGCAAGGAGTCTTTTCTTGATCTGCCTCCATCCGCTCTTTGCCTGAGCCCTTGACATTCTCAGCCTTCTGCTTGTGAACTGGGCAAGGGTGTATGATGCAAGATGCGCAACCTGAATTGTTTTATCGAGTATGATGATTCCAGAGTTCTCCACAATGGTGTATCCCAGTTCCTCATCCTCAACCGTTGGCTCGGGGATTCGTACATTAAAACCGCCGATTTCTTTGAACCGGTGTCGTCTTACTGCTGAACACCATGTCGCAAAGGTGGCTGTACTGCCTTCGGGCATCCTGTTAAGACTGAAGTAGTAGTAGTAGTTCTGATACTGTGAAACCATGTCTGCAGCAGGGCAGATTGGTGTGTAGAGGGTCTGAACAGCCCATACCGATTCATCTTTAAAATGAGCCGCAACTTTTTCAATCAGATCAACGGGCACAACTACATCCGAGTCCAGAAACAGTATTACATCGCCGGCAGCAGCGGATGCACCCATATTTCTTGCAGTTGCGGGGCCTCTGCGGCCTCCGGTATTGAGCAGCTTTACATCAAATTCACCGGCTTTAGCTGCTGTATCGTCACAGGATCCGTCGTCGACAAGTATGATCTCCAGAGGGCTGACAGTCTGTTCACGAATGGAATCAAGGCAGTTGCGAATAGTTTTACCTGCATTCCAGGCGGGGACAATTATTGATATTGACAGACTCAATTTTACCTCCGGAGTGATGCTGACTGAAGACATCGCATGAAAGGCTGAATATATTCAGCGGATCATGAAGATCGTACTGTTAACAATGCCGGCGTGCTGGGAACAGGACCAGCACGATTTTATGAATGTCAGGATTCCACTGTTCAGGTGGCTCAGGATAAAGCCGCTTGTAAATGTGGTGCCGTCTCCATCTCTTCTCTATCTTGCTCCATACATGATAGAGGACGGGCACGATGTTCAGTACATTGAGGGGCTCTTCTTTACTTTCGAGAATGCCATGAAAAGACTGCTTGAGCTGAAGCCCGACGTTATCGGCGTAACTTTGACCAGTGTTGACTGGGAGAACTCCAGATGGATGATTACTGAAATGAAAAAGCACTTTCCTGATGCAACTGTGGTGGTTGGAGGAATCCACCCGACCCTCTGGCAGGAAAGGTGCTTTGAAGAGTGTGACGGCATTGACTATGTGGTTAAAGGTGAGGGTGAACACACAATGCGCGAACTGATGAATCACCTTAAGAAAAAAGAAATTCCCCTTGAAGTGCCCGGTCTGGTTTTTTTCCATAAAGGGCAGCTGATAAAGACTCCCGACAGGGGAACAGTAGAAAACATTGATTTGCTGCCCATGCCATCTCATCAGCTTGCTCCTCCCAGCGAATACCTGCCCAGTCCCACATTTTACAACAGGCTTCCCCACGCCAATATCATCGGTGCCAGGGGCTGCCCCTACCATTGCACTTTCTGCCATACGGACAGACATACCAGGATGCGGTCAGCAAAGAACATCGTTGATGAGATTGAATGGCTGGTGAAGGAGCAGGGCGTCAAAGATATAGCCTTCTGGGACGACACATTTACTCTTTCTGAAAAACGTGCTTTTGAGTTCTGCGACGAGATTTTAAACAGGGAACTGGATGTTGACTGGGCTGTGAACGCCAGAGTGGACAGGGTGTCAGAGAAGTTGCTTCGCAGGATGAAAGAAGCAGGCTGCTGGAGAATTCTTTATGGTATTGAGAGCGGTGTGCAGAAAAACCTGGATACTCTAAAAAAGGGAACCAGAGTGGAGCAGATCCGAACTGCGGTCAACCTGACCAGCAAGCTGGGTATGGAGGCATACGGAACATTCATGTTCGGTATCCCCGGAGAGACTTTTGAAGAAGGGCTTCAGACAATTGAGTTTGCCTGTTCTATTGATCTTGATTACGCTGTTTTCGTTAATCTGACTCCTCTGCCCGGCAGCGAAGTGTATCAGGATTTGATTGACGGGAAGATTAAACCGGCGAAATTCACTAAAGACAGATTCAACTTCAAGAACGTGTCATTTGTGCCCGAGGGCTTCACCGAGGATCAGATACGCTTCCTTATTCAAGAGGGACACCGCAGATTTTATCTCCGGCCCAAACTTATCTGGAAAAAAATCAGAAGAATGAAGAGCCTTCTTGATCTGAAAAAATACATAAACGGCTTTCTTCTGCTGGCAACGGCAAAGTACATGAAGAAGCCGGTAGAACCCCAGCTGTACTGACATGAAATTCATACTGATCCGCCCGCCCGTGGTTCATCTCAAGGCTGATTTTTACGGAAGCATTCCCGGAATTCCTTCAGGACTTGCTTACCTGGCTGCCAGCGTCAGGGAATCCGGTTACGATGTAAGCATAATAGATGCTTACGGCGAGGCTCCCCACCGTTTCTACACCTTCCGAAAACGGTTCAGAGCAAGAGGGCTCACGCCCTCCGAAATAGCGGACAGGGTGCCGGATGACGCTATTTCCGGTGTTTCCGTTCACTGTGCCAGTGAACACTCTATGTGTCTGGAGATTGTTCGGGAGCTGAAGAGAAGGAATACGGAACGACCGGTGCTGGTCGGGGGTTATCACACCACTTTCGTTCCTGATGATTTTGTAAAGGCCGGAGCGGATTTTGTTGTACTGGGCGAGGGAGAGAAGCGCGTTCCTGCTCTGTTATCATATATTGACGGCAATACAGAGCTCGCTTCTCTGGATGGTCTTGTCTCTTCGGACTTTTTCGCTGACAGGAAAGAAAAGTACACCCTGGATCTGGATTCTCAGCCGTTTGCGGCGGTGGATCTTCTTCCTCTGGAGAACTACTGGAAACTGGGTTACGGGCATGGTCCGGCCATGCGCGGCGTTAAATACATGAATATTCTTACATCCAGGGGCTGTCCGTACAAATGTTCATTCTGCCAGGCTCCTCAGATGTGTGGAGGGCACTGGCTGGCGAAGAGCGCTGAAAAGGTTCTTGAGGAGTTTCAGTTTCACATTGACCGGTACGAGGTTAGAGATTTTCATCTTCAGGACGAAAACTTCGCAATAGACAGGAAGAGGGTTGAGGATATCTGCCGGGGTATCCTGGACAGAAAGATGAACATCACCTTCTGCTTCCCGTCGGGGCTCAAGATGGAAACCCTTGATGAGGATCTGATAAAACTTCTCGCAGATGCGGGCTGCAGGTACTTTTCCCTCTCGCCTGAATCAGGTTCAATTCGTGTTCTTAAACTTATGAACAAGATAGCTGATATTCAGCGTGTTCCAACACTTATTAAGAAGGCTTCAGAGTTGGGAATCGCCACCTGCTGCTTTTTCGTGGCCGGTACACCGGGAGAGATTTCTTCAGACAGAAGGGAAACCAGAGCATACATAAGAAAACTGGCAAGAGCGGGTGTTCAGGAAGTTATTATGCCAATAATGACACCGTTCCCAGCCACTCCTTCCATGGACAGTCCTGAACTGCAGGGCTTCACCGAAATGGATGACCTGTGCTTTTCCCCGGTATGGAGAAAAGATTATAAAAAGCTGAACAGGTTTCGCATTGGCACTTACCTGCACTACTACACAACAAGATTCTTCAGCCATCCCATTAGCTCCTTGAAAATGCTTGGTCGCATTCTCACGGGAAAGTGCCGTACAAAAGGTGAGATGACAGCCCGTCGTCTGGGCCGCGACTTTCTGGACAAAATCGCTTCTATAAGTGAAACCCCCTTCAATCCGTGAAAACACCGGCTTTAACTGCCGGAAGTTTGGATGACAGTTTGGTTGACTCCTGTCAGATGAACAGATATTATGCTTCAGGCAGAAAAATCGGTAGAAGTTGAGACATCTTTTTCCGCTCTGAAGGAGGATGGTTGTTTTGAAGAGGTTATGGAGAGTACACGGTAAGGCAAATGAGGGAATGACAGCTCTGGAAAAAGAGCTTGAAGAACTCAGACTGAAGCCTGCCGGTTCAGAACTTGCTGCGGCACTAAACAAACTTGCTTACCACTATCTTCATTCAAATCCCGATAGATCAGAAGCCTGTGCTCTGGAAGCAAAGGATCTTGCGAAAAAACTGGGGCTTCTTACTGACATGGCCAAGAGCTGTTCTTTGCTTGGATCTATAAATCACCAGTCCGGGAACTATGAAGAAGCCATGTTGTATTCCCGGAAATCCATGAGGATCTACGAGGAACTCGAGGATAAGAACGGAATAGCTTCAACTCTCAGTGTTATGGCTCGCATTTACTGGTCTCAGGGTATGATTGACAAGGCTCTTGAACACTACCACGGATCTCTCAGGGGGAAACAGGAATGTGGCGCGGGTAAAGATGAACTTGCTCTTTGCCACTTAAATTTAGGCGCATGCTACAGCGGCCTGCTTCGCCTTGATCTGGCACTGTCATCATATGCATTCGCGGAAAAGATTCTGGAGGAGTCAGGCGACCGGAAGAAGCTGGCATACCTTTACAACAACATTGGTTCGGTATACGGGAAAAGGGGAGAGCTGGACAAGGCCAGGGAGTACTTCCAGAAGGCTCTTGAAATCAGGGAGAACCTTGAAGATAAAAATGGTATCGCCAGTACACTGAGCAATCTGGGAAGTTTGCAGGAAGACCTGGGTAATAACGAATCAGCCCTGAGTTTTTTTATAAGAAGCCTTGAACTGTTTGAGGAGATGGGCAACAAGCGGCTGGTTGCCTACACTTGCGGCAGTGCAGGTGGTGTATGCACCAGGCTGGGACTTCTTGATAAAGCCGAGGAACTTATTACCAGAGGGCTGGAGATAACAAGGAAGCTTGAGCTGAAAGACTGGGAAATTCTCTGCCTGAAGAACATAGCGAACCTGTACGAGACGAAGGGGGATCTGCGGAAAGCGCTGATGCACTCCCGGGAATTAAACACTTGTATGGAAAAGCACCTGAACGAGAAGAGCATGGATAAGATAGCGGGGCTTCAGGTACAGTTCGAAACTGAAAAGAAGGAAAAGGAAGCCGAGATCTATCGTCTGAAGAATGTTGAGCTTTTAAAAATGAATGATCAGCTTCGCGAGGCCTTTGTGCATGTAAGGACACTTCAGGGCATGCTTCCTATTTGCGCGAATTGTAAAAAAGTCAGGGATGATGACGGCTACTGGCAGCAGATTGAATCCTATATTTCCGAGCATTCTGACGCAAAGATTACTCACGGAATATGCCCTGAGTGCATGATCAAGCTTTATGGAAAAGGAGCCACTCATGGGTAAGCGTAGAATTTTTACATAATGCAAAGGCAGGTGCAGGCAGGCAGGTTGACATTGCATAAACAACTGAATTATCGTTATCATGAGGTTGGAGTTGGTTAAGTAGAAGATACTGGAAAGAATATGACAGTCTTGAGACAGGAGAAACTATGAAAATTGTAATAATATCACTTATTTTCATGAGTACATCCTCTTTTTCAGCAGTACTTTTAAGTGATGACTTCAATGATGGCAATGCAGACGGTTGGCTCGAAGTATCCTCTGGAGCTTCATATACCGTAGAGTCAGGGCGGTACTGCTTTACACACACAGCCCCGGACACAGTATGGGGAGCTTCTCTGAATAGCGATCTTACAGGGGTCATGAGTGTGCCAGACTATTCTTGCAGGGCAAATGTGGTACTCAACGAAGGTACTATGGTTGGAGTAGTTGGACGAGCAGATGCTATTCTGACACGGGGATATGCTTTAATAATAGACAAAAGTGGATCTACCAGCTGTTTGATTCTTGTTAAAGTAGAAGGAATAGCACAGGGTGAGGTGCTTGCCTATCAACCGGGTACTTTCACCTCGGGGCAGGAATACTGGCTAAGGCTTGAGATGAACGGAAATCTGATCGGTGGAAAGTGCTGGATCGGTGATGCCGGGAATGAGCCTGATGTATGGGATCTTACAGCTACAGATAATTCTTTTCAGGATCCGGGTGTTTTTGCCTTGTTTGGATTTGGTTCCGACTCGCGTGGCTCTGCTGCGATGGCACTTTCCTTTGACGATATAGAGATAACGGATGAAACTTCCCTTGCGCTGCAGGGTAGTTCATGGGCCTTTATTAAAGCTATGTATGGCTTGAATTAGGGCACAACCCGGTTTTGTTTTGCTTCTATATAAGTCTTATGCTCCAATGCTGTGCATTTAGGGTAATTGCATTATGAAAAAACTCTGGCCCGAACTGCTTGTTCTTGCTCTGTTCCTTCTCGGTGATTTGCTCTGGGACGGGCTTGCCTCGGCTGCAGCCGGTGCTTCAGCAGGTCTTCTCGCATTTGGTGTTCTGCTTTTGTTTAAGAAGAAAAAGCCGGGTTTGATTGTTGAAGGACTGCTTTTCGCCGGGATCACTGCACTGGGTGAACTTGTTGACTATCCCGGGGGCACTCTTATCCTCATGGAGCTGGTCTTTGGTGTGATTCTGGCGGTATCAGTCCTTTCCGGTAAAAATATCATTTCACGAATGGCAGGCGGGTTTGGAAAAGGACTCTTTTCAGAGCAGCAATCCAGAATACTCGCTATGACACTTGGATCAGTTCTTCTTACTCACGCAGTACTTTGCACAATACTTGCCATCTCTGGAACCCTTAACTGGTGGATTGGCGGAGTTCTTTTCTTTCTGATTTACCTGTCGGCACTCAGAGTAAGCAAAGCAAAAATGAATAGCGCAATTCAAGATTTTCTCCCGATGCTTGCGGCAGAGCAGGATGGTGCTTACCGTGTGGAGGTAAGCGGACAGATTTCAGGAAGAATCCTGCTGACAGGTGAGACCGGTTCTGCTGTTACCGTTGAAACAATCTCCATTGAATCAATGCCGCACGAGTTTCTCAAGCAGCTTGAAACGGTGATGAAAAGAAGGGGAATGCAGAGTATAACAATAGATTGCTGGATCGGTGATGAGATTGAACTGGAGATGCAGGGCTATGTCTGCATTCAGGGCAAATGGCGGAAAAGACTTTAGCCTCTGCGGTTTCATGAAATCACTTTCTTTCTCACTTTCAGTTATTCACTTACGCAGATTGCCAGTCAGCTTGAGATACTGATTTCTGTATCCCTTACGCTTGACTTCCGGCTGGTAGAATGCCATTGTAGAAGCCCGCAGAGCCAAATGCTTTACTGTATTTATTGAATTGTTATTACATAATAAACTTAGCAAGGAGGTCCCTCAATTGACCGAAGCCAAATACCCGCGTTCAGAGGTGAATCTGGACAAGTGCAAAGGGTGCGGACTATGTATTGCCGCCTGTCCTATGCACGTTCTGGTGGAATCGCCAAAACTGAATTCCAAAGGCTATCACTATGCCGAGTATACCGGTAGTGGCTGTGTTGGTTGCGGAAACTGTTTTTACAGTTGTCCCGAGCCGGATGCAATAACCGTTTATCTGAAAAACTACAATCCGAATGAGGAGGTGTAGAATGGCCAGAATGCTGATGAAGGGAAATTATGCCGCAGTATACGGAGCAGCCATGGCCGGATGCACCGCCTACTACGGATACCCTATTACGCCTGCAAGTGAGGTGGCAGAATCAGCCGCCGCACTTTTCCCAAAGCTGGGAAGAATATTTGTTCAAGCCGAAAGCGAAGTTTCTGCTATCAACATGGTTTACGGTGCTGCCGGAAGTGGCCAGAGGGTTATGACTGGAAGTTCAGGACCTGGAATAAGTCTTAAAATGGAAGGCATTTCCTACTGTGCGGGCGCAGCTCTCCCATGTGTCATTATTGATATCATGCGCGGTGGTCCCGGGCTTGGAAACATCGGTCCTGAGCAGGGCGATTACAACCAGGTTGTTAAGGGCGGCGGACACGGAAACTATCGCTGTATCGTGCTTGCGCCTGCCAGTTGCCAGGAAATGTGTGATTATACCATGCTGGCTTTTGAACTTGCTGATAAACACAGAATTCCTGTTTTTGTGCTTACTGACGGAGTCATCGGCCAGATGATGGAATCAGTTGTTATTCCCGAGCCGGTGAAGGAATTACCAGACAAGAGTGATTACGCGGTATTTGGCACTCCGCTTAACAAGAATCTGGTAAACTCCATTTATATTGATCATGATGAGCTTGAGCAGTGGAATATGGAGCTTTTTAAGAAGTATCAGGTTATCGAAGAGAATGAAGTCAGATGTGAAGAGTACATGATGGATGATGCGGAAATTGCCTTGATCGGCTACGGATCAGTCAGTAGAGTTCTTCGAAGTGTTGTGGACGAGGCCAGGAGAAAAGGTCTTAAGATCGGTCTTTTCCGACCCATAACTCTTTTCCCTTTTCCAGAAAAAGAAATCGCTGCACTTCCTGAGCGCGGAATAAAAAATGTGCTTACCGTTGAGCTTTCAACAGGTCAGCTGGTTGATGATGTGAACCTTGCCCTTGCCGGAGAGATCAAGAGTGATCTCTACTTCCGTCTGGGTGGAAATGTGCCTTCTGCGGATGAGATTTCTGATAAAATCTCCGAGCTTTACGGGGAGGTAAAATAATGAAGAAGACAGTACTCAGAAAGCCAAAAGGCTTCAATGATGTTTACAGGCACAAGCCAGGTGCCGAGAAGGACAGAACTCACTACTGCCCCGGTTGCGGACACGGTATTCTTCACAAACTTATCGCTGAAGCTATGGAAGATCTCGATATTGTTGATGAGACAATACTTATAAGTCCTGTAGGATGCAGTGTGTTTGCCTACTACTACTTCAATACAGGCAACTTCCAGGCTGCCCACGGGCGCGCTCCGGCTATAGCCACAGCGACCAGCAGAGCCAACCCCGACAAGGTTGTTATCAGTTATCAGGGTGATGGTGATCTCGCGGCTATTGGCGGCAACAACATTCTTCAGGCGGCAAACAGGGGAGAGAACATTGCTGTTTTCTTTGTGAACAATGCCATCTACGGAATGACAGGCGGTCAGATGGCCCCGACTACCCTTCCAGGTCAGGTAACCACAACAACACCTTACGGAAGGAATGTTGATACGGATGGTTATCCGATGAAGGTATGTGAGGTACTCAGCCAGCTCACTGCTCCTACTTACATTGAGCGTGTTTCTCTTCATGACGCACCTCATATCAGGAAGGCCCGGACAGCGGTTCGCAAGGCTCTTAAGAACGCGAAAGAAAGAAAGGGCTTCCAGCTTGTTGAAGTTCTTTCATCCTGCCCCAGTGGATGGAAGATGGACCCGGTGAAGAGTATGGAGTGGGTAAAAGAAAAGATGGTTCCTTTGTATCCTCTCGGAGTTTACAAGGATCTGGGTGAAGATGCTAGAATCACCGTAAGACCGGTACCTGTTATGGATCCTGCCGCCGTATGGGAGAAACTGGGAATATCCGCAGAGAAGGATGTTGATTTCCCCAGGGGCGATGTGCCTGATGAGTACAGGAAAATGTCCATCAGAGTGGCCGGTTTTGGAGGTCAGGGCATTATGGTTACCGGGCAGGCTCTTGCCAGTGTGGCACTCGAATACGGCTACAACGTGTCGTGGCTTCCCAGTTACGGTCCCGAGATGCGTGGAGGAACTGCCAATTGTTCCGTAAACATTCAGGATGGCATTATCGGTGCTGCTGAAGCAGTTAAACCCAGTATGCTGCTTGCGATGAACAGACCCAGCCTTGAAAAATTCGAAGAATTTGTTGTTCCGGGAGGAACACTGATCTACAACAGCACTCTCATTGATACTGAGCCGACAAGAACGGACATCAAGGTTTTTGCTTTACCGATAACCGGAATGGCAGACGAACTTGGCAACATCAGAGTTCAGAGTCTGGTGAATATCGGAGCGTATGCGGCCATTACTGGAATGTTCAGGGTTGAAGATGTGATAACCCTTCTACCCAAGCTTTTCAAGGGCAAGAAGCAGGCCATCATTGACCTGAATGCCAGGGCAGTTAAAGCTGGCTTTAACTATGTGAAAGAAAACTTCTAAAGTATTTTTTTCAAACGAGAAACCCCTTCAAGTCTTACGACAAGGAGGGGTTTTTCGTTTTATAGTTTCTACTGTATTGCGGTTTTTACTCCGGCCCAGGTGGTGGTTCGCAGTGCCTGGGGGAATGTGAGGGTAAGGTAGGGGCGTACAGTTGAAACACCGGCGTTCAAAGAGTAAAACTTGTGCTCTGCCTGGTTGTTGTTAATTGATTCGAAAACCAGACCGCAGTTTTCTATTGACTGGGAGAGCCAGGCGTTGACAAGGTCGGTTATGTCAAGCTGGTACCACTGAAGTTCATTAAGAGTAAAAGTACCCCAGTCTGTTGTACCGTGGGCGAGGTGGGCCTCAGTCCAGCTTTCATCCCATTCTTCTGTAGCGGCGAAAGTGTGGAAAGTGGTTGGCAGACCGCATCCGCTTTTGTAGAAAACATCAATGTTCAGAATTGCTGATTCAGCAGTCCATCCCGTGTAGGGTGAAAGGTCAAACAGCATCGAACCTCTCGTATCCGGATGGCCATGAGCTGGTCTGAAACATATTTCTATGTAAGCTGTAGTCGTGGCAGCTTCTGAGGGTGTGGTTGTCATGTCTGCCGTGGGAGGGAGATCAATGGCAGGCGCATTTCCTGCCAGAATAACAAAACAAAGAGCAATCAACTGCAAGGGGAATAGCCTTCTCATCTTTCTTTTCCTTTCGAGTGTAATATCATACTAAACTGGTGGGTTTTTGGCACCAAGAAAAATGTGTATTATTGAGACGAAAAGCAACCCCTTAAGTTATTGGAGACTCAAAATGAAAAATTTTATGCTTTCCTGTTTTACAGCTCTCCTGTTCTTACCTTTAACTGCGCTTGGCTATGGTTATCCTGCCGCTCTTGGCCTGGGCAGTCCTATGCCCGGTGTTGATGTTGTCTCGCAAGGGTTTGGCGGGGTGATGTCGGTTAATGTGGGTGGCATGAATCTCTTCGGTAACCCGGCTGAATTGAGTATTTACAATCCATCTTTTTCCGCTTCAATTGGTTCGCTTGTTCTTAAGCAGACGGTGGATGACGGGCTTGGCAAACACTCATTGACTTATGCGGGACTGGGAACCTCAAGTCTTCAGACAGGTTTCAGTGCCGGCTCTGCAAACCTTGCTCTTGGAATTGCCAAGATCCGTGACTACACTTACAAAGGAGAGTACTTCTTTCTTGATACGACCGGTGTTGAACCAATAATTGCCGGCTTTGAGAATCTGATAGTGAGCGGTGGAGTATGGGAGGCCGCGACAGGCGTTGCTACAGTTATTCCTGGTGAAATCAGCATAGGAGCATCTGCCGGATACCGCATGGGTGATATCAATTACGAATACTACCGGCATCACTTCAACGAATCAATTCCTGATTCTTCAGACGAATGGAGCAGGGAAGAGGGTGAATTCTCCTGGAGGGTCGGCACTTCCATACCGCTGGGAGAAAATACTTCTTTCGGCGCAGTTTATGCTTCTGATACGGACAACTGTCCCTCAAGTTTTGCCGCCGGAGTCCATGTGGGCAACATAGCTGCTTATTTTCCCGGCTTCGGGCTGGAAGCAAGGATTTGGGATATGGAGGAGGACAAAGCTTGGTCTGCCAACGTATTCGGGGGTATTCATCCGGACCATAATTTCTATTTCAGGGGTGGGGCAACTCTTTCTTCCAGTGGGGGAACTGACTCTAATGCGACTCTGGGTATCTTCATGGGGGCTACTGTCGATCTTGGCAGAACTGACTTAAGCGCTGCCTTTAATTATATTGGCGAAAGTAGAAACGAAAATGTTTTCGGATTCCCTCAGGCTGAAATCATCGATGATATCATCACAGCTTTTTCAATCGGAGCCACAATAGAACTCTAAACCGCTATTTTTGGAGAAAAGAATGAAAACCTTCGCCTTTTATTCAGCCATTATTACCATTCTAGTTGCTCAGGCTTCTGGATTCGGGTTTTACGACTCAACAAATAAGGGAACCATTATCCCCGGTCTTTCTCCTTCAACAACTGCCCTTGGATCCGTTCGTGCGCTTGGAGTGGCTGAAGCGGTAAGTCTTTTTTACAATCCTGCTCAAACTGCTTTTCTGCCCGCTGATATTCAGGTTTCCGGCTCTTCCATACAGTGGACAGAACGGGTAATTCAAACAGATATTGAAAAAACTGTCAGAACCATCATGACAAATGACAATGGCACGGCGGCTGTAATTTATCCGGCAGGTCCCATTGTTATAGGTGCAGGAATTGCCAAGATCGGCGAATTCGATTACGAAGGGGTTCATACGGTTTATGATGATCCGGATGATCCGGAGCTGGGCGTGGCAGTGCTCTGGGCTGACGGCTCGCAATGGGAGGCATTAGCCGGTGTATCATCTGTTATCAGCGGACAGTTATCTGCTGGCTTCTCAGCCGGAGTTCGAATGGTCAACGCTGACTATCACTACGAATTCAACAGCCATCAGACTCTTATCCCGGATTCATCTGCATACTGGTCCATAGAGGACAAAGCTTTTGCCTGGCATGCCGGTCTTGCTTTAGGTGGGGAAATGTTCAAGTCCGGTATCTCCTATTCTTCTGAAACTGATTACATGGATGATATTATCGCGTTTGGCGCCAGTGCCTTTGCCCCGCATCTTAAAAGCACTACAGTTGGATTTGAGGCTCAAATTACCTCACCTCTGGATCACAATCGTTTCATGGGCAATCTGTTTTTTCAGATGCCCCTTACTGAAAACATGAATGCTCTGACCTCTGTAAGCTTTGACGATCACCGTGTTGCCAACAGAGCAGGTCTGGGTTTTGGACTTGGTTTTGATTTGCGGCTTAATCGCTTTGTCATAGGCGGAGGGCTTTTGAGCAGATTCAAGGCCAGAAAAAACACCGCGTTCCCGGGTGAACAGTCTGATAGAGTGGACGACTCCTCTACTATGTTCACCTTAGGTATTTCCTGTCTTTTGGGCAGCTAAAAACTGATGTCCTTCGGGTCCAAATCCTGGGCAAGGCTGACATTTGCGCCATCCACTGGTGAAATGAAGGTGGATGGCGATTTATTTTCCGTGCTTGGTATTAACGCTGATGAGATTTCGCATTCTGCTGATCCATTCGACATGCTCCCGGATTCTGTGGCCAGAGGGCTCATTGAGGGTAAAAAAATCCTCAGAGACGAGAAATTATCCCTTGTAATAATCCCCGGGAAGATCGATCACGGGAACAGTGTTACCATTATTGCTGAGCAGATTGCCGATTATGATCTTGTGTCCGATATAGCCGGTGGGGTTGTTGGGTTTGCTCCCGATGGTACGATCCTTCGATGGAATATGAGAATGACATACCTTTTTGGCCCACGGGAGACGGATGTGAAGGGAAGGAATGCTTCAGATATTTTGCCCAACCCGATATTGTATGACTGGGATAGTGTTATATCCTCCGCGCATCTCGGCCATGAGGTAAGGGTTGAATTCAAACCATCCGGAGAGAGAAGAGTTGAAGGAGTTCTCAGCAGAGGCGGTCCTGGCGTTATAGGACTGTTTCACGACTCAACAGAGAATTACAAAACAGGCAAACGACTTCGTGCGCTGAACAGGCTCAATCAGGCATACCTTCAATCAACTGGAACTGGTCTTCTGCTTCTTGACAGCAGATTGCGAATACTGCTGTCCAATTCCGGCTTCACAAGAATTACAGGGCACCGAGGGTCGCTTATTGGTCTTCAGCTTCATGACATTCTCTCTGCCGATTCTTACAAATGGGTGCATGATGCTTCAGAGCATCTGTTTGCTGAAGAGAGAGCGGAACAATCCGGAGTAGTTTCCTTCGTCAATCAGGATGGCAGACAGGTTACTCTCCGGCAGACCCTGAGAGCTGTTAGAAACGAGATGAACCAGGCCATAAACTTTGTCTGTCTCTTCGAGGACGAAACCGATCTTAATCTATTCAGGGCAGAAGTTGAGCATCTGAAGAAAAGCCTTCTGGGAATATCAAGAATGTCCGGAGGAATTCTGGAATCAAAGATCGGGGTTGAGGGTGGTATTTGTGAGAGTATTCTTCGAGTTACCAGATCGAAAGCTGTCGCGCAGTACTTGTATGATGCCTATGAAACAATGAAACTAACAGGTAGCGCTGGAGACTGGCCCAAAGAGTATCCTGCCGGTGAGCTGGGAGAACTGGGGTTTCCTGCGTTTGTCTGGAAAGGGGATAAACAGCATAGAATTTCATCAGCTGAATTAGGGAAACTTTCCGGTTATTTCAAATCCTGCACAGTGCTTCCTATTGGTACAGGAGTGTTCAATCTGGGATATCTTCTCCTGATGGAATCAACACTCTCCGAATCAGATTCAGATTTGCTCAATACGGTATCCTCTCTCGTTAAGATTCAGTACGATATTACTCAGGAGAAATCAGCCAGATCAGCCGCTGAGAAATATCTTGAGCTTAATGAAGGTCTCGCAAACACTCTTTTCAACGGGATTCCTCTGCCAATAGCAATTATTCGTATGGACGGAAGAGTTGATCACTGGAATCATGCAATGGAACTGGTTTGCGGTGTAAAGGCCGGGATAGTGAACAATGATGATATCAATAATCTGATTGATCCGGAAGGGTCTGGATTTACACTTGATTCACGTGCTTCCGGAGCAGGTATTCCTGAAAACAGCGTATCGGCAGAATGGGCTGTGAGAAGGAAAGATGGATCGAAATCCGGTGTGCACAGGTGGAATGTATCTGTTATTAACGCAACTGCCGGTCTTTACGGGGATCCAGCCTTCCTGATTTGCGGCATACCATTAGACAAAAACTCTTCTACAACTGGTGATGGCAGATTGAATGCACTGCAGGGAATGATGCTCCTGGAGGAAATCACAGAGCTGTTCTCTGCATCATCCCACCACGAAACTCTGCGTGCGATATCCCGGGTCTGTTTCAGAGTCGGAGGCAGCGGTGTTATGGAATTCAGTAATGACAGAGAATACACAGCTGTCTTTCCAGAGGAGGCAGATGAGAAACGACATACCAATTGGAGTTTTCAGCTAACCAGACGCATCCGGGGGAGAGAGTATCGCATTAAAGTGATCGGCGAAGTAGATCAGAAAACAGTGGATACCGTAATTGATCTTCTTTCCTGCAAAGACTCCAGCGCCGGGGGAGCGCACTATCTTCCAGAAACTGTTTGCAGGGAGATCCGTGGGTACTCAACCGGTCTGGGAAGTTATCTGGAGCAGTTCTCTTCCGACTCTATTGAACAGAATAACTCAATTCTTCACATTGTGGACAGGGATGACCCTCTGACTGGATTTGCAAGGACAATGCTGTATTCGCATGAAACAGCATCCAGGGTATCGCATCTTCTCAGGCTTTCCATTCTGATCAATACCGATGATTTCAGAGAGGAGTATCCTGACAGATTCCTGACCCGGCTTCACAGCATTTTTGCCCAAAAAGGACTTCGCCCGCCCTCTCTCTCGCTCAGTGACAAAATGCCCGCAGTAATAATAATCTCTGAGGTTCTCCTCCAGTGTTTTGCAATGTTGTGTCAACTTGCAGTTCCGGATAGTGTAGTTTCATTTAAAGCCCGGAACGCGGAAAACGATGAAGGACGCGGAGTTTTGCTTACTCTGGATGGTCTGAATGAGCCGTTTCAGACATTATCCCAGGATGAGATTTTTCAACAGCTTGAATCCGGCAGGTTTGATTCCGGAACTGAGGCAGCTATCATTTTTAGGATACTGAATGGCGCTGGCTGTTCCCTTTCCTCTGTGAATAATGGAGAACTGACCTTTCTCCTTCAGCCCGCAGGCTGAACAAGGAACTTAATTCCCTCCTCATTTTGTATATTTCCGCTTAACAAATTCAGGAGGCCTGATATTGAACACTTACAATTTCAAGGAATTAGAGAAGAAGTGGTCTCCCGTCTGGGAGGGAATGGATCTGTACAAGACCGGGAATGATCCGGGCAAGAGCAACTTTTATTGTCTTGATTACTTCCCGTATCCATCCGGAGCGGGGCTATCTGTAGGACACTGCAGAAACTACATCCCCACTGACGTTATCTGTCGCAAGAAGAGAATGGATGGTCAGAATGTTCTTCATCCCATGGGGTGGGATGCGTTTGGTCAGCCGGCGGAGGAGTATGCCATTAAGACAGGTATGCACCCGGCAGAAGTAACCCGGGTTAACACAGAGAATTACAAAAGACAGATGAAGCTCTTTGAAGCCGGTTATGACTGGGATAGGGAGATAAACTCCAGTAATCCGGATTACTACAGATGGACTCAGTACTTCTTTCTTCTGCTTTTTGACAGAGGACTTGCATATCAGTCGGACAACTTTCAGATGTACTGTCCCACCTGCAGGATTGTTCTGTCCAATGAGGAATCAGCGGGGGGAATCTGCTGGAGATGCAGTGGCGAAGTGGTGAAAAAGAGACTGCCGCAGTGGTATTTCAAAATCACCGATTATGCCGACAGGCTTCTCGATAAGCTTGATGATCTGGACTGGCCTGAAAACATCAAGGCAATGCAGAGAAACTGGATAGGTCGATCACACGGGGCAGAGATTGTCTTTTCAGTTGATACGGAAAAAGAGGGAGCCATTAATCTACCCGTTTATACAACAAGGATTGATACCATTTTTGGTGCCACATTCTGTGTTCTTGCCCCGGAGCATCCCGAACTTCTCAGAATTGCAACAGAGAAGTATCAAAAAGATGTTGGAGAATACATTAAGGCTTCCGGCGCGAAAACTGATCTTGAACGCCTTGTGGCCAGCGAAAAAGAGAAAACAGGCATCTTTACCGGAGCATATGCAGTAAATCCCTTCAATGGAGAAAAAGTACCTGTATGGACTGCGGACTATGTGCTTGCGGGATACGGTACAGCGGCGATAATGGCGGTTCCTGCTCATGACGAGAGGGATCATGCTTTCGCGAAAAAATACAATCTGCCGATAATTGAAGTTATTGCACCAGGCGGAGTACCTCAAGGGGTTGAGAAAGAGGCAACTGTAGCCGATGGTGAGCTTATCAACAGCGGACGGTTTACAGGTCTCAGCTCAGAGGAGTCCCGAGGTGTCATGGTCGCATTTGCTGAAAGCAACAACTTTGGTAAAGCTGAAACCCGCTATAGAATAAGAGACTGGCTGGTGAGCAGGCAGAGGTACTGGGGTGCCCCTATTCCAATAATATACTGCGAGAAGTGCGGTGCTGTTCCCGACAGAAACCTGCCGGTTATTCTGCCGGATGTTAAGAGCTATGAACCTGATGATTCAGGACGATCTCCCCTCGCAGCATGCGAGGACTGGGTAAACACAACATGTCCTGAGTGCGGAGCGGCTGCAAGGCGGGAAACAAGTACAATGGCGGGGTTTGCCTGTTCCAGCTGGTATTTTTTAAGGTTTGCGTCTCCTCACTGCGCAAATGCTCCTTTTGACTCCGAAGAAGTGAAGAAGTGGCTTCCTGTGGATTTGTATGTCGGGGGAGCAGAGCATGCAGTAATGCACCTTATCTACGCAAGATTCTGGACAAAAGTGATGTATGACGCGGGCATGCTGGATTTCACAGAGCCGTTTACCTGCCTGAAAAATCAGGGAATGCTGATCAGCTATGATCATCAGAAAATGTCCAAGAGCAAAGGCAATGTTGTTACCCCGGATGAGATGGTTGTGAAGTACGGCGCGGATGCTTTGAGACTTTACATCATTTTCATGGGTCCATTTGAAGCTGAAATCGAATGGAGTGAAGAGGGCCTTGCCGGTACCTATCGATTTGTGAAACGCATATGGAATCTCTTTCTGGAGACTGCGGATCTTAAGGGAATCGAGACTGATAAAGCATTCGATAAGGAATTGAGATATGAATTTGCGAGAACAATAAAAAAAGTCACAGAGGACATGGACGGCTTACAGTTCAATACCGCTGTGGCCGCAATGATGGAGTTTTTAAATTTTCTCTCAGTCAACAGAGGGAAGGCTGCCTCGGCTGCAGGCACCTGGAGGAAAGCGCAAAAAGATTTTCTCACGGTGCTTGCGCCAGCAGCACCTTTCGTTACCGATGAACTGTGGCATGTCCTGGGCTTCGGCAGCAGGAATGAGACCATACATACACAGCCCTGGCCTGTTTGGAACAAAGGGGATATTGTAAAAGATACAGTTGAAATAGTAATTCAGATCAAGGGAAAGATCAGAGACAGAATATCTGTTCCCGCAGGCGCTTCCACAGAAGAGATTGAGCAGATTGCTCTGAGCCGGGAGAAGATCCGGGATTACCTGAAAGGATCCATTCCCCGGAGAGTTATAGTTGTTCCAGGTAGACTCGTAAACATTATAGGATAAGGAGAATCATGGGAAAGCAGTACAGCGCCCCGCCGGTAATGAACATCAAAACAGACACAGTTTACAAGGTAAAGATTGAAACAGGCAAGGGAACAATCAGTCTTGACCTTTTCCCTGAATTTGCCCCTGTTACAGTGAACAACTTTGTTTCACTGGCAGAAGACGGTTTCTATGACGGTGTTTCTTTCCACCGCGTTATCAGCAACTTTATGGTTCAGGGCGGTGACCCCACAGGTACAGGAATGGGCGGTCCCGGTTACAACTTCAAAGACGAATTCTCAGGCAACCCTCTTACCCACGAGACCGGTTCACTTTCCATGGCCAATGCAGGACCTGGCACAAACGGCAGCCAGTTTTTCATCACACATGCCCCTCAACCGCATCTCAATGGAAAGCACACTGTATTCGGCAAAGTGACTTCCGGGCAGGACGTTGTTGACAATATCTCTGAGGGTGATGTGATGCTTAAGGTTACAGTCGAGGAATAACCAAACCAGACAACAGACACCAGGCAGGAGAGGGAGCGGGTCCCTCTCCTGTTGCATTTTGTGGAAAAGTGGAGGTTACTCCTGATACAGGAGGAAATCAATGCTTGCCTTTACTCGTAGCGTAGGTCTCGTGGGTATTAACGCTTTTCAGGTCGATGTCGAGGTTGATCTTACACGGGGTCTCCCCACCTTTACAATTGTAGGGCTGCCCGACAACGCAGTAAAGGAATCCAGAGAGAGGGTTCAGGCGGCAATAGGCAACACAGGTTTTTCATTGCCGTCAAAAAAACTCACAATAAATCTCGCTCCCGCCGGTCGCAAAAAAGAGGGTGCTGCTTTTGATCTCCCTATTGCGGTTGGCCTGCTGGCAGCCTCGGGCTTTGTTCCAAGAGAAAGGGCCTCCAGGTATGCTTACCTTGCCGAGCTTGCCCTTGATGGTACACTCAGGCCGGTGAGGGGGGTGCTTCCGATGGCAGCCGGGCTTAACGGACAAGGCATTGAAGGTTTTATTGTTCCCACTGCAAATGCCGGTGAGGCCGTGATCGCCTCACCGGTACCCGTGTTCCCTGCGGAAAATCTGGAGCAGGTTTCTCTTTTCCTTCAGGGTTTGAACAATCTTGAAGAGTCAACTGAAACTGACATTCTCAATCAGACAGAACCGGTAATTGCAGATTTTTCAGAAGTCAGAGGTCAGCAGCAGGCGAAAAGAGCACTTGAAATTGCTGCTGCCGGTGGTCACAATGTGTTAATGATAGGTCCGCCGGGTTCCGGAAAAACCATGCTCTCCGCTCGTCTTCCCGGCATACTGCCCCCTATGTCGCGGGAAGAAGCTGTTGAAACCACCAAAGTTCACAGCGTGGCCGGTCTTCTTCCCGAGGGTCAGGCTCTTGTTACCGTTCGCCCTTTCCGTGCTCCGCACCACACGGTATCAACTCCCGGCCTGGCCGGTGGAGGAACGAATCCCCGCCCCGGTGAGGTGAGTCTGGCTCACAACGGTGTGCTTTTTCTTGATGAACTCCCTGAGTTTAAGAGAGGGGCGCTTGAGGTGATGCGCCAGCCGATGGAATCCGGCAAAGTCATCATCTCAAGGTCATCAGCAAGCGTTGAACTCCCCGCAAGATTCATGCTGATTGCAGCGATGAACCCGTGTCCCTGCGGTTATCTTACCCATCCGGCGAAATCGTGCAACTGCACAGCGTCTCAGGTTCAGCGCTACCTTGGTAAAATATCAGGCCCCCTCCTTGACAGAATCGACATTCACCTGGAAGTACTTCCGGTGCCAAGAAACGAACTTGGTGAAACCCATCCATCCGGAGAGACCAGCGCGGTAATCAGGAAGCGGGTCGAAAAGGCAAGAGGAATACAGACAGAACGGTTTAAAACCGCAACAGCTGTTCACTGCAACGCTCACATGACAAGTACACTTACCCGAACTCACTGCGCTCTTGATTCTTCAGGAAGGAAACTTCTTGACACCGCTGCTGCCAGGTTCGGCCTTTCAGCAAGAGGTTATTACAGAACTCTCCGGGTGGCAAGAACCATTGCTGACCTCAAGGCAGAAAAAAAGGTTACAAGTGCCCATATTGCCGAAGCGGTTCAATACAGGGCTCTGGAAAAAGACTACTGGGTGTAGAGGAACAGTTGTGTTAAAAAGAAGAGAATTCTTTCGTATTTGGGAAGAAAAACACTGATAGTGTAACAATGCTTCTGCAGGAGGTTGCCAGACGAACAAGGTACTTAATAGTTCAAGCTCAAGGGGGATTTTGCCTGAGATTGATGTTACTTTGAATGCTGCATGAAAACGGCAGACAGAATGAGCACAGAGAAGGGGCACCGTGAGGTGCCCCTTCTCTTTTCCTGATGGTTCTGCTGGTTATCTGAGAACCATTACTCTTTCGGTCATTACAGTATCACCTGTGGTGATAACTATGCTGTAGAAGCCGCTGGGAATCGGAGTTCCGTTGGAGCCCGTAAGATCCCAGTTAACCGTGTGCTGTCCTGCCGCGAAGTCTCCGCTGGCAGGAATGGCAACTGTGCGTCCTGAAAGGTCAAAGACCTGAATGGAGGCTGTGCCGGCGTTCGCCAGGGAGAAGGGGATAGCAGCGCTTGTCGTGGCCGGATTGGGGTAAGGGGCGCTGATAGTTGTTACAGCTATAAGATCTTCGCTCTGGTCTTCAATGCCTGTTGCGGTGACTGAGATGGATCCCAGGTGGCTTATGTGGTTGTGTGCCCAGGCAGTAACAAGCATTGTACCTGAAGTGGATGGATTAACAGAGATATTTACTACACCCGAAGCATTGGTGTTTTCAACTTCGTAAACTTCTGCTGTGGCCCAGTCATCACCCTTCCAGAGACACACTCTGGCACCGGAGACAGGTGATCCGCCGGAGGTGACAGTTACTGTCACTGTGGTGGCACCTGAGATGGATGAAGGGTATGCCGCCGCAAGCAGTGCTGCATCCGCGGTCCAGATTGGAAGCTCGGGCTCGCCGAAGAGGTTGTATTCTTTGACGCACCAGTCGTGGATTTCCACGCTGGCGGGAGTCATTTCGTCACGGCCCATGGAGTGGATGGCGCCAAGTGTGATCTGACCTTCTACCCAGTCTTCTTCATAGATGAGCTGGCAGAGAACTTCACTTACACCGTTTCCAGGGCTTGAGGGGTTACCCCAGCCATATCTGGCATTGAAGGCTCCGAAACCGCCGCCGTTGGGGCTGGCGAGCCAGGCATCGCCCATGCACTCGTAGCCGTCAAGCTGACCTATAAGACAACTGATAGAGTTCCAGATAGCAGGAAGACCGCCACCGGAGATGTTAGTTAGTGACATGAAGTTGGATGTGGTGTATGAACCGCCGGGGAGTGAGAAGCCGGTCTGGCTGCCGTGGCTGGCATGGTAAACATGCGCGGGGCCGGCGTTGATCATGGCAGTAGTAATGGCGGGGCTGTTGTTACTGGATGAATCATAGCACTTTTCTTCTTCCCAGGAACTGGATGGTAGATCATTGCTGATAATTTCAGCACCTGCGGAGCCCCAGCATCCGGGCCAGAGCTGTTCCGTAGTGTATCCAACACGCAACTCTATGGGAGCGGAATCGAAGTAGTCAGTAAGAGTGACCTGCTCGTATGCGAGAACTTTGCTGAGGAAAAGTGTTGCCTCAGAAGTTGAGTTTACACTGGCGCGGCCTGTGAACATGTCAGGGTGATAGTCGATATTATCAACTCCCCATTCGCCCCATATGGTATTGCCGTTGGAGTTCCAGAGGTCGGCTCCTGGAGATGTGTCATTGATGTCTGACCAGTAGAGATCCACTGGAGGATATTCTGTGTATGAGGAGTAATGGATTCTGGCGTCTCGACCGGCGATTATGTTGTCATCACCCCAGATGAGTACATACTCAACACCGGCGTCACGGCAGTCGGTGAGGAAGGCGCGGATTTCCTGCTGGAGATCTGTGCAGGAGTATGTGCTCTGTATCCAGGTTGTGGTATGAACACTTGTGGGAATACCTTTACGTGTTTTCCAGTCGGCGAACGCCTGAGCGTAGCTCTGGTAAGTTGGTGTGGTTATGACCACATACTCACCGTAATCAAGATCGTGACTGGGAATGATAGTGGCACCGCTGGCCTGAACCATTTCCGGGTTGATAACGGTGTTTTCAACGATGGTTCTGGTGCGCGCTTCGCTTTGCGCCGAGCGTGTTCTTACTGAATAATTATCTGTAGCTTCTTCTGTTGTTATCCTGATCTCAAGGTTGCTGAGAACCTCAATATTTCCTGAAGCAGGGTTCCATCTTACTGGATAAACACTTGCATAGGCTACAGGGAAACCAATAAGCATTGAAGATTCTTCGAATCTGACAGCAGTTGAGGGAAAGTTCTCAGAGGAGGAGTAGATTGTCTGGTCAGGGGCAGGAAGAGAAATAGTTGTTTCGCCCATGAGGCTCAACGGTACCGGCGGGGTTGCCGGAAGAACTGTGCAGTTGCCGCGAAGAGGCTGCCAGGAAGCACTTACCACTTCGATTCCCGTTGCCTGGGTGCCGGCAGGAAGTGCTATCGGTGTATTCATAACAGGAAGAGCCGGTGCTCCGATTATGCCTATTGAGGGGGTGCCCGGGATGGTGACAGAGGTGTAGTTGCCCATCCGGCTGATATCAACATCAGATGTGGAAAGCGGAACATTAACAGTGAACTCTCCCGCTGTCGCAAGCGAAAGGGCAAGCACTATGAGAGTAGCAGTAAGTTTCATCTTCACTCCTTATCTTGAAAGATTAACAGATCAACCCACACGTATATATATATGAACATAAGAGACTCGTGAACAGTACCTGTCGAATTTTTGATGCGGTAATCAATCTGGTTGCCGTGCCGGGAGATACTCTATTGGACCGGGTTCATGAAAAATTCAAGAAAGCTTGAGGAAGCTTCTCTAACCATTACCGAATCCCAATCGGCAGTGTTAAAAAGCCAGAGTGGATCATCAGTATTTTCGCTGTACAGTTCAATACCGTTGGAATCGGCCGCCATGAACCACTGGCAGTCAAGGAAAGAGAATCCGGTGGCGGCTGCTTCTGCGGGACTCATCTGACCGAAAGAAACCGGAGAGGAATAAATAATGTAGTAGAGATTGTCTCCCGGTGCTATGAGGTTGCTGAAGTAGTTCGCCAGGTTTCTGCCGTTGCTTCCGGGGAACACGGATATGGCCACAACCGGTACAGCTTCTTCTTCAGTGTTGTTGTTGAGTTGTTCCCAGTTAACACCAGTTTCCTCGTTTAGAAGCTCTGCAGTACCTCCTGCAAGAGCATCCTGGGAGTTCTCTCCACCGTCTGATATGATGTCGGCAATAAGAAGTGCCCCTACTCCCACGACAACAGTCAGGAGGATAATCATTGTAAGGCTGGTTTCCTCATCTTCGGATGAAGATC
The DNA here is from genome assembly GCA_021107435.1 of Candidatus Sabulitectum sp. Classification (GTDB taxonomy): domain Bacteria; phylum Fermentibacterota; class Fermentibacteria; order Fermentibacterales; family JCC-6; genus Sabulitectum. The sequence goes on along the minus strand of JAIOSV010000031.1, from coordinate 25,643 downwards.
CTCCTCCGGATGCGAACGGATGTGCAACAGCGATATTAGCGAAGATCAGAAGAAGCAACAGTGCCGCGAAGCGTTTCATAATATCAGTCCTCGTCCTTCTGATAGTCATCCATGATCTTCTGCTGAACTTCTCTGGGTGTAGCCTCATAGTGTGAGAATGACTGGGTGAAGCTTCCACGGGCCTGGGTAAGAGAGCGAAGAGAGCTTGTGTACTGATAAAGCTCGGCCTGGGGAACAGCAGCCATGATTACCTGGAAACCTCCCTTGGCTTCCATTCCCTGGATTTTCCCGCGCCTGGAGTTTATATCACCCATAACATCACCCATAAAATCATCCGGAACAGTGATTTCAAGGGCCATTATCGGTTCAAGAAGAATGGGATTAGCCTCCATCATAAGATTCTGGAAGCATTTGCTGGAAGCAAGTTTGAAGGCCATATCAGATGAATCAACAGAGTGTGCCGAACCATCGGTGACAACAGCTTTTATGTCAATGACCTCACTCCCGGAAATGGGACCCCTGTGCATTGCTTCAATAACGCCCTTTTCAACAGCGGGAATGTACTTTGTAGGAACATTGCCGCCGGAAACTTCGCTGGCGAACAAATAGCCCTCTCCTCTTGAGGTGGGCTCAATTCTCATGAGTACATGGCCGTACTGTCCTCTGCCGCCGGACTGCTTCCTGTGTTTGTAGGCACCGGAGGCTTTTTTTGTAATGGTTTCCTGATAGGCAATTCTGGGCTTGAAAAGTTCTGCTTCCACGCCACTTAAATCCTTGAGACGGGCCAGCATAGTCATAAGATGGAGTTCGCCCATACCGCTGACCGTAGTCTGCCCGATACTGGATTCGTTTTTTGTAATGAAAGTAGGGTCCATTGCTCCCAGTTTGTGGAGACCGGCACCCATCTTGTCTTCATCGCCACGTTTCTTTGCTCTTATCGCAGCTCTGTATACAGGGTTGGGGAAGGAGATGGGAACAAGCTTGACCTGACTGCCTTTGTCACAGAGAACATCGTTGGTAATGGTTCCTTTAAGCTTTGCCACAGCTATGACATCTCCCACAATCATTCTGTCCGCGTCTTCTCTGGAAGAACCGTTCATGTAATAGTAGTTGCCCAGTCTTTCTGTCTGATGCTTTGCTGTGTTAATTGCTTCCTGCGAGCCTTCCGCAGAGCCGCGGAGAATCTTGATGTAGACCATGTCGCCTACATGCTTGTCATGCTTGGTACTGAAGGCTCTGGCAACAAACCCGCCTTTGGGGTCATGGGAAACAGGATCTCCTTCAGTTACCGCAGCCGGGCTGGCCTCAAGTGGTGATGGAGAATATGTTGTGATTGCGTCCAGTACGAACTTCTGACCCACTGGAGGAATTGAAGCACCGCAGTAGAGAGGGAACATGCCCCGGTTCTTGACTGCAAGTTTAATTCCCTTTTTCAGTTCGGCTTCAGTGAGAGTTTCGTTCGCGAAGAAAGACTCCATCAGCTCTTCATCGGCTTCAGCAGCCTCTTCTATCAGTTGCATTCTGTAGTCTTCATAGAGGTCTTTTGCGCTGTCGGGAATTGGAATCTCATTACCGGCTGCATTCACAGCTTTTCCGGTTATTGCGTTAACTATACCGACAAAAGAATCCCCGTCCATCACTGGAAAGACAACGGGAACAACATGCTTGTTGAACATCTCTTTGGCTTCTTCAAGAACTCTCTCGAAGTTGGTATTTTCCCTGTCGATTCTGCTCACATAGATGAATACAGGAATATCCGCCTTTTTTGCGAAATTCCAGGTTTTGAAGCTGCCAACTTCCACACCGTCCTTGCCGTCAATAAGAAGAATGGCCGTATCAGAGGCGGATATGGCGCCGATTGTCTCTCCGTGGAAGTCTGCAAGCCCCGGAGTATCAATGATGTTGACTTTGCAGTTATTCCAGTCCAATGTGGCTATGGATGATCCAAAGCTGTGCTTCTTTTCCCTGCTTTCGGCAGTGTAATCGAAGACACTTGTTCCATCGTCAACACTTCCAAGTCTTTCACATCCTCCGCCCGCGAAAAGCATCGCATCGCAGAAGCTTGTTTTGCCAACGGAACCGTGACCAAGTACGGAAACGGTTCTCAGTTTCTCAGAGTTATAATTTTTCATGGCTATCTCCGGTGTGTTATTTAGTTTTACTATAAATTAATATGCTCATTACTTATTCTTTGCAGAGACTGAATATTACCGTAGCAGGTGTGCTTGTGTCAACGCCTTAATTCGGGTCTGGTCAAAGGTATGTATATTGTGTTATCAAATCAGACCGAAATGAGTATTTTTCCAGTTTGATCAGCGGGGTAAATGTAGTGGAACTTTTCAAGCTGTTTTCTGTCACAGGTGCTGTTATCGTGGGCTTCTTTCTTGTAAGGAAGGTTATTGCGGAATTTACAGGTTCTTCGAAGAAGGACCAATACAGACGGCTGAAAGAAGAATTCAAAAAGGCTGATAAAAAAATAACCGGCCCCAACACTCCAAGATGTCCACACTGCGGCGGTGACACCGAAAGGTATGAATATCCTCACCTGAGGGTGTGGCGCTGCATAAGATTCCCGGAATGCAGAGGTTTTGTCAAAGCCAGCCGGGGCGGGGCCAGATATGCCGGGAAATGGCACCGCAGATAGTATCTTAAAGGAGAGAGGAATTGAAAATTGAAGCCAGAATTCAGCGACATCCTGTTTTACCAGTTCTTCCTGACAGCTGGGTAAAATTTACCTTCAACGGAAGAGAGATGGTGGGCAGGACAGGGGAAATGGTTTCCTCGGCTGTATTCGCCGGTGGTGAACACATTTTCGGTCATCATCACAAAGACGGAGCCGCACAGGGTATTTTCTGCGCCAACGGACAGTGTTCCCAATGCACATTGATCATAAACGGTGTTCCCCTGAAGAGTTGCATTGTACCTGTTGAGGATGGAATGGTGGTTCAGTCCGTGGAGGGTCTTCCCGTGCTTGGGGAACTGGACTCGTCTTCGGTAAAATCTCCGGAAAGTATTGAAACTGATGTTTTGATCATAGGAGCAGGTCCTTCCGGTATGGCTGCCGCCAAAGAGCTGGTATCCTCGGGGTTTAATGTGATTCTTGTGGATGACAAGGATAGACTTGGCGGGAAACTGGTTCTTCAGACACACAAGTTCTTTGGATCAGAAGAGGATTGCAGGGCCGGAGTCAGAGGAACAAAGATCGCGGAAATACTTGCCGAAGAACTGCGGGAACTTCCCGGTGTTGATATCTGGATGAATTCAATTGTGCTTGCTGTTTTCAGTGACGGTACTCTGGGAGTGAGGAAACCTGAAGGCTACAAGATCGTTAGACCCAGGCAGCTCCTTGTGGCAGCAGGCGCCAGGGAAAAATCATTTCCCTTTCCCGGATGTACTCTTCCAGGAGTGTATGGAGCTGGAGCGTTCCAGACTCTTGTGAACCGGGATCAGATTCGATGTTCGGAAAGACTGTTTATTCTCGGCGGAGGTAATGTTGGTCTCATTGGCGCTTACCATGCTCTTCAGGCTGGTATGACAGTGGTGGGCCTTGCGGAGGGAATGGAGAGGTGCGGCGGCTACAAAGTTCATGCTGACAAGATTGTCCGTATGGGTGTACCTGTTTACACAAGACATACAATACTGGCTGCCCACGGAGATGAGAACCTTGAAAGTGTCACTATCGCAGGCATAGATGAAAATTTTAACCCAATTCCCGGTACGGAGAGAAATTATAAAGTTGACACGCTCCTGATTGCCGTCGGTCTCAGTTCCGTAAACGAGTTTCACAGCAAAGCTCTTAAGTTTGGTATTCCTTCGATGCTTACTGGAGACGCCGAAGAAATTGCTGAAGCAAGTGCTGCCATGTTCGGCGGAAGAATCTGCGGCAGAAAAATAGCCTTTTCTCTGCGGGGAGAACCGGTTGAGATTCCCGGAGACTGGCTGGAGAAAGCGGAAGTGCTGAAAAGCCCGGGCGGGCCTGTGGCGGAATACATTGATTCTACTGTTAAGGAAGGAGTGTTCCCGGTTATCCACTGCTTCCAGGAAATACCGTGTAACCCCTGTATGACAGTTTGTCCCCAGGGGCTTATCACAACAGACGGTCATCCTGTCATGGGCCTTCCGGAGTATACTGACGGCTGTATCGGATGCAGAAAATGCGTTGCTGTCTGTCCCGGTCTGGCGATTACTCTTGTTGATTACAGAAAGAACAGCAAATTGCCAACCGTGACAATCCCGTGGGAGCTTGGTGACTGGGTTCTTGAGAAAGGTCAAATTGTTACGGTAACTGAATGGGAGGGATTGTCCTTGGGTTCCGGTACCGTGGTAAGCCTGAAAAATGCTCCGGGCTATCCATCGACCATGCTTCTGGATATTGAGGTTCCGGAAAACATTGCCAACAGAGTGGCCGGAGTAAGAATTCAAAACCCGGAAGTTACAGACTCAGAAGAATTTGTTCCTGATATCCCGATAGATGATGATTCAATTGTCTGCCGGTGCGAACGAGTTACTGCCGGTGAGATAAGAAAGATCCTTCGTGAGGGCGTAAGAGATATGAATGAGCTGAAGGCCAGAACAAGAGCAGGCTTCGGTGCCTGTGGAGGCAAAACATGCAAAACTCTCATCTCCCGAATTGTCAGAGCTGAAGGTATTAATCCTGATGAGATTACAGATTTTACCGAAAGACCTCTCTTCGCTGAGACCAGGTTGGGATATTTCTGCGGAAGAGAGGAAGAGTAATGCACGATGTCATAATTATCGGTGCCGGTTCAGTGGGAACACCCACTGCCATGTCGCTGGCTGAGAGAGGCATCAAAACTCTTGTTATAGACAGAGGCAATTCCTCCGGTCAGGGTAACAACAAATGCGCTATCGGTGGTATAAGGGCTACGCACAGTGATCCGGCGAAGATTGCCCTCAGTCTTCATTCCCTCAAAACATTCTCCACCTGGGAGGAAATTCACGGAGACGATATAGGCTGGTATATGGGAGGTTATACCTTTGTAGCATACACTGAAGCCATATCAGGAGCGCTTCAGGAACTGGTGCCAGCCAAGCAGAAAGCAGGGCTGAACATCAGATGGTACAGCGCCGGGGAAATTAGAGAAATAGTACCTGGGATCAATCCGGAAGGGCTTCTTGGCGGAACATTTTCTCCGGAGGACGGCAGCGCCAGTCCCATGGAAAGTTCATACGCTTTTCACAGATACGCGGTTAAACTCGGTGCGGAATTCCGCTTCGGTGAAACAGTAACATCCATTAAAAAAGGCAGTGTTTTCACTGTTACAACGGATAAAGGCGAGTACACCTGTGCAAGAGTGATAAACTGTGCGGGATCATTCGGACGGGAAGTAGGAGCCATGGCTGGTGTTGATCTGCCTGTTTATCCGGATATGCACGAAGCAGGAATCACAGAGCCGGTTCAGCGTTTCTTTAATCCTATGGTTGTGGATATCAGCAAAGTGTCTGGCAGTGCCAACTACTATTTCTACCAGTACAGTACAGGCCAGGTCGTATTCTGTATTACACCTGATCCGCCAATACCTGGGAAAGGCACAGAGGAGACGTCTGCTTTTTTGCCGCAGGTTGCAAGTCGAATGGTTAAGCTTTACCCCGGACTGGCAAATATCAAAGTTAGAAGAACCTGGCGGGGTTGTTACCCCCAGACTCCGGATGGCACTCCGATCATCGGACAGGTTGGCCCTGAGGGATATTATGCGGCAGTCGGTATGTGCGGTCAGGGCTTCATGCTGGGCCCGGGCGCCGGTGAAGTAATGGCCAGACTGATCGCAGGTGAATCCACCGGGGAAGACAAAATGGTGCTGAGCGCTATGAAACTGGACAGGGAATTCAGCGGTACTGAAGCACTCAGATAAATCAGATCATACTACTTGCTAAATATATATATACGGCTTATCTTCGATGAGTGTATTGAATTGTGCCCTTAAAGACAGGAGCTGTACTGGCTATGAAAACTCTTTTATCTGTTATTTTGTGTTGTGTCTTTCTTGCCTCTGCGGGAGAGCTTACTGTATCGGTGCCTTTTGACGGAACTGATCTGAACATAACCCGGGAGGGGCTTTACACCGCTGTTTACATCAGCGGTATGCCCAGCATGTTCACTCCGGGAACCCCTGCTCTGCCCATCATGCCGGTAAGAATTGCTCTTCCCACAGGTTGCTCTGCTACCCGGATTGAGGTTAGCGACGAGAACTGGGAGACCCTTTCAGGCAGGTATGAAGTTCAGCCTTCCAGCGGGTGTGTTCCCATTTCCGCCGGCATAGACCATGTTCAGGCTGAACCTGATCAGCACATTTACTCCAGAGATTCATATTTTCCGGCAATGCCCGCAGTACTTACCAGTTCAAGCGTGTACTGGGGAATTCCCATTGCGTATGTGAGTATTCATCCGGTGAGATGGAATCCGACCACAAAGACAATTCAGGTACTCAGCAGTCTTACCCTCAGTGTTCAGTACGAAGAAGATGAAGCCACACGACTTGTAAGCAGAAGGACACAGTCAAGTGAGGATATGTCCATGGATATCGCCGGAAGACTTGTCCTGAATCCCGAAGGTGTTAGCGGTTCCGGCGCTGCCATCGTTGCCCCTAAGGATCTTATTTACGGTCAGTATGTAATAATCACTCATCCGGACTACCAGTCTCAGGCACAGGAGCTTGCTGACTGGAAGACCGCAAAGGGCATACCTGCCAGTGTTTACACAACGACATGGGTTGAGGCCAATTACTCATGCGCCGATCTTCAACAGGAGATGAGAGCATTTCTCACCGACTGTCGTGATGACGGTACGGATTATGTGCTGATCTTCGGTGATGACGATAAAGTTGAATGCCGCGATGCACTTCTTGTAGGCAGCTCCAGTCTGACAGAGGAAGCACCTGCTGATCTTTACTTCGTGGACATTAATGACACAGCTCCCGGTGCTGATCTCTGGAACTCAAACGGTAACACTATATGGGGTGAGGTACCCTATCCTTACCAGTCACCCCAACCTCCAAGCTATGACCAGGTTGATTACCATCCAGACCTCTGGGTTGGAAGAGCCAGTGTGAACACTGCTGCCGAGGCGGACATCTTCCTGGACAAGGTGTTTATCTACGAGGGTATTCAGTCTGTTGATTATTTCGAGACAGCTCCCAGGGAATTGCGAATCGGATACACAACGGGAATTCTCTGGAGTTCTCCCTACATTCCCGGCAGCGCAAGCGCCGAATCCATCTCCACTTTCATTCCTTCAGGAGCCTGGGAAGAGGAGAAGCTTTACGAATCCACTGGCACAAATAATTATCAGAATACCATAAACATGATTGATGCCGGCCCGCACCATGTTTACCATGCCAGTCACGGATCACAGACCTACATGTGGACCTCTGCGAGCAGCAACTACACAACTGATCACATCATGGCTCAGACAAATATTTCAAGTGGACACCTGCCTGCTCTCTGGCAGTCTATTTCCTGCTATATCGGCCATCTTGACGGTTACGAATGCTGCGGGGATGCCTGGCTCAACTCACCCAACGGAGGCGGATTCGGCTGCTTCAACAGCCGCTACGGTTTTGGTAACTTTTCAGGCCCGTGCACAGGACCCAGCGAGATGCTCTGCATAAGGTTCTACCAGGATCACTGGCAGACTGATATCTACAACCTTGGAATAGCCCATGGAACCAGTATGGACTTTTACAGTCCTCCAGACAGTGTGTACATGGACTGGTGCTTAAAAGACTATAATCTCTTTGGAGACCCGGAGCTTCCAATGTGGACTGAAGCAGCAGCGGACCTTACAGTTTCACATGTTTCATCCATTAACGGCGATACACCAGTGGCCTTTACCGTCACATCAGGAGGCAGCCCTGTTGAAAATGCCAGGGTCTGCATACAGAAGGGCAACTGGAAAACCGGGGAGACCTATGTTGTGGGCTACACTGACGCTTCGGGGCAGGTAAGTCTTTTCGCCACGCCGGCTACTACAGGTTCCATCGGTGCAACTGTGTGGGCTCGGAACCATTATTCCTATCAGGGAACTATCACTGTTACAGGCGTAGGCACAGAGCAGACAGCCTCTCCTGTAACGGTAAACCGGTTCAGTCCGGTGAGTCCCAATCCGGCTGTAGAGACCGCATCACTTTCTTTCAGCGTAGCGGCACCTTCTCTGGTTTCCATTGAGGTTTACGACCTTGGTGGACGCAGAGTGACGACTCTTGTTAATGAGCAGATGCAGGCAGGCAGCCACAGTATCGTGTGGGATCTGTCAGATGTTGACGGAAGAACTGTTCCTGCGGGTATTTACCATGTAAGGCTCAGCACACCTGAGTTCTCAGAGGTGAATTCTGTAATGGTTCTCAGATAGAGATACCATCGCTTTTGAGTAATGGGAGAGGACAGGCTCCTCTCCCGTTGTTCGTATTTTTTTTAAACGCTGTTTGAATCTGTTTTCGAGGTTCCATATACAGGAAATTCCGTAGACTGCAATGGATTCAGCTGCCGTTGGAGATCACTGGTAGATGGACAGCTCTCTCCGGCGTCTTTCGGCATTTTTATCTGTGATGGCTTCAACTGCTTCAATACTTCCGATGTATTCTTCCGGCATTCTGTTTTCAATAGCTCCTTCAAGAACATGCTGTTTGTACCAGTGATACGGTTTGAGTGATGTATCAATGCTGGTGGCGTAGTAGGTGAAAGCTTCAAGGAATTCATCATCAAGCTTCACGGAGACCGTTTTCATGTCGTAGCCGAAGCCGAGGCCTTCGTATCTGTCAAGAATGTGTTTTTGTGATTGGTCAATGTCATAGATTACGCCGAAAACAATGTCCTCAGATTTTCCGGTTTCCAGAATGTCGCACTTGGCACTGCCGTCTGCTTCGCTTGACTTATGGAAACGAAGGCTGTGTCCGGTTAATAAGGCAACACCCAGTTTCAGTGCCCTGATTCGCCGAAGCAAACGTTTTTCGGACATGTTTGAACCGAAGGAAAAATACAGCACGAGCCCCCTCTTTGCCGGATTGAACCCCTATGTGTCAACTTAATATTATATAATCATTTGCGTTCTATGTCATTAGCTCTATCGCAATCGCAATCAGGGCTGGTCATGTTCATCCCTTTGATTCTCATACCAGTATTTTCTGGCATACCTGTTAAATCGTTCAGCTGGCAGGAACATGCTCAACATTCCTCTGGCAAGGACAGGAAAGTAGTGCCAGTCTCCGTATCTATCGAATTTTCTTGCTGAGGTTATTGCCCGGACAGAATGCAGTTTTATAAGCTTTTGACCTCTGGAGCGTCCCAGTTGCTTCAGGTTCATAAGGAATTGAACGTCTTCAGCAAACAATACTCGTTCGTTGTATCCGCCTGTGGCTGCGAAGTCCTTCTGCCTGCAGAAAACTACACCGGTGTCAATCCCCGTCATCCACAGCATTGGCACCATGGCCCAATATGACAGAGCAATACCCGGAGACATTCTTTCCATCTTAATCCCGGTAGCTCCTCCGATAATCTCGGGGGCCGATAATGCGCTCTCTACTGCATTGAATGTATCCCGATGAATCAAACTGTCTGCATCAACAAACATCAGTATCTCACCAGTGGCTGCTGCGGCACCGGCGTTGCGGACAGCGGCAATGATACGCCTTTCTTCGTGAACTACACGGCAGCCCAGTGAAAGAGCTACTTCAGTGGTTTTGTCTGTGGAACAGTTGTCCGCAACTATTACCTCAATAGAATTGCTGCAATTACTGTAGCTGGTTCTTGCTGCTTCCACAGAGTTCAGCAGAGCGGGGAGGTAGTTCTGTTCATTGTATGCCGGAATCACAAGTGACAATCGGGGTACTGTACTTTCGGTGATTGTCTACTCCTTCCTCTTCTACTATTTCTCTATTCCCACCATTCACCTGCAAAATATATTTTTGTATCGTTGTATGAGAAGATTCCATGAGAGCAGAGAAATTCCGCAGGCCAGTTTGCCGGGGTGATATTCACAGGGTTTGATCCGTCAGGACTCATTGTGTACATATCAAAGACACCCTCTCCATTCATTGATGCAACCGTGAAAAGAAGCTGATTTCCCGAATGAGACCATTCCGCGATAAACTGTTGCCAGCCTGTTTCGGTGAGTGCGGATTCACCGGTACCGTCAAAGTTTATGGTGTAAAAATCCCAGTTTCCACTTGGGTTCTGATCATCAATCAGTCTGTCAAAAGAGATAACAGAACCGTATGGATCTATCCTGGGATCGTAATCACCGAATGGCAGATCCGCGCTTCCCTGCTGTCCGGCAAGCTCGAAATCAGTGACCTGTACTGCGTTTGTGCCGTTGTCATCCATCAACCAGATCTGGCTTTCCCGGGTGAACACGATTTTTGAACCCATCCAGCAGCAGTCAGCGTCGTGATAACCTGAATCATACAATTCAACAGGATTTGAACCGTCAGAATTCATGATGAAGATGTCGAGCGTGTTATCAGGATAGTCAGGCCAGGACAGATAGACAATTCTGGAGCCGTCAGGAGACCATGATGGATAGGCATCAAGAGAGGAGTTATCAGTGAGTCGCTGATAGCCTGTTCCATCCGGATTGATAAGACATATTTCGCTGTGCTGGAAGGTATCATTTCCGAAATCCTCCTGGAAGACTATTTTTGAACCTGAATTGTTCTCATGGATTCTGTGAATTGAATTATCAGAGCTGTATATCAGTTCAACCGCTCCGCTTTCGATTTCAAAGGAGTAGATTCCGTACTTCCTGTCATGCTCCGGAACAGTGTTGTACTCAGGCCCGCTGGGATCTTCCGACCAGCACGAAGAAAGAAGCATAATCAGCAATATTACTGAAACTTGATACTTCATTTCCTTTTTGAGATCAATCTTTTTCATGATTTCTCCTTACAGAAAACTCTCCAAAGGATGCCGCAATCTCAAAACCAAGTGCTTTGTAGCAGGAAATCGCTGCGCTGTTATCACATTTTACATTAAGACCAATGTGATCCACTCTGCCTAAAAGGGATTGGCAGAGGGCAGAGGTAACCAGTTTACCGTAGCCCCGTCCTCTGTACTTCTGCAAGGTTGCGATGTTACCCAGCGCAGCCACTCTGTATTCCGGTGAAAAAACATGAATTCCAGCCACGCTGACAAGTTTGCCATTTTGCCTGATGCAGAAGTATTGACCTGTTTGCAGCATTCGAGGATCAAACCAGTTTCCAGGATAGCTTTCCTTGTAGAATTCAAGCAGTTCATCCACATCATCAGGAATCAGCGGGCAGACTTCCGCACATTGAGAAGAGGCAATCTTTGTCTTGCTGTGCAGCATCATTCTGTGGTATTTCCCGTGAGACTCAAGAGTATGGTTTTTTTGGAAGAAAGACTCCAGATCCGGGCTCAGGTGCGCGTGAAAAGATTCCGGCAGGGAATCTTCCGCAGAGTTTAACAGATTACGCATTTTTTCAGTATCATCCGACATGGCCAGAAGAGTATGAGAACCGGCACCGGAGTACAGAAGTACTACCGAATCCAGCTTACCTTCTGATCTTGTGGCTAACCAGGTTGTATACGGCCAGAAGAAGTCATCAAGATCTCCGATGCTGTAGAGGTGAAGGCCTGTGTTTCCGCGAAGGAATCTCTCTATCTCTTTCCTGTCATCCAGGTAAACAAAGCTCATCAGTGCATTCTCTGTTTAGAGATGATCTGCCAGAGTTCCGCCTGTCTGATACCTTTTTCATTTGTTTCCGCTCACTGGTTTTTGGTGCTGAAGGTTTTCCTTCCAAGTTGTTGCTTCAGATATACCGGTATCTGTTTAGAGAAGTAATCGAAGATCCTCTCTCGTTGTTTAGTCAGGAGATTCTCGGGAAGTTCATCTACTTTGAAATATGCGTTTTCATCCGATTCATCAGTAGTTACAAGATTGCCTTCGATGACAGAACACTCGAAAGAAAAAACGATGTCATTCTGATCGGTTTTCGCGTAAATACCTATCAAGCGTTTTACTTCAACAGCAAGTCCGGTTTCTTCAAGCACCTCGCGGACAACTGCATCCCATGGCGACTCACCGGATTCCACCCCTCCTCCCGGCATATTCCATACATCATGATCTGTTCTGTGAGACAGTAATACTTGATCCTCTTGATTACAGATTATCGCAAAGGCACCAATTGTGAAATCAGACACGTATTGAACCTCCATTCTGCTCAGCTGTTTTATAGAATATAGTCTGCACTGGCACTGCCGTTGTGTTGAGTGCAATACCTGTTGTTTCTATAAGTAGTATTCATGTTGTACAAATCCTTAAGTCGCTGTATTCTTGAACCATGAAACATTTTCAGAGAATCAGGTTGTTCTTTCACAGCCTCCCTATGCTTTCAGGGCTGCTTCTATTTGCAGTACAGGGAATTGCAATCGGGCTGGAGGAGTATTACCTAACGATTGATCCTGAGTTCCTTGATTCTCTTTATGCGAATCCCTCATCACCTGTGGAATATCCTGCCATATTGAATTGTTCAGCCGGAACAGCGGATTGTCTTGTCAGATTTCGCGGGAGATCCACCGTCGAGTACCCTAAAAAAAGCTGGGCGATAACAATGTTTGACTCTAATCTGCTGGGAAGAGAAAGGCTGAATCTGAATTCAGAGTATATGGATCCCGGTATGATGCGTAATTGTATTGCCATGCGAACCTCAGAGCTTATGGGGCTTCCAGCATCGCAAACCACATATTCAAAATTGTATGTCAATGAAGAGTACCTGGGCATTTACCTGGATATTGAAAGGGTTGATTCATATTATTTTCAGCGCTGCGGATACAGTCCAGTCGCTGTTTTTAAGGCGCATGAACAGACTGCGAGGTTTATGTGGGTTCCTTCCGGTACATATCATGAATTTGCATACAGACCCCAGGTTGATAGTGAAGTAAACATTGCTCTTCTGGAGAACTTCATTGACTGCATCAATGCAGGAGCGGCACCCCTCCCCGTGGATGAAGCGAATATCATGGGATACTATGCGGTTAATCTTGCTCTTATGGAAATGGATTCCGGATCAAATAACTACTATTTAAGTATTGGTTCCGATGGACGCTGGAGAGTCTTTCCATGGGACAGGGGGATATGTCTTGGCGGAGGCGGGAATGGGTCGTTTTATCCTGGACTTGTTGATAACACTTACCTCGTACTATTCAGGGCCAACTCTCTTTACCAGAGGCTTATTCTTTCCCCTGAAAATATGGTTCTCTTTGAAACATACATGAATCAGGCGGCTGGACTGCTTTCTAATGAGATTCCCCTGCTGCTGGATTCAATCTACAATGAAATCAGATATGATTTGTACGATGACCCTCTGTCTCCCTGGTCTCAGGAAGAGATAGATCAGGCATACGACGATTTGATCTGGTTTGTCGCAGAGAGAGGTGCATTTCTCTCAGAGAATTTGCCCATGCCGGAAACAGCATTGGTCATTGAACTTGAGATACAAAATCCCTGGCTGTATCCCGGTGATACTACTCAAGTCAGAGTACTGATAGACAGACCTTTTGAGAAAGCCAGCCTGAAATGGATTGAGGGCTGGCAAAGCCACTTCCTTACAATGAAGCCAGTGCCTGGATTTGAAGAATTGGCATGGACTGCTGAGTTTGTAATGCCTGATGGGGTAAATCACTGCCCCCTTTCTATTCTATTCAACACACCAAGTGGAGAACGACAGTATTTCTTTCATCCTTCCTACAGTCTTGCGATGTATCCGTATATGCGTTGTGCCCATCCCAGTGTTGTAAAACTTGCTTCAGGAAGCTCACCTCCCGGCGGTGGCGCGGATTGCGATTTCTCGATATTGCCACCTCAAATATACGGTCCGAAACTCTGGGCTTTGCCTGTTGTGAATGACAGTGAGACTGATATTGACATATCATGCTGTGTCTTTGTTTTCGGGGATTCACCACACAGAATATTTGTTCCTTCTTCAACAGTGTTTTGTGCTGGAGACAGCCTCTTTCTGACAAACTCCTTTTCCCTGTTTCAGAGTGAATTTCCAATGAGAAATGCTCTGGGCAATTGTACCGGTCCCCCGCCGGGCGGCAGCATACTCACTATGCTGGATCCCGGCTGGGGAGAGCTGTGGGAGAGACCAGTGCCGGGGGAGGGAGATGTGGAACTGGCGGTATCTGCTGTAATACTCACGGAGATCAACTGTATGCGCAGCTCTGAATTCAACAGTGGCGACTGGATAGAGTTTTACAACCCCGCTGATACCGTTCTTGATATTGGAGGTTTCATTCTGTCCGACTCTGAGGGAAACGAATGCATGATTCCCATGAACACAGTTATGGAACCGAATGATTTTTGCGTGCTGGTTCGAGATCCTTACCTTTTTCAGTCTTGTTTTTCTGATTGCAAGACCTCTTTGCCGGGATTGGGGTTTGGCCTTGACTCGGAAATTGATTTCATTACAGTTTTTGATAGAACAGGCAGGAAACTGCTAAGTGTTGCATGGAATATGAATGAGTATTCTCCACCAGGCCGGACGGGAGTTCTTGGCCTTATTGCTTCGTCTCTTCCCTGTGAGAACTCAGCCTCCTGGGAACTGGCACCTTTTCCGGGAACTCCCGGAGAGCCCAACAGGCTCTGGGGAGCAGGAGGACAACCCTTAAAATTGACTGCCGTATACCCGAACCCGATTATGTCAGGCAGCGTCTATTTCAAGTTTACATCCATGACCTGGCCAGTGAGGGTTTTTGTGATGGATCTCTCCGGCAGGATTGTTACGGATCATGGACTGATGGATGCAGCCACAGGAAGTCAATCAGTCGAGATCCCGTACGAATCTCCGGCAGGAGTTTATTTCCTTGTGCTGCAGAGCGCCGGAAATTTAACTGCGAGGAAATTCACCAGGCTGTGACCTGTTTTTCAGCAGCTGTGTGACAACCACTGCTGTATTAATTACATTGCCCTGACAGGGAGGTGGAGAATGATTCAGCGAGGAGTTGTACGGGAGCTGGTGGATGGCCATGCAAAGATTGCAGTTGGTGGAGGCGAGGGTTGCAGTGTCTGCGCATCCCGGGAAAGCTGTTTGTCCATCACAGGATCAAGACCTGAAGAGAAGATAATTACCACCGAGAATGTACTGGGAGTTTCGGTGGGGGATGTGGTTGAGCTTGAGCTGCCGGTGTCTGTTACCATGCAGATCATTGGTTTGACATTTATGGTGCCAGTGGCGCTGTTGATTGCGGGATACTGGATAATGATGCCAGCAGGCAGTACACAGGGAGCTATCGGCGCAGTATCAGGTCTGGCAGTTGGGATGTTAATTGCTCTCAGTGTAAACAGAACTCTGGGCAAACGAGCATCATACAGAATGAGAATGACAAGAATACTTGCGAAATGCAGTGAAGAGGAAGTGACAAAGTGAAACAGCTGGTTCAGAGAGCGGTTGAAATCCTGAAGGATATCGGTGTTGATTACGGTGATGTCAGGGCGGAGTTGATTCGCACGGAAAATACGGATTTCCGGAACGCAAGACTTGATGACTGCAGGACGGTTGAGGCCGAAGGTGTAGGGATAAGGGCTCTGGTTAACGGCAGCTGGGGGTTTGCCGCGTGCACCGGCCTCAATAATGATGACATTGAAGCTGTTGTGGAAAGAGCAGTTGATATTGCAAGGGCTGCCGGAAGCCGGGGAAAGATTAAACTTGCCCCTCTGGATATTCAGCAGGGAGTTTACTCTGGCCCCTGTCGAAAGGATCCATTCGAGGTTTCCCGTGAAGACAAAATTACCATTCTCCAGAAGGCTTCAGATGACATGATGAAGGATCCCCGGATTAAAAGCAGTTATGCTCAGCTATGGTTTGAGAAGCGGGATAGAATCATAGGAACTACCCGTGGCGATCTTATTGAAACTGACCTGATATTTACACAGCCCACTCTTATGGCGACAGCTGTTGCCGGTGGTGATGCCCAGAGCCGTATGCTTCAGGACGGTGCCAGAATTGCAGGATGGGAATGGGTCGAGGAATCGGGTATCGAATCCTGGGGAGAGAGGGCCAGAGAAGAAGCTCTTATGAAGGTTCTTGCAGACGAGAGTCCATCCGGGGAGATGGATCTGATTCTGGACGGTCTTCACCTTAGTCTCACCATGCACGAGTCGGTCGGTCACCCCACAGAAAGCGATCGCGCCCTTGGCTGGGAAGCCAATATGGCTGGAAGAACTTTCGTAAATATTACCGATCAGGGAAATCTTCGTTACGGCTCTGATATGGTTAACCTGCTGGCAGACAACACACTGCCTTTTGGAGTTGCAACCTGGGGCTGGGACGATGACATGGTACCGGGTCAAAAATGGTACACTGTGAAGAACGGTATTTTTCAAGAATTTGGTTCTGTTCGCGAGACGGCCTTTCTTATAGGAAAAAAAGCAAGCACAGGCTGCTGCCGGGCAATGAATGCCCAGTGTTTCCCTATCAACAGACAGCCGAACTTCTATCTGGAAGCACCTGAAAACGGTGTAACCCCGGAGGATCTCGCTTCAGAAATCAATCACGGAATCTGGATTGAAGGCAGGGGATCATTTTCCATCGACCAGAGAAGAGAGAACTTTCAGTTTGGCGGAGACCTCTTCTGGGAAATAAAAAACGGGAAGAAAGTCAGACCTCTGAAGAAAGTAATCTACAGAAGCAGAACACCTGAATTCTGGGGTTCGCTTGACGGAATAGCTGACAAAAAGTACTTCCGCACAATGGGTCTTCTTACCTGCGGCAAGGGTGAGCCCGGTCAGTCTGCCAGAATGACTCACGGAGCAAGCTACAGCCGGTTCAGAGGCGTTGAAGTTGGAGGTGGCAAATAATGACAAAACAGGAAATGCTTGATTTTGTACAGGCCGCAGTTAAGGCTGCCGGTACACGCGATGCCATTGCTGTTCTCACCGAAAGTAGAAACGCATCTGTGCGGTTCGGCCAGAACAGGATAACTCAGAACCTTGATGTTTTCAAAAGAGAACTTCAGCTTACAGTGGGGGATGGAGAGAAGCAGGCCACAATCACTTCCCAGAGAATTGATATTCATGCTCTTCCCGGTATCGCGTCCGAGGCCAGAGGCTTGCTCGAAACATCAGCTCCCTATCCCGAGTATATGTCTCCCGTACAGGAAGGACAGGTTTACCCTGTTATTGAAGAGGCCTGGGATGAATTTTCTTCAAAGTGTCCCTCAACCCCAAGAATGGAAGCTGTTGGTAAAGCTATCGATACTGCCGAGAAGAACGGTCTGCAGACTGCCGGGATCTGCTGGATGCTGAACAATAAGACTGCCCTGGCAACCTCCACAGGTAATCTCGCCGCACACAGGTCAACTTCTGCCGGTTTTTCTTTTACCATGGATAAGGGGCTTGCATCCAGTTACAAAACCCTTTCAGGAACCGCCTGGAGTGAACTGAGCATAAATGAAGCTGTTGCGTCAGTGGTAGAGCAGACCAGGCTGAACGAGAATGCTGTTGAGGTGGAACCGGGAGATTACAAGATTATTCTGGAACCCGAGGCAACCTGGAATCTGCTGATGTTCCTGCCCTGGATAATGGATGCCCGTACTGCTGATGAGGGAACTTCTGTATTCAGTGGTATGGAGGGGAAGAAAATGGCTGGAGAAGGCTTTAATCTTTCTTCATCGCTTCTGGGCGGACGCCCCGGTAATTCTTTCAATGAAGAAGGGCTGCCGGCTGAAGATGTTGTGTGGTTTGAGAAAGGTGTTTTAAAGAAACTGCCCTGTGACAGATTTACAGCAGAGAAAACCGGCAGAGCTCCCCTTTTCATCCCTGAAACCATTGATATGGACGGGGGCGAAGGAACCATTGAAGACCTTATTGCCGGCGTGGATAAGGGAATTCTCATCAGGAGATTCTGGTACATACGATTTGTTGACCAGAAAACGCTGAAACTGACTGGAATGACCCGTGACGGTGTGTTCCTGGTGGAGAACGGAAAGATTGTAAAACCTCTGAAGGACTTCCGCTGGAACTGGCGTCCTCTGGAGCTTTTCTCAAATATGCTGCGCATTGGTACACCAGAGCGGAAAGGTGCCGGAATGATACCGCCAGTGGTCATTGGTGAACAGCACTACCCGTTCACCGATTAGTACCCTGTTAAGCAATAGCTGTCACATCCTGCTGGCTCTTCAGAGCCCCAGCTGCGTTACTGGTTCAATTACATAGCACTGCTATGCGCGCATTCACCAGTGCCTTGCTGGAAAGCAACAGAACCTATACCTGAGGGCGTCCCGAGCGTTAGCATGGAACTCAGAATAGCGGCGCATTATATCGACACTTATTGCCTGACAGGATACTGGGAAGGAAGACCAATGGAATATGTTGCACTGAGTATTGGCGGACTGCTGTTTGTTGCTGTTCTTGTGGTAATTCTTGATTCCTTCTTCCTACACATTGGCGCGAAGATGGCTGGAGTTCGCAGAGCAACATTCGGAAAGGCTGTGAAAGCATCCATTGCCTGTGCCCTGGCCACACTTCTGCTGGCTGTTATTTTTTCATGGATACCTGTTGCCGGAACCGGTGCAGGATTTCTGATTGGTCTCGCTCTTACAATTCTGGTGCTGCAGGCTTCCTACAATACAAGTTTCGGAAAAGCCTTCCTGCTGTGGATATTCAATGTGGTGGCTCAGATTCTTGCTGTGATACTGGGTGCTATGCTGTTTTCCGGGCTGCTGGCGGTAATTAACTGAATCTGAGATTGCGATGCTGCCCGGAATGCAGCATCGCAATTATTTCTAACGCCTGATTTTATTCGGGCACTTGTTAGTGTTTTCCAGCAGTTGAAGTAGGGCCGGCAGAAATAACAAGGCACTGAGCAGGGTTGATGCAATTCCCAATACTGCGATGTGGCCTATTGATCTCAGACCGGGATGAGAACTCAGAAGAGAGCCTGAAAAGCCGATCATTGTGGTCACAGAGGCCATGGCAACATGTTTTCCTGTGGTAGACAGCACCCGTCTGATTGATCCGCGACCAAGTTCCATGTACCTGTGTACAATGTGTACTCCGGCATCGTTTCCGATTCCCAGCAGTACCGGAAGAACAACCATGTTGTAGAAATTCAGTTTAACTCCGGTAACTTCCAGAAGAAGGAATGTCCACAGCATACCCACAACAAGTGGAACCAGTGCAAGAAGGGTCAGTTGCATGTCTCTGAAGTTTAAATACATCAGTAACAGAACCAGAATAAATGTAGCTGTTATTATCCACGGGCTTTCCAGTTGCAGCAGACGGAGCATCTCTGCCGCGACAAGTGATGTTGAAGCCGCATAGTAAACAGTCCCGTTTTCAAGTTCAACAGTTCCTATGGCTTCGCTGAAGGCAATTGAATTGCGGCCGTCAGAAAGACCCTGCTCCGGAAAGATCATTACGAATGAACCTAAAGAACCGTCTTTTGCAGTAAACATGTCGGTAAGGTATTCGGGAACATCCGAGAGCTGAATGGCCTCTGTTGTCTGTGCTGCCTGTCTTAACCTTTGTATGTCTTCAGTATTGGCTATAGTGAAGAAGGGGGCATCCAGCAGTTGACGGATTTCTGCTAATCGGGCAAGGCGCATTGCCTGCGATACGGAATCGGCGGGGAAACGCTCTTGAAGGGCTTCAACCGAGAGGATAGTGGTGTCGCTGTCAACTCTTGCCCTGAGATTCTCGAGAAGAGGGCCCACATCCTCAGGATTTTCAAGAAGGATGAAAGCGGGATTTCTGTAATTTGAAGTGGGGTAAACCCGGCTGATAACCTCGTGTCTGCTTTCGTATTCCTCAAAAACAGGTTCAAGGGTGTCAAAGTCGTATTCGAATGAGACTCTTGATGCCGGCACAATAGCGGCGGCAACAGTCAGCAGGCACAGTACAACAATGCTTCCCGCGGCGGGAGAAGGCCTGTTCCTGACCTTTTTTGTATGCGGGGAAGCAGGCTTCAAAGAAAGCAGAGATGTTCGTTCAAAGACCACAAGAAGCGCAGGAAGTATAAACAGCATTGAAATCAGTCCGAATATTATTCCCGTACAGGCGATGAAACCAAATTCCGAGAACCCCTTGAAATCGGCAAAAATCAGAACAAAGAGAGAGATAGCAGTGGTGAGCCCCGCGATTGTTATTGCCTGGCCGGAACTCTGGAATGTGGTCACTATTGATTTCTCTACCGACTTGCCCTCAGTTCGTTCCTCCGAGTATCGGGCATAGAAGTGAATGCCGTAGTCAATACTGAGGCCAAAAAGAATCAGACCCAGAATAGAGGTCATCATGTTGAGGGAGCCGTAAACAACCCGGGCCAGACCAAATGTCCACAGCAGGGAAAGAATCAGTGGAATTCCAATCAGGGCAGCTATAACGGGAATTCTGGTTATCAGCAAAAGAATTGTTCGTATGTCATTCTTTTTCTCAGCTTTGGCATAGTAGGCTTTAACAAAGAAGTACCCTGTTACCAGCAGGAGAATTACAATCACACCCAGGCCGAAGGAGCTGGAGACTTCATTTGTTATGGCTTTGATTTCCACCATCTGCCGCTGCATGCGACCACCCGGCACAATTTCCATGTCGGGATGATAAGCTGATGGATTGAGAGCCGTTGAAACAGAATCAAGCATAGCGAATGCATGTTCAATGTATCCCACATCAGTTTGTGCATTGGCTGGATAGAACCGCAGCACCATTGTCAGGCTGTCATCTGATATCGGGTATTCGTTTACGGCGATGTTTTCAAAGAATGAACTGGTATTAATTGTTAACTCAGACTCAGCAGTGTGTAATAAGTGTTCCAGAGATGTCATTTCAATAAGGAAGTCTATCAGCCCCGCAAGTTCTGAATCTGTAGCAAAGTAGAGTGCATTATTCTGCATAAAGGAAGTGTCTTTGCGGTAGTCTACCCTGATGAAAAACTGTTCGCCATTTGACTGATGCTGCTCCATAACCAGGGGAATAAGATCATCAGCAAACCTTCTGTTGCTCTGAAAGGACGGGCTTGTGATTGCCACAGCAGCAGCACTTTCACCTCCAACTGTTTGCTTGAGTTGTTCCATTGCCTGAACGGTTGGATTCTGTTCAGGAAGCAGGTTAGAAATATCTGTGTCAATCGAAAGATTGATGCTGCTGAGAAAACCCAGTACGCCAAGCAGTACGCCAATACCTATGATAAGCAGAGGCTTCCTGACAGTGAAGATAACCAGGGGCCTCAGTGCGTGAAAAAGAAGATCAACCGGTGAGCGGTGTAACTTATTCATCGTTCTCCGGTTTGTACAGCAGATATGAAATTATACAAAACTGCATACAATATATGAGTTAATAATGCCGATTGTCTTGCTCCCAGGAAATAAATAAATTTCGTATTATAAGTCTATTATAATGGCTTGAAGGGCTGAAAGGTTGTCCGACAACCTCCCGGTTGTTCCAGTATTAGTCAGGAAACGGAGTGATCACCACTCGAATCGCATGCCGAAACAGGTCTCGCCTTCAAGAGATCTGATTGGCTGCGTATCGTGCAGGTGGTGTCTGAAGAAAATGACTATGTCACCCCGGTCGGTGGGGTGTCGTCCATAGATTTCTCCGATATGTCTGCTGCTTGTTCCTCCGTCAAGGTGGAAATAGAAATCTGAATGCCAGATGGTTCCATAGATCATTTCACTGGCAGACAGCAGGGGGTAATCCATGTTTCCATGCAACGACCAGTCAAAGATGTGGCCCTTCTGGAAAGTTGTGCCTGTTGGCCGGTAGAACCCCACGTTTGCCTTGTAGTCAGGGATGTGTCCCGCAGGCAGGAGGATGGGATGGTCTTCCATTCTCACGTCAATTCTGTTCTCTACACCAAGCTTCATATTGTTCATGTACTGGCCGCTTGTGTCGGCCATGTCGATGTTGTGAAAGCACTCATGGTCAGTGAACAGGGAAAAGAGCAGGCCTCTGTAATCAACACCGAAGAAGCCGCGGATATTCCAGTGACCACCATATACATTGAAAGCTATGTCAGACTCTTTGCTGCTGGTTCCCATGTAGGTATCCATAGACAGGCCGACTCCGAAGGTTACCGGTCCATACTTCAAAATGCCAACCTGGTTTTGGATCTCTGTGTAAATGAATTGATCCTCATCCGGCTGAAAGAACATCCTTGGTTCAAGAAAGCCATCGTTGCTTCCCGGGAAAGACAGGTTCCAGCCGGATGCAAGAGCAAGAATCAACAGAACCATCAGGATTGTTTCTCCATGTGTTTCTTCAGCCCTTCAACCAGATAGGATTCCGGTTGTGAGCCTTCTACCGAGTAGGTTTCATTTATCACAGTTCTGGGTACTCCCTGTACCTGATATTTCCTGGACAGATCAGGGAACTCATTGGCTTCAATAGCTTCCGCAATTACTCTGTCCGAATAGGCAGCCATACGATGGGCAAGAACCACAGATGGCGGACAATGCGGGCAGGTGGGGGTTACAAAAACTCTGATATGAATGTCCTCCTGCAGATTATTCAGGAAAGCCATTGTTTCATCAGAAAGAGTTTTTTCCGTTCTGCCTGAATCAATGATTCCTGTAAGAAGGCTGCTGAACTCATATCCGGAAGGGGTACCTCTGAAGAGAATCCTGCCGGTGCTTCCAATACTTACTGATGGAAGCATGGCACTTTCCTTCTTCGATTCCACAACAATCAGTGTAAGCTTTGTTGAAAGCTCATTGAGTTCATTCAGTATGGTCTCTGTTTCACTTTTCCCCGGAGCCTTCGTTAGGGTCACTGTGACATTTTCTGTTATGAGGTTAAAGTGGCCTCGAATAGCTTTTTTGTCTTCGTCTGACAGCAGTGGCATCTGTTACCTCTCTATGCTTTACTTTCCAGCAGATCGAATACGGCGGCAGAGCATCTCGCTCCCTCGGATACCGCTGTGACAACCTGCCTGAATCCGTTGTTTGTTACATCTCCCGCAGCGAATACCCTGGGATTGGATGTTCCCACAATATTTCTGGTGACTACTGCTTTTTTCCTGTCCAGCTCCACCAGTGAAACGAAGGGTTCCGTTGCAGGTATTGTGCCTACATACAAAAAGACCCCGTCAGTGTCTATATGCTTCCGGCCTTCAGGAGTGTCCAGAATAACACCTGTAACTCCCTGATCATCCCCTGTGACTTCAGCCAGATGGGAATTCCAGTAGGTGGTTACTTTCTCGTGGTCTACAAGTTTCTTTGCCAGATAAGGTTCAGCACGAAGCTTGTCTCTGCGGTGTACCAGTCCGAGCTCGGAGACCACATGTATGAGGTGAAGGGCTTCTTTCACAGCGCTGTCGCCTCCGCCCACTACAACAGCCCTCTTGTTTTTAAAGAAAGGGGCATCGCAGGTGGCGCAGAAGCTGACTCCGCGTCCATAGTACTTGTCTTCTCCCGGCACCCCGAGTGTTGCGGGAGCTGCTCCTGTGGCGATGATAAGGTACTCTGTGGTGTACTCGGCGGAGTCTGTCTTTACCAGTATTCTGCCATCAATCTCTTTTGTGCCCTCCACTGTTTCCATTCGAAAAACAGCACCTGCTTCCAGAGCCTGTTTTTTCATTGCGGCAGTAAGGTCTGAACCGGCAATTGAGCTGAAACCGGGGTAGTTCTCTATCTCGGCTGTCAGGGCGGCCTGTCCCCCCGGCTTCCAGCTTTCAAGAACCACATGTCTTATTCCATATCTTGCGGCGTAGATGGCTGCTGAGAGGGCGGCGGGGCCACCGCCCGCAATAACAAGCTGGTAAGAGCCAGAGGTCTGTCCGGCCCCGCTGTCAACTAATCCAATCTCAACCTTGAAGCTCATTATCCCAGTGTTCCCACTGCCAGGGCTTCAAGATCCTTTTTCAGTGAAGCTTTGTCCCTGAATCCAACCATTCTGTCAATCTCTTTTCCTCCATGGAAAATGATCATGGTAGGTACACCCCTGATGCCGAACTGATTAGCTGCTGCCGGGTTCTGATCAATGTCCACAGTAAGGAAGTTAACCTTGACACTTAGCTCATCTGTAAGCTTATCAAGTACAGGATGAAGCATTTTGCAGGGGCCGCACCAGTCTGCGCTGAAGTCTACCAGTGTAAGCTTGTCTGTTCCCTTGGTTTCCTCGGCGATTGTGTTTCCGGGTATCTGTTTCATTGCATTGTCCTTCCGGTTAAATTGATTTTGCCAACGCCTGAAACGGTAGCATATTGAATGCCTATTCTATACGCAAGGCAGACAAGTAAATGTGGAGCCATGGTCTGTGACATGTGTCAAATGATCCGATACTTCAGGTCTTTGCCAACGCATCATTATATTTGTATTATCCGGTGTTACCTGAAAGTTGTAAATGATATCGTAGAAATGGAGAGATGTATGAGATCAATTTATATGCTTGTACTCATTGCAGGCATGGCTCTGGCGTTTGGTGTTCCCGGTGTGCCGGATGTACCCGATACTGAGATACCTGATTTTGAGATCCCGGGAATGGAACTGCTTGATGAAGTTCAGCTGAAACTTGATGGTCTTCTCAGTGAGACCGATGCCCTCAGGAACATGATTCCTGATCTGGCTGTTCTGGACGAGCTTTCCCTGAAACTTGAAGAACTCAGAGATACAGATCCTGAGCTTGAGGCTCTTCAGGCCGAGGTGGACGCTTTACGGAATGAGCTTGTTGAAGCAAGAGTTGAGATTACAGCCATATCAGATGGTTTTACGGCTGAGGTTAGTTCCATGAAGGCTGTTGTGGACGAATTCACAGCCGGTCTTCCGATCCAGTAGTTTTTTGAATAAAAGACAGCCGGGCTATTCGTCCGGCTGTCTTCTTGAGTTTGGCCTTTCACTAGATACTATTCCATTCTAAATATTTGTTAATCCCTCACTTGCTTTCTTGTGGGTGTTTTTGTGTTATTGGAGTAGCTAGTTATATCACTAGATAGCAATGAAAGGAGCTAATAATGGGATTTCCAACGAAAGTTCAACTGATCAAGAGAAAGAAGAGCGAGCAGTGGTACATCAACTTCCCATCTGCATTTGCTCAAGCCATGGAGTTTTCCAAAGGTGAGATGGTTGAGTGGTTTGTTGAGGACAAGGGGCTCCTTGCCATGAAAAGAACGAATGTACCGGAATATCTCATAAAAAAACTGTTGCGGAGGAGTAATTGAGGAATACTTCGGATACTGGGATTCGTGCAGCAGTGCCTTTTCCAACAGAAGCTTATGGGAAAGAGCATCCAGACTTGCAACAGGGTCACTGCTTTGTCTCGGAAGACATACCATAACAGGTCTGATAACAACCGCAGGCAAGCAGGATAAAGACTGGATCAGAATTACCCAAACCTGAAGAGGTGAGACAAGATAAAGATATACCCTGGGTCGAAGTAATGCCTATGCCACAGATAGAGAACACACATTCAAGATCAAATTTACCCCAGTTGTAAGAGCGCATATGGGTGGAGAACGGACTATGAGCTTGCTCATAGTTCAACCTATATCCCGTGAAGTCGAATGTAAAAAAGGTTCCCTTCTCTTCGTGTAATTAAATATACCGCATGTTAGCAAGACCATTTCCGAAAAGGGTATCGTAATTCCGACTCTCGCCGGTTGACCAGCCGGAATTTGATCAATTCCGGATCAGTGACATAAGTTCTATCTTAAATCGTGCCAAAATTCTGTAGTTCTCACCTC
>JAIOSV010000099.1 GCA_021107435.1 Candidatus Sabulitectum sp. | reverse complement strand
TACATCCAGCATGCTACATATCGATACGACAAATGACAATGATATCGGTCTTTACTGAGCGGAGAAAAGTTATGCCAACTCTTCTGGATCGGACCTTCCGTCTGAAGATCTGTAATCAACAGGAACAGAAGCTTCTGAACATCAACCGGCAGCTTCCTCAGGCTTCGAGCAACCTTCTTCTTGATGAGAACCTCATATTTTATCATGGTTATATTATAACCTTCATTATCGATCGATACAAGTCATATTTGAACTGATGAATTGTAACCCACCAGAGAGCACAAAATCAATAAGCAGACTGTGAGAATTCGGTTGAGAAGAGTGGAAATGTTCTCAAATTCCATTGCATCTTCTGTTTCGACCATCTCGCTGAGTTTTGTATACAGCCTGTATGCAGCCTTTTCCTTTTTCATGGCAGTAACATGGTCAAGAACTGAAACTGGTTGAAAAGTACACTGAAAAAAGAGGGGTTCACCTGCGGCAATCTATTTTTCTGCCCAGCTGTTCGCTATGGAAGCCTCTGCGACTACCGGAACGTCTTTCATGTATCTGGAGCCTGCTTCTTCCATTGTATTTTTCAGTAACAGTGCGGTTTCCAGTGCTTTTCCTTCATCACACTCCAGTACGATCTCATCATGTATCACAGCCACGATAGATGTATTTGTGTCCTTCAGTGCCACGTACAGCAAACCGAGTGCGTTTTTTAAAATGTCAGCAGCTGTTCCCTGTACAGGGGTATTGTAACGACCGGACATTCCCGAATTCTTACTGTATGTGTGTTTTCTGCCAGCTAGAGTTCTGGAAGTATCAGGTTTCTTTTTCTGCAGTTCTTTGTGCCAGGCCTCAACTCCTTTGTATCCAGTAAAGAATCTTTTCTTAAACACCTCTGCTTCATCCAGAGACATTTCTACACCATAGGTTTCCTGGGCATAAGCTTTCAACCCGGACGCACCCATCCCGAATACAAGTCCAAAATTCACGGCTTTTGCAGCCTGTCTCTCTTTCTTCGTGATCAGCTTGATCTGTTTTTGAAGAATCAGTGCCGCTGTCAATCTATGCAGATCCTCGCCGTTCCGGTATGCCTCGATCATTCGATGATCCCCTGATACCTGCGCAATTACCCGTAACTCAATTTGTGAATAGTCCGCAATGATTAATTTTCTCCCAGGTGGTGCTGTAAAACATTGACGAAAAGCCTGCCCTCTGGGGATCTGCTGAATGTTCGGCCGGCCACAACTCATTCGCCCGCTCCATGCGCCTATCTGGCTGTATTGAGGGTGCAATCTTCCAGTGGATTTATTAATTTGTCTGGGAATCGAATGCAGAAAACTTGATAGAGCCTTAGATGCTTGTCTGTACTTCATTAAAGAAACAACGATCGGATGTTGATTGTAACGGGCCAAGCTGTGTTTCGATGTATTTTCAACATGTATACCATTATCATTGAGCATCTTCAAAACCTGTTTGTTGCTGTTTACGTTATGACCGTAACTCTGATGGTTGTCAAACATGCCTAACTGCACTGCGGGGTAACCTATGAAGGGATACAGTTCAGACAGGGCTTCTGTCTTCATCTGCTCTGTTTCCTGGCGCAAGATCAACCATTTCTCCCTGTCCAGACAGATCCCGTCGTATTCTATCGACGCTACCGCATACACACATGCAAACTCCAGGCGGGTAACTTCAATCAGATGATGTTTCTTAATTTCATCCAGCAGTTGATGTCTCAACTCTAAAAGAATGTAGGCATCCTTTGCGGCGTAATCCAGTTGCCCTGTGGTTAATTGCGAAGAGAAATCACTTTTTTGCTCCTCTTTAGATAAGGTCTGGTTTAAGTAGTACTTTGCTAGAGAAGCTAATCCAGCACTTCGTGGACCTCCTGATGTTCTCAGCAATTTTGCCGCAAGCATCGTATCAAAGATCCATCCGGAAACTGAGATCGATTCCGACCACAAGAACTGCAGATCAAACCTGGCATTTTGAAATACTTTTATCGCCGGTGATGTGAGTATCGCAGTAATCTTCTCTACTGCCTCCGGTAAAAGCTTAAAGCAGTCAAAAATTACTGTAACAGAGCCTTCAACAGCTATTTGAATTAATCTGAGTTTGGATGTGTGAGGATCAAGGCCGGTTGTTTCAGTATCCACTGCCATTACCTTTGCTGATAATAACCTTGCAGATACTGCTTCAACTTGATCCACTGTATCAATCAGTAACCATTTCCCCATTGTATAAACCCATCCTGAACATTTGTCCTGGCATATATAATCCTGAATCAATTCAACTCAAACTGAATTTTTCATTTTCTCAGCCCGGATTCATCACAGGTACTCATAGCGAAGTGCCGTGGAGTACAGTGACTACGAGGCTTGCGAATGCATAATCCGGTAACCGAGACATCCGTCGAGATGCCTGCCCCAGCAGAAACCGAAATGCTGATTGAGGTCCCGCCCCAGCGGATGCATGAGTATAACGAAGTAGCAGCTGCTGTATACGGTGTTGCAGTAGAGTATTTGTGATGGATCAAGGCTGATATGTAGAGAAAAGCTTCATGTGCGGGGTGAGTATGATATAATGAAAATACACGTTTGTTTCTCCTCCCCGATCTTTATATTACAGATGGAGTTTCCTCTGAGCAGGACAAATCCATATATTGTATCCTGTCAATGAATACACTGAATCCGGGTCCAGTGCAATTTCGACATTTTTGCTGACTTGGCAGGAAACAGAATCATAGCGTGGAATGCAGACATTGAATCTTGACCCGTAATTAAGGACATCATATCTTCCTGCTGGCATTTGAAAGGATAAACTATGAAAATGACCATGTTCATGCTTGCTTTACTTGGCTCAGTGCCCGTTGCCTTTGGAGCGACCGACCTTCTTATTTTGCATTGTGAAGGGGCTGGAACACTTGACGGTGTCGAGAACAATATAGGTACCAATCCCTTCTACGATTCGGTCGACTACCTCTGTTGTTCAACTATTCTTGCGCCACTTGCAACTTTGCAGAACTATACCTGTGTCTTTACCTGGAACAACCAGGGGTATATGGACGGGCAGGGCGACATTCTGGCTGATTATGTGGACGCAGGAGGTACATTAGTCATCCTCGGATGGGGGATAAGCCAGTGCTACGGACGAATCCTCGACGATCCAGATTATTGTCCGATGATTGGTGCGTCCAATCGCTACGAGAATGTCGATTTGGGCACCACCTACACCCATGAAATTCTCGACGGAGTGTCGGCCATCAGCACTATTCACTTCTGGGTAGATGCCACGATGGAATCCGGAGCATACCTCATCGCGGAAAATACCCAGGGGACTCCTCTTGCGGCAATCAATGCCAACAACAGTGTAATAGCGTTGAATATAGTTGCAGGTGATTACATATTCTGGACCGGTGACGGCTGGCTCCTGATGAACAACGCGATCGAATTTCTCATGAATACCATGTCCATGAAAAACAGTACATGGGGAAGTATCAAGTCAAACTTCTAGCCAGTGACTTCCCCCTTGAAGTTCTCACGCGTTACGGGTCTGGATATTGAAATGGCAATCCCACGGGAAAAGCAATAGGGTGCAGTTGAAAAATGTGGGTAGTTTCAAATTCAGGCAATTGTGTGAAGTGGCTTGACTTTGCTCTTTTTTTTATGTAGATTGACTAGAGTCTAGTCATTTACTAAAATAAAGGAGTAATAAATGAATTATCAAGAGAAGAGAGAACAGATACTCAAGCAAATGGCACAGATAGATTCCACGGCAAGGGGATCTATGAAAGCTGAATATCGTGAAACAAAAAGAAAGGATGGAGAGAAGGTTCAGCTTGGTCCCTACTACAAGCATCAACGCTGGGAGAATGGTCGGAATGTTACACGCAGAGTGCCAGCCGAGGAAGCAGAACAGCTTA
>JAIOSV010000044.1 GCA_021107435.1 Candidatus Sabulitectum sp. | reverse complement strand
TGCCTTTCTTACCTGTACTACAACCGCACCGGACAGATTGTGCCGGAAGTGCATCTTGTTGAGGTGGTTTTCAACGGAGAAACCCAGGGCGCATTCCTGTCGGTAGAGGATGTGGACGGAGACTTCCTCCTGAACACACCACTCCCTGATCAGGCAGTGATTTACAAGTGCGCTGATCGCTACACCACACTGGACAGAGTAGACGAATTAGGATCCTATACAAAAAAGACCCATGAATATCAACCATGGGATGACTTTCTGCTTCTGCTTTACTGGCTGAAACTCTGCCCTGAGGATATTTTCCGTGAGCAGTTACAGGAAAGGTTCCATTACAATGATCTCGTCTCCTGCGTTGCCACCAATGTTCTGCTGGGCCACGGAAGCACATACTACCACAATTACCATCTTCTGCTGGATGAAACCGGCGATACAGGCCGATGGCGCTATGTAACATGGGACATGGATCGTACATGGTGGAAATACGGACCCGGATCACCCTACAGCAAAAACTCCTGCATCAACGGGAACAGGCGGAACACACTTATATGGCGAATGTGGTGCGACGCTGCAATCAGAGAACAACTCTTTGCGGAAATCCACAGGCAGTATCCCGTTCTTCTCGCGTTTTCAGAAGAAAACACGATTGATTCTCTTGCCGCTCTAATTGCCCCGCTTATAGAAGTGGACCCTTTCAGAGACTACACTATGGATCAGTTCTGGGCAGAGATAGAAAAACTTAAAACCTGGCCCGACGCAAGGTACTCAAATGTACTTGAGCAGATTGAACTGTGGCCACATCCGTTCAGTATTCGCGAACCGGAAAATTCAGGAGTAGACATCAGGGTATTCTGGCAGAATGCCGGAGACTTGTGCACCTGGCGCCTTGCTGTATCACCGGACAGCATATTCAGTAATCCCGATGATGTGGTGTACGAAGCGTTTCCATCAGACACATTCCATACTGTTCCTGAAAGATACACCGGTGCGGATCTCTGGCTGCAGGTGTACGCGACAAGAAATGGAGTGGAGCAGCGGTCAGACAACGGTCCCATTGTTCCAATCGGAAAAATTTACCACGATATTTTCGGAAATCTGGTCATAAACGAAATAAACTACATGAGCGCACCGCAATTCAACCCTGGTGACTGGTTTGAAGTCATCAGTATTGAAACAGAACCGGTAAGTCTGGCTGGCTGGTCTGTCCGTGACAACAACACTACCAACCTGACCACACTGGGAGAGATGCTCATCAATCCCGGTCAGTGCATGGTTTTCTGCTCAGATTCGTTTGCCTTCATCACTGCCTTCGAAACAATTCCCACGCCTTCCCAGTGGCTGACTTTTAACCTGTCCGACAACGGTGACCATCTGAAACTCCTCGATCCTGCAGGAAACACTGTGGACAGCGTCTCGTACCTGCCCGAAGACCCATGGCCCTGGCAGGCCGCAGGATACGGTTCAACACTCACCCTTCTGAACACTTCTCTACCAAATCAGAATCCTGCATCCTGGATAGCAGGTCCTTTCGGGGGAACACCATTTTCTCCGGAAACGTGGAATCCAGACTTGCCCGCTCACGGAGCAGTAAGTTTTTCAATTACCGGTCCAGTGCCCGTCAATGGAGACTTGTCTATACAACTTACCGCAATAGCACCAGCCATTGTAGAGGTTTGTTTTTACGATATATCTGGTAGAATGTTATTGACACCTGCTGCTGCTGAACTTGAGGTGGGAGTTTACTCTCTTTCTCTGGAAACAACAGGATTGCCTTCAGGTGTATATTTTGTGGGAGTAAAGAACATGGGATTCCTTCAAACTGCAAAAATAACCGTATTGGGCATTCAATGAGAAGAATTAGTTTATATCTATCTCTTGCCCTCCTGTCTATTCCTGCTCAGGGTATAACGATAACAGTTGAACCGGGTGATCAAATCGCAGACAGCCTGCTGTCTCTTTCCCAGGGTGACACTCTTTTCCTCATGCCCGGAGTCTATATAGACACCACCGAACAGCCCCTCCTTACAGCCGGACCGGTGCAGTCAGGAGTAACCATTACTTCCATGCCTGACAACAGAGCCGTGCTGGACGGGCAGGGCATCGAAAGATCAGTCATAAATCTCACAGGTCCTCATGACTTAGATGTAATTCTTGAAAACCTGATAATCACAGGAGGCAACGCAACCGGATCAGAAGCCTTCAATGGAGGCGGAATCTCAGCAAGTGAATCAAAGGCAATTATAAGTAACTGTCTTGTGACAGAAAATACTGCTCTGATCGGCGGAGGAATAGGTGCTGAGGGCGGCATTCTTCAAATACAGTATTCAACTGTCAGCGATAATGAAGCACTGGTAACAGGTGGCGGAATTGATCTTTACGCCTGTGATTTCACCGGATTCATGGTTGGATTCCTCTCCAACACAAGCTCCGATGACGGCGGAGGCATAAACGCGTATCAGAGTACGCTTGATCTCTCAAATTCTCTTTTCACAGGCAACTGCTCCGGTGATGACGGAGGCGCGATTGCGGTGCTGCAGGGCACATCAAATTTCTCATTCCTGACAATTCATTCAAATGAGGCTTTTGATGACGGAGGTGGAATCAGGATTCACACCGTCGACTCAATTTCTATCACATCTTCCATTGTGACATCCAATCTGGGAAAAGCGGGGATAAATGTTATCAGCGTTAATATCCCCTTCATTTCACATGTATGCTGCTGGGATAACACCTTTTCCAACTACAACGGCATGGAAGACCCCACTGGAACAAACGGCAACATCAGTGAAGATCCCCTGTTTGCCGACACTGACCTTAACATTTCACAGATTGCTGCAGGTCAGTCAGTGGACAGCCCTGCTCTGAACTCCGGTCATGCTTCCGTGGAAAACACCTGTATCGCCGGATTCAGCACCAGAACAGACAGTTTACCCGACACCGGCATCTCCGACATGGGATTTCACCATATCAATTATGAACAAACAGGCATTTCACCTGAACAACCGGCTGAAAGAGTTGGGATGACATTAACTCCGTCACCTGCCACGACCAATGTAAAAGTGACTGTATCCCCTGAGATATCTGCTCCGGTAGTAATTCATGTATACGATATCACCGGACGAAGAATTCACACCGCTGATTCCGTAAACATGACTGAAAAAAATTCATGGATATGGAATCCGGATGATTCTTTTCCCGGAGGACTTGTTCTTTTTCGGGCTGTCTGGTCAGACGGATCGGCATCAGGAAGGGTCGTACTGCTGAGATGACCATTCTTCTCTCTTTTGTTCTGGGATTCACAACTCCGGTCTACCCTGGAGAAAGCATTCAGACCGCTCTGGATTCTTCAACTTCCGGGGATACAGTACTGGTCATGCCCGGTACTCACCACGGCAATGGAGTAAGCCTGATTACAATTACCGGAGATCACAACGGAATAGTGCTTCTGGGGGACAGTCTGGAACCTTCTTCTGTTATTCTCTCCGGAGACAGCCTCTCCGACAGTATCATAGACATGGACTGCACCACCGGCGGTGAGATTGATACAACAATGGTTATCTCGGGATTTACATTTATGGAAGGAAACGCATCACTTGACGCATTCGGAGGAGCCATCCACACAAAACACAGTTCACCTCTGATACAGTACTCAGGATTCATCCAGTGTACCGCTGATAACGGCGGAGCTGTTTACTCGTGGAAGGATGCTCCAGTAATCAGATACTGCAACTTCCAGAGCAATGAATGCTTATCAGCCGGTGCCGCGATTTACCTCTACACCTCCAACGCAACAGTCAGCCACTCCACTTTTACAGACAATGTGTCCTGGGATGACGGCGGAGCTGTTTTCTGCTATCACAGCTCCCCTGCAATATTCAATTGCATCTTCACCGGAGGATACGCCCATGACGACGGAGGAGGGATTTACTGCTATGCTCTTTCACACCCGGAGATATCCTTCAGCACATTCTTTGACAACTATTCTCAAAACACGGGAAGCGCCGTTTACTTCAGAGTCAATTCCTCACCGGAACTGCACCACAACATCGTCACAGGTAACTCAGGGCCGGCATTCTATATACAGGACGGTGGTGAACCCGTTTTTTCCTATAACTGCGTATGGGGAAACCCCGATGGAAATTACGGCAATCTTCCGGATCCGACTGGTACAGCAGGAAACATCTCGGCGAACCCGCTGCTGCTTGAAAACTTCTGTCTCAGCCAGACAGCGGCAGGACAGACCGAAGAAAGCCCCTGCGTTAATTCCGGTGGAGGTATACCCGAGAATTACGGTCTGGATCTCAGCTGGACAAGAACCGACAGTGTTCCGGATTCCGCTGTAGTGGATATTGGCTATCATCACGGTCCTGATAACGGATGGCAATCAAACCCGCAGGGACCGGAACTCAACCTGCTGCGCATTTACCCGAACCCGGCCTCAGGCTCTGTAACTGTAATACTGCCCGACAACGGAAACTTCAACCTGCTGGAAGTCTACGATCTCAGCGGGCGAAAGCTTTTCACAGACATGCTGTACGACAGAAGCACAGAAGTAAACCTGACAGGACAGAGCAACCACGGAATCTGCCTCATAAGAGTTTCAGGGGAAAGCGGCTCTCTTACCGGAAGAATCACCATTCTGGGTCAGTGATTCTGCTGGGATAAACAGTGCTGCTTGCTCTAATGCACAATACTGATGCTCTGAACCTCTTCCACACCTCCGACTTCAACTCTCAGCATATAGATTCCGGACGGAAGACCAGCAGTTCCATAATTCAAAGCTGAGTTGCCTTCAGTACAAACTCCGCTTTCCGAGATTACACTTCGGCCTGAAAGATCAAAAACAGTAAGATTCCAGTTCTCGCCCGATCCACCTGAAATCACTACATCAAGGCTCTCAGTAACAGGATTTGAAAGAATATTACATGAGCTTGCCTTTTCAACCATCACAATGGCATTACCTTGCTCGGTTGAAGATAATTCTTCAATGGAATCAGTTCCTCCTCCCGGAGGAGAAATGATAGTGTAATGTAAATCGTCACCTGGTGGATCGGAATACATCACCAGAGCTTCTCCTGATTTGTAAACGCGGCAAATGTATGAGACTGCTACAGGTGGCCCTTCAATGTCACTCCCATTAGGTGAGGAAACAGATCCACCGGCTACGGGATACGACCCCATAGAACCCGTCCATGAATCCACACAGTATGCGTAAGCATCACTTGTCGCGCCAGATTCAGATAAATGAACGCTGACATTTCCTCCCGCCATCCAGAAATACCGTGTACCGGGGGAGACAACAGTTGGCCAGCCAAGGGGATTGAAAAGCGGACCTCCCGACCAGAAATGATTACTGGTTATAGGACTTCCTTTGGGAAACCTTGTTGTAAATTCG
>JAIOSV010000077.1 GCA_021107435.1 Candidatus Sabulitectum sp. | reverse complement strand
CTAGTTACGCAACACTTGAAGGAACCTTCTTCATTGTTCATAGTACAACCATGGTGAACATGCAGTAATTACTTTTCGAAAGGAACTCTATGGGGCTGACTTTTGCTCAGAAAGTCCTTGGACGCGCGGCCGGGAAAGCCGTGGAACCAGGCGATATTGTGTTTGTTGAACCGGACCTGGTGCTTACTCACGATAACAGTTCGGCTATCATCGGAAAATTTGAAAGTACTGTGCCCGGCGGAAAGGTCAAGCATCCTGACAGGATTGTAATTGTTCTGGATCATGTTATTCCCGCTGCAACCAGTAAGAACGCGGCAGGTCATGCAAGGGTTCGGAAATTTGTGAAGGAACAGGGTATTGAGAAGTTTTTCGACATAGGCTGCGGTATCTGCCATCAGGTTCTGCCGGAACAGCATCTGGCTCTTCCGGGATCCATAGTTGTCGGCAGTGACAGCCACACCTGTACCTACGGTGCCTTTAACACATTTGCGACAGGTATTGACAGAACGGAAGCCGCCGGCCTCTGGATAACCGGCAGAACATGGTTCAGAGTACCCGAGACTATCGAAATCAATCTTGAGGGGTATCTGCAGAAACGTGTCTCAGCAAAAGATCTCATTCTGACAATCATAGGAAAGCTGGGATCAGACGGAGCAAACTACAAGGCGGTAGAGTTCCACGGTAGTTCAGTTGGAGGTCTTCTTGTCCACGAAAGAATGACCATTTCGAATATGGGCATTGAGATGGGGGCAAAAATTGCAGTGTTTCCCGCTGACAGGATTACTCACAATTTCCTTTTTAGTGATGAATTCTGCAAGGATGCTCTATGGGGTGATTCCGATGCGGAATTTTGTGAAATACACAACTTCAACCTTGATGAGATTGTACCTGTAGTGGCTTGTCCACATACTGTTGATAATGTCTGTTCCGTATCAGAGCTTCCTGAAACGAAAGTAGATCAGGTTTTTCTTGGGACATGTACCAATGGCAGGATTGAGGATCTCAAGTCAGCTCTTGAGGTGATGAAGGGTAGAAAAGTTGTACCGTCAGTTCGGATGCTGGTTGGCGCTGCCAGTCGTGACGAATTTGTAAAAGCGCTTCAGCAGGGAATAATAGAAGAATTTGTGAAGGTCGGCGCTGTTATTCTTCCGCCGGGATGCGGTCCCTGCCTGGGGGCTCATCAGGGCGCGCTGGCACCCGGGGAAGTATGCCTTTCCACTGCAAACAGGAATTTCAAGGGACGCATGGGGGAAAAGGATGCGTTTATTTATCTAGGCAGCCCTGAAACAGCGGCAGCCACAGCGATTACCGGCGTGATAACTGATCCCAGGGAGGTTTAACATGGCAGTTCATTACTACGATCAGAATGACATCAACACCGATCTCCTTTTTCCAGGAAAGTACACCTATACCTGCGGAACAGGTCCTGAGATAGTTGAACATCTTCTGGAGGATCTTGATCCGGAGTTCAGGGGTACGGTTAAGCCGGGAGATATAGTCATGGCAGGATTCAATTTCGGATGCGGCTCCAGCCGCGAACAGCCCACTTTGGGACTAAAGTATGTTGGGGTACAGGCAGTTATAGCCAAGTCATTTGCAAGAATATTCTATAGAAGTTCAATCAACCAGGGGCTTCTTCTTGTGCAGAGTCCTGAGGCAGTGGAATTTTACACCCCCGGTGATGAGGTAACTGTTAACGCTGCCGCTGGAATTCTGAAAGTGGGAGAGAAAGAATTCCCTTTCCCGCCGCTTCCAGGCGAGATGCTTGAAATTCTGGAAACCGGTGGACTGCTGAACTGGATTAAAGAGAATAATGCTTAATCTAATAATAATACTTTCGGTGTTTTCAAGCCTCCCGGGCGGACTTGGAATAAGTGCTGGCGCATCGGTATCCAGCTTTGCCCCGGTTGAGGATGATTACGACCAGAGATTCCGGACTCCCGGCGCATCATACGGCATCGTTGCTTCGCTGGATGCTCCCGGACCACTTGTGTTTCACATCGGCGGGGAGTATTTCAGCAAAAAGTCATCTACCGGCTGGGATGGTGAGATATCTTCCATGCTTTTCTGGGCCTTTCCATGCGCTCAACTGGGTGTGATGGAGGGATTCAGTGTGTTTGGCGGTCCAGGGATTGTGGGTGTCAACGGAAGTTATTCCGGAACTGATGATTTCGGAAGCTATGTTGAGACGGATGGATCCAGCATCGGCTTTGCCGCATCGGTTGGAACCGATATTGATATGTGGGGTCCACTTTTTGCAAGGTTTGAATACAGACACGGCTGGATGGACATGAAGAGCGATCGAGTGAAGAAGGACGGAACAGAGACTGTTGTCTATCCGGCAGCAGAAACCGACCTTGGTTATTCTCAGTATATCTTTTCGCTGAATGTTCAGCTGTCCGCAGTTGACGACTGAGGTTTCTGAAAATAGAATTGTGAACTTTGCGGAGCCGACGTGGCTCAGTTGGCAGAGCAGCGCACTCGTAATGCGCAGGTCATCGGTTCGACTCCGATCGTCGGCTCCAGCGGCTCCGCTCCCGAAAGGGGATATTTCGATGAAGAAGCCCATAATCAGCGGTTCCGGTATACGGGGCATATTCGGTGAAAGCTTCACTGTTCAGGATGCCTGCAGCTTTGCCGCGGCATTTGGAGAGCTCGTGGGACCTGGCAGCGTGGTTGTAGGCAGGGATACCAGAAAAAGCGGTCCGGCAGTGGAAGCTGCAGTGTGTGCCGGTCTGCTTGGAGTAGGATGCACTCCGATTCTTCTGGGTATTGTAACAACACCAACCGTTCAGCTTGAGGCTGCGAGAGATGGGATTTGTGGCGGTATCGCAGTTACAAGCAGTCATAATCCCGGCAACTGGAATGCGCTGAAACTCATTGGTCACGACGGTGTTTTCCTTCGGGCTGAAGCAAGAGTGAAACTCACAGAGCTTCTGGCTTCGGAGCGCAAATGGGTTGATTACCGCAGCTGTTCACAGACCAGGATACTGGATGGAAGTATCGCCAGACATGTGGATATTGTCGCGGGATTACCACTTGTGCGGAAGACTGGCAGGAGTTTGAAAGTTGTCCTTGATGTTACTGGAGCTACGGCAGCACTGCTTGGACCAGCAATGATGGATGCTCTGAGTGTTGAATGGGAAATGATTTTCCCTGAAATGACTCCTGAAGGAGATTTTCCAAGGGTGGCTGAACCTAACAGAGAAAGCCTTTCCGTTCTGGCTGAAGAGGTTGTTAAAAGAGGAGCTGATGTCGGGTTCGGATTTGATCCTGACGGAGACAGACTGGCTCTGGTTGACAACAGGGGAAGACTTATCGGCGAGGAATACACCGTTGCTCTTGCGCTGGATCATGTTCTCGCGCACAATCCCGGACCGGCTGTGGTTAATCTTTCCACTTCCAGACTCTCAGAAGACGCGGCGGAAAGACACGGATGCGTTGTTTACAGAAGTCCGGTAGGTGAAGTTAATGTCATCGAGGAAATGGAGAAAAGAGGAGCTGATATTGGAGGTGAGGGAAACGGAGGAGTTATTCACAGGGATTGTCATCTGGGAAGAGACAGCGCTGTGGGAATGGCTTACACTGTTTCTTATCTCAGGGAGCACCCGGGAATGACTGTTGCGGACTGGGCGGATACATTTCCCCATTACATCAATATGAAGAAAAAAGTTGAGTTTACAGGAGATTTTGCCGGGATTGCCGTGCTTCTGAAGGAGCAGATTGGCGAACCGGATGACATTACTGATGGCCTCTGGTGGCGACGGAACGGTGGATGGGTTCATGTCAGACCATCAGGTACCGAGCCGGTTGTAAGATTTATTGCGGAGAACACAGTACAGGATATTCTCGACAGCGACTATGCTTTGTTCAGAAAGGTACTTACATGTGTGGAATTGTAGGATATGTTGGGAACGGCAAGGCTCTTGGTATTCTTCTCGGGGGCTTGAAAAGACTTGAATACCGGGGATATGACTCAGCAGGTTACTCGCTGGAGATGAACGGTTCTCTGGTGGTTCGCAAGTGTACGGGGAGAGTGGCCGATCTGGAAACAATGGATCCGGGCGAGGCCGCAGATGCCACCACTGGAATTGCCCACACCCGATGGGCTACCCACGGGGAACCCACGACAATTAATGCACATCCCCACAGCGATTTCTCCGGAAGAATATCACTGGTTCACAATGGAATCATTGAGAACTACAAATCTCTAAGAAAGAAATTGACAGCTCAGGGTATTTCGTTCGAGTCGGAAACCGACACAGAGGTGCTGGCGAAACTTGTGGGCAGTGAGGTGAACAAGGGTAAAGATCTGTTCAATGCTGTAAAAGATGCCCTTGTTCAGGTAAGAGGTACATACGGAATTGCTGTACTTAGTGCCGACCAGCCTTTAACTCTTGTGGCAGCCAGATACGGTAGTCCGCTGGTTGTGGGTATTGGTGACGGAGAGAACATAATAGCAAGTGATGTAGCAGCTATTGTAGCTCACACACGCAATGTTATCTACCTTGAAGAGGGTGAGATAGTAGAGATTACCAGCGGGGGTATTTCATCTAACTCTTCTGACCCCAAAATGACCAGAGACCGGATACAGCATGTGGACTGGGATCTCGCGGAGATAGAGAAGGATGGATATGCTCATTACATGCTGAAGGAAATCAACTCACAACCTGAATCACTTCGGAATGCCTTCAGGGGCAGGATTGATCTTGGGAATGGAAATGCCAGGCTAGGCGGGCTGGGTATGTCCGAGAATGATATGCGCGGAGTTAAAAGAATTGTTATTACGGCCTGTGGAACATCATGGCACTCCGGGCTTATCGGCAAGTACATTATTGAAAAACTGGCCCGGATACCAGTTGATGTTGAGTATGCCAGTGAGTTCAGATACAGGGATCCCGTTCTGGAAGACGGAACTGTGATGTTTGTTATCAGTCAGAGCGGCGAGACGGCAGATACCCTTGCTGCGCTCCGTCTTGCAAAGGAGCGGGAAATCAAGACACTGGGCATCGTCAATGTTGTGGGCTCAACAATTGCCAGAGAAACTGACAGCGGTGTTTACATCCACGCAGGTCCGGAGATTGGTGTTGCTTCAACAAAGGCGTTTACGGGACAGACAATGATTCTCTCTTTGATTGCTCTTGCTTTTGGCAGGGCAAAAGGCAACCTGACCAGAGAGGAAGGAATAGAGCTTTGTCGAGGCATTATGGAGATTCCCGGGAAAGTGGAAACAATTCTTCAGGGGTATGATTCCATTATGGAAATGGCCAGGCAGTTTACTTACGCAAGTAACTTTCTGTACCTGGGCCGTGGCGTTAACTATCCGGTTGCTCTGGAAGGTGCCCTGAAACTGAAGGAAATCAGCTACATTCATGCGGAGGGATATCCTGCTGCCGAGATGAAGCATGGACCAATTGCATTGATTGACGATTTGATGCCGGTAGCGGTAATTGCCGTTAAAGATGCTGCGTACGAGAAGGTCATGTCCAATATACACGAAGTGAAAGCTCGCAAAGGAAGAGTTCTAGCTATTGCTACAGAGGGTGACAGTGAAATAAGAACGGTAGCTGACTGGGTTCTGGAAATACCGCCGGTTACCGATATTCTGGTGCCTCTTCTTTCAGTAATACCGCTTCAGCTTCTCTCTTACTACGTGGCCGTTGCCAGGGGATGTGATGTTGATAAACCAAGAAATCTTGCGAAGAGTGTTACGGTGGAGTAGCCCGGCTGTAATTGTTCGAAAGCCGTGCCGGTGAAATTGATTGTTTTGCGCAGTGCTGTACCGTGGAGCAAGATTGCTTCTGCAGCCAAACTGGCGTTCAGGGTCATCGGAAGTTTTTTCCATCGATTCTATGTCTGCTGGGGCAGGGACAATGTCTACTTCGGCGCGGCAGCGATAGCATTCAACGTGCTTGTTACTTTAATTCCTCTTACCGTATTGATTTTTCAGTTCAGCACTCTTGCTGTAACAGGTGATCTTTCTTTCAGAGAAGAATTCATGAACTGGCTCACAGGCCTTAATCCATTTGTGCCCGAGGCTGTTATATCGGATCTTGAAGGAGCTGTTCTGGGCGGTGGTTCAACTATCAGCATTATTGGTTTTGTTACACTCCTGTGGATGGTGAGCAGATTGTTCGGAACGATACGAACTGCACTGGACAAGGTGTTTGAAGCACCCGGCAGGCATATTGTATGGGGCAAGCTCTACGATTTTCTTCTTGCGATACTGGTGGCACTCTGCTTTATCTTTGCCGCAATCTTCACCATAGCCGCAAGATTTGCCGCAGGATCTCCCGCTGGCGAGTTTGTCACTTCAATACCTTTGATCGGTCCGGCATTGAGCGGATTCCTTGCCCGGATTCTAAGTTTTACATTTACCTTTCTTGTTTTTTTCCTGCTTTACTGGGCGGCACCCAATAAGGCCATGTCAAAGAGAATGTGTGCTTTCTCGGCAACGCTGGCTGTGGTTATGACCACTGTGGGAACTGAAATCTATATGCGTGCTGTAAGCGCCCCGGACTGGGGGATTGTGTATGGCTCATTTATCAGCATTATGGCTACTCTTATCTGGCTCTACTGGCTCTGCGTAATTTTCATAGGTTCTGCCGAGGTAGGCTCAGTAATCCACAGGATGAGAGCTCTCGATAAACGGAGAACTTGAAAAGTTCATAATGCTGAAGTATGTCAGTTTTCACTTCGCTTCGGATATACATGTTTGCTATGCCTTTTTAAAAGTTCATATTACGTGGTGAATCTCTGGATTTGAAAGAGATATTCAGGCCTACTCTGGTTTTGAAAGGAATATGACCATGGACGCTGACAGGATGAAGTTGTCCCGACTCATCATAGAAGGCTATAAATCGATTGATAAGGCTGGACAGACTATTGAATTTGGTGATGTGACTGTATTGCTTGGTGCAAACGGTTCTGGCAAAAGCAATCTGATTTCATTCTTTAAAATGCTCAATTTTATGACTACCGGGGCTTTGCAGACCTTCATTGGAGAACAGGGATATGCAGATTCAATTCTCTACTTTGGTTCAAAAAACAATAGCCGGTTAAAAGCTGAATTATTTTTTACAGCTGGAAATCGTAATAAGGATACTTATCAGTTTACTCTTTCCCATGCAAGTGGTGATACTTTAATTTTCACCGAGGAATTTGTCACTTGGGAAAATCAAAGCAAAAATAAGCCAACTAAAATTTCTTTAGGTGCTGGACACAAAGAAAGTCTTCTTTACGAAGAAGCTCAAAAAGGGGGCAAGGGCTGTGGCTTCATTCGTGATCTTCTCAGAGGTTGTCAAGTGTTCCAGTTTCATGATACTTCCAGCACAGCTAAAGTCAGAAATCAGGGATATATAGGTGACAATAGATATCTGCGCAGTAGCGCAGGCAATCTGGCAGCATTTCTCTACATGCTGAAAAACAGAGCTGAATGGAGAAAGTATTTTGATCGTATTGTCAGGCATATCCAGCTTATTTTGCCACAATTTGATAATTTCATCCTGAATCCATCACCGTTGAATCAGGATTACATCAAGTTAGACTGGAAAGAGAAGAACAGTGAGTACAGTTTTGGGCCTCACCAGCTATCGGATGGCTCATTACGTTTTATGGCGCTGACAGCTCTTCTGTTGCAGCCAGAGGAACTCCTGCCAAAGGTTTTTTTTCTTGATGAGCCCGAATTGGGTTTGCATCCAGCCGCAATTTCGAATTTTGCCGGGATGGTAAGGACTGCATCACAAAGCTCCCAGATTGTGATCGCAACACAGTCAACAAGACTGGTTGACGAATTTGATGTCAGCGAGATCGTTGTAGTTGAGCATAACAACATTAATAAATGCAGTGAATTTAGAAGACTGGAAGAAACAGGCCTTGCAGAGTGGCTTGAACGTTACAGCCTTTCAGAATTATGGGAGAAGAACGTTCTTGGGGGGCGACCATCGTGATCCGTCTTCACATAACAGCAGAAGGGCAAACTGAAGAACGATTTGTAAACAAGTTGATGGTTTCTCTCCTTTCACGATCCAGTGTTTTTCCCAATGTGCGTTGCGTTCTTACCAGCAGAAAGAAACGAACTAAGCGGGAATACCGGGGCGGATTTAGAGCACATTGTGCATATCCAACTGTAAGGAAAGATATCATTTCCTGGATTGCAGAGGACAACAACCGGGAATGTCGTTTCACAACAATGTTTGATCTGTATGCACTTCCAGAGGACTTCCCGGGAAAAGTAGAAGCGAACCGACAATCAGATCCCTATGAGAAAGTGAGTATCATAGAGAAAGCACTCGGGGATGATATTGGAGACCGGAGATTTATTCCGTACATACAGCTTCATGAGTTTGAGGCATTGATATTCTCAGAGCCCGGACAATTGGCCATAGAATATTTTGGATACGAATCTGGAATTGCAAATCTGAATGGCATGTTGAAAAATGTTGGAGGTAATCCGGAACTGTTAGATGACGGGTATGAAACTTGTCCATCAAGGCGCATTATTCAGGAAATTCCGGATTACGACAAGGCTAATGCCGGAATCATTGTTGCGGAGAAAATAGGCTTGGCTAGAATGCGAAGTAAATGTCGACACTTCAACGACTGGCTTACGAAACTTGAAGAGTTGAAAAGCAGTTAAACTGTCTGGTTAAACGGAGAACTTGATTTCCAGTATATCCCCGTCCTGCACCACATACTCTTTTCCCTGGAGACCGATTGATCCGGTTTTTCGGAGTTCCACTTCGTCCGGAATCTCCAGAAAAAGATCGTAGGGTATTACTTGTGCGCGAATGAATCCTCTGGCAAGATCCGAATGAATGGTACCTGCGGCTTCAAGGGCGGAACTGCCCTTTTTAATGGGCCAGGCTCTAACTTCATCCTTACCCATTGTGAGAAAACTGATCAGGTCAAGAAGAGAATATGCTTCAGAAAGCACTCTGGATTTGCCGGAAGCGGAGAACCCCATGGATTCCAGAAATTCTTCACGATCTTCCTCCGGGAAATCGCACAGTTCCAGTTCGAATCCACTGTCAATTCCAAGAAATGCGCCGCCATGCTTTTTAACCAGTTCAGCAACAGGTGTTTCATCACTTACGCCTTCACCGGCTCTGTTTGAAATGACAAGAAGAGGCTTCAGGGATGCCAGAGAAAAGGGGGAGAGAATATCAAGTTCCTGCTCCGTGAGTTCAATCAACCTCAGAGGAATTTCGTTCTCAACAGACTCCATACATTGAAGGAGAAGCTGTGCTTCCGCCTGTTTTGCCTTACTCTCTTTTGTAAGACGGGCAACACGCTTTTCCATGATGCCTAAATCCGAGATCATCAGCTCTGATTCATTCTGAAGAAAGGTTTCTTCCATGTTCCCAAGAGCATAGTTGTCCAGAATGAGTGCTACAGCGGAGGATTCCTTGATTCTGCCCATATTGCGGGGACTGAAAGCAGGGGAAGGTACATCAAAGAATGTAACAGTCGCGTTTACAATACTTTTCGGATTCCAGTGTTCTGCCAGGAAGTCGATACGGTGATCAGGCACATGGACAGTGAGAGGTTTTGATGTATCTGCGCTGGAAACTCCTGCCAGTGCTTTGTACAAGGTGGATCTTCCGCAACCGGGTTGACCCGCGAGTGCTACTTTCATTTCCCTAACCCCCTGATTCAAGAATTTTAGCTATACCAGAGGGCTAATCTACAAAACTTGGCTGACCAATCCTATTCGGTGAACACTTTGACAGTATCACCATCTGCGCTGTCCACATTTACCTCAAGTTCCCTTAAAGCTTCAATAAGCTCGTCCGTTGGCAGATCTCTGAGCATGGAAAGGTCAATTCCCTGATCCTTCATGACCTCAGCCGCGTTGGCAGGCATAAGTGCTGAGAGCTTGATTCCTGTTTTGATAAGACTCATCGGGACTTTTACATTAACCTTGTCACCATCAGCACTGTCCACAACAACCCG
This sequence comes from Candidatus Sabulitectum sp., assembly GCA_021107435.1. GTDB lineage: Bacteria > Fermentibacterota > Fermentibacteria > Fermentibacterales > JCC-6 > Sabulitectum. The sequence goes on along the minus strand of JAIOSV010000077.1, from coordinate 38,672 downwards.
CAGATATCGAGGGGCAGCATGGCCTGTTGCGCTTTCTTCAGCTTGCGGTTCGGTAACATTCTCTGAAGCTGAAACCTTTTCCAGAAGAGATGATGCTTCATCAGCTGTGATCTTACCCTCGGAAAGCATTTCCAGAATCTTCATTCTTGAATCACTCATATCGATCTCCTTTACACAAATGACAGATAAACTCTGTCGCCATTCTTACTGTTAATATCAACTTTCAGGCCGTGGAGTCCGACCATGACCCACCAGGCCAGATGAGCATTTTGCAGTATGTTTCCATACTCCTTTTTCCTGAAAAAAGGACTTGCAATCATTGCTGCAGGAACTAATGGGAGAAGAAGTATCCAGAAAATAAACCAGGGCAAAGGGACAATTACCTTTTGAATTCTGAGCAGAAGAAAGAACGCCGGCATATCAGAGCACCTCCAATGCTTCAGAAACGGTGATTTCTCCCTTTTCAAGCCTCTGTATAGTGCTTTCTTGAGGGGGATTCATTTCCATTCCGCGATTGAGTTTCCCAACCAGTTTTTCCAGCCTTGCCCGGGCAGTGGGATAACTGACACCAAGCGCGTCCTGCAGTTTCTTTATTGAACCGAAACTTCTGATGAATGCAATTGCCAGAGCCTGGTCTTCGTAGTTGAGTCCCGCAACGGCATCCATCTCAAAGTGTCCTTCAATGGAAAGATCACAGGTTTTGCAGTGGAGCTTGACCGGAACCATAGGCTTCCTGCAAGACGGGCATCGGACATCACTAAAATTCATATTGAACCTCCTATTCTCTAAAGGTAATATACAAAATAATAAATATTGTCAAGGTGTGACCTTGAGAATATTGAAATTGGTTGAATAGTGAAAATTTCAGGTCATTGACCCGGAATGGAAAATGTTGCTAATTACTAGCATGGTTTCCATCAGATAAACAGGAGGAGGGTCATTATGGATATAGTTTCCGTTATTCTGGGTGGCGGCAGAGGGACCAGGCTTTTCCCTTTAACCCTTCATAGAAGCAAACCGGCAGTACCAATCGGTGGCAAATACAGGCTCATAGATATTCCAGTATCAAACTGTGTTAACAACGGTATTAAAAAGATTCTGGTTCTTACTCAGTACAACAGTGAGAGCCTCAACAGACATGTTGGGCAGACTTACAGGTTTGACAGGTTCTCTGATGGTTTTGTTTCAATTCTCGCGGCGGAACAGACACCGGAGAATACCAACTGGTTTCAGGGTACCGCGGATGCTGTTCGACAGGGGCTTGTTCATATTCTTTCGCAGTGTCCTGATATGGTTCTGATTCTTTCAGGTGATCAGCTTTACAGGATGGATTTTTCCAATTTCGTAAATCAGTTTCAATCTTCCAACGCTGATATCAGCATTGCTACCAAACCGGTAACTGCGGAAGAAGCTCCGGATCTGGGAATTGTGCAGGTTGCTGCAGACGGTGTGATAAAGGGTTTCGTGGAGAAACCTTCAATGGATAAGCTGCCAGGCCTTATCAGTGATCAAAAGGGCATTGCCCGCGAAAAGCCCTACCTTGGCAGTATGGGTATCTATCTTTTCAAGCCTGAAGTGCTGCGCAGAATCCTCATGGATGAAGACAGGGACAAAACCGATTTCGGGAAAGAGATTATTCCGGACGCAATTAACCGCTATAAAGTTATCTCCTACCTGTTCAAAGGATACTGGTCTGATATCGGAACCATCAGGAGCTTTTTCAAAGCCAATATCGACATGGCCACACCGAATCCTGAATTTGATCTGTACTCTAATTTCACACCGCTCTATACCCGGGCCCGTGCTCTTCCAGGAGCCAGAATCAGAAATAGTACACTGAACAATACTGTGGTCTGCGGCGCATCCGACATTACAGGGGCACACATAGAGAATTCAATTGTGGGCATCAGAAGTTACATCGGTTCAGGAACGTCAGTAACAAACAGTATCAACATGGGAACTGACTTCTGGCGGGGGCATTCCAGAGATTCGGGTGCAGTCAACGCCAGTCACCCCGCTCTTGGTATTGGCAGAGATTGTGTGATAAGAAACACAATACTGGACAAGAATGTAAGACTGGGGAACGAGGTAAGACTGGTTAACGAGCAGAGGCTGGAGTTTTTTGATGGAGATGACATCTATATAAGAGATGGCATTATAGTGGTTCCCAAGGGAGTAACTGTTCCGGATGGTACAGTACTCTGATTGTTACCTTGAGAGAACCTCAATCAGTCTGCGGACAAACTCCTTTTCATTGGGAATCTCATCGTAGTCGAAAGAGATAGCAGACATTGCATCAATGTAAGCTCTTATGATGGAGGCCTTTGTGATCCTCTGCTGTCTGTTGTTCTTAGATCTGTTGGTTGAAATCGTTCTCACAATACGAGTTAGGATTTCTTCCTGATCCGGTCTGACTGGAACGGTGAGTCGCACTGTGGCAGCCGATTGTTCTTCTATATCCGCTATACTGCTGACGAGACCACTGTTTCTTTCAATGTTTACCATCCCGTATACCTCCTGTGAACCAAAGATACATTTTTCGAAAGCGGTGTCAAGAGAAATATGAAATTCATCAGTTATGAATTTGGGGTATTGACGAAGGCTGTCCATGTTACTAGGGTAATAGCACGATGAGGTAACAGGTCCCGGTTTTTATAAGGGATTAGCGGATTCCGGAGGTGATTGGATGTTATTTCGGAGTCGATTGCAGGGAGGGGAGACATGCTGATCTTTAGCGGGTCAGGAAAGTCATCTGTTGGCCTGGACATTGGTAGTCATTCGGTAAAAGTGGTTGAGCTTCTCCGTTCCGGAAAAGGAATTAAGCTCAGTAAATACGCTATTGTCGAATTGCCTCCCGACACAGTGGTCGATGGAGAGGTGGTCAACAGAGACCATCTGGTGGAGTCCATAAAGGATGCCTTGACCAAGTCAGGCATTAAGACAAAAACGGTTAACTCGGCGGTATCCGGAAGAAGTGTTATAGTTCGCAGAATCCCAATGGAGAAAATGACGGAAGCTCAGGCTCGTCAGGCAATTCACTGGGAAGCGGAACAGCACATCCCCTTCCGGGTGGATGAGGTCAGTATTGATTTCAAAATACTGAACGAGGAATCAGCTCCGGGGCAGATGGAAGTTTTGCTGGTTGCCGCGAAGAAGGAGATCATCCATCTTCACAGGAGTGTTGTTCAAGGGGCCGGTATTAAATCATCATCGGTTGATCTTGAGCAATTCGCGCTGCTGCGTGCTTATGAGAACTCATACCAGCCCTCAATTGACGAATGTGTTACAATTCTGAACATTGGAGCGGACAACACAAACCTTGTGATTGCCAAGGGAGGTATTCCCAGCTTTAACAGAGATCTGGCCATGGGAGGCGGACGGTTCATTGAAGCTATACTGCGCTCCCTTGGAGTTGATTACTCAACTGCAGAGGCAATTCTTAAGGGTAATCTGCCAGAGGGAGTTTCAGAAGCAGATGTTAAGAACGCTGTTAGCAGTGTAGTGGAAGAACTGTCAACCAGCGTGCGAAGATCCTTCATCAGTTTTCAGGCATCCGGTGAAAGCAGTCGAATAGACAAGATGCTTCTCAGTGGCGGATGTTCGTTAATGGCTGGACTTGCCGAAACTCTCAGTGATCACCACGGTTTGCCTGTAGAGGCTTTCGATGTTCTCGGCAACATACAGCTGGATGGAGTACTTCTTTCAGATGAAGCTGGCAGGCATTCCATTGAGGCTGTGATTGCAGTGGCAGTGGGTCTGGCTCTCAAATCACTGGAACCGGGCAGCCTGGATATTGACATCCTTCCGGTAGAGGAAAAAACCAGAAAAAGCAGGAAATCAACCGCTGGAGCATCACCGCTTTTCAGCATTCTCAGCTGGGCACCTCTGGGGCTTATTGTTGTGGGTGTTATTGTTTTGTTTATTCATTACAGCGGTCTTACTAACTCAAGAGATGAACTTGAGAGTGAGATCGGTCGGAAAAACACCGAAATCGCGAGTATGCAGCAGCAGGTTTCAAGGCAGCGGGAACTGGACGCTCTTGAGGCTCAGCTTAATCAGAAAAGAGCTGCTGTGAACGCCTTGTCTCTCAGACAGAAGAGCACTGTGTATGTACTGGAGTATCTGGTGCGTGCATTGTATCCGGAACAGGCGGAATTCGCGGAAGAGGCCGGCAAGACTATTTACTTGACCGAGCTTTCTCTTGGCAGCGGCAATCTGCACATATCTGGAATTGCCAGAACCTGGGGAGATATCGTTTCCTTCCAGACGAGACTTGAGGAAACCATGCCGGACGGTATGAATCCCCTTTTCCTTCTGGAGGACTTCGGACAGAATTACAACGTGGCACCTGTTGTTGACGCAGGGGGCGGCGAAACAAGGTATCAATTCAGTACTGACATTGGCGTAAATCAGATGTCGCTTGAGCCTCTTGTGGGCGATTACGTCGGAATATGATAGGGGGTATCATGAAAAAGACAATCCTGGCATTGATTGCCCTGGGTGTACTGGTAATTTCAATCGGCTGCGATCCATTCGGGTCGGAGAAAACCATGACCTACATAACCGGCTGTATCTACACCGATCTGGCGATGACAAATCCGGCGGAAGGCGTGGCTGTGGAACTGGTAGTTAATAAAGACAGTTCCAATGTTCACTCTCAGACGGTATTCACAAACGCTTCCGGTGTGTTCTTCATTGCAGCTCAGTTTTTCCCTACACTTCCCGACGAGGAATCGGGAGCGGGGTATTCGATGCCCAGCACGGCTGTTGTGGGTCTTTGTGCTCACTACGGATCATCTTCCTACGTCTACAAAGACATAGATGACGGTTTCGTAGTGTCTTCAGGCGACACTCTTACAGTCTGGCCGGTTTCCCTACTCGAATTTGCCGGGGGGGGCTTATAATGATGAAAGGTGTTTTCACCGGGCAGGAACCTGGAAGGGAGGCAGACATTGGCTGTTGATTTTCGAGATCCTCGCATCCTCAGGTTTATCATCGGGATCATACTCCTTGGAGCTCTCATTTTCAGTTACTTCAACTTTTTCGCTTCGTCGGTAACTCAGGAAATCGCTGAGCTGGAGCAGACCCTGGAGATGAAGGAACTTGAGTTAAGGCAACTTCAGGCACAGACGACAGATGATCTTGCCATGATTGGGCAGAGGATTGAGATGTACAACCAGGAGCTTGAGGAACTGGACAGGTTTCTTCCAAGGCAATACAATCAGGAGGATATCCTTGAGATGCTGACCAGCTTCGCCAGCGGGAGTGGTCTACAGATAGTATCCCTTGTTCCTATGGCGCCAGCCGTTGACGCCAGCGGCGAGTACAACGTTTATGACTGGCAGCTTACCATGACTGGAAGATTTCACCGACTCGGTGTTTTCTTCGATCAGTTAACTCAACAGCCCATGATGAGCTCTGTAACTAATCTGCAGGTTCATCAGCTGAAAGCTGCCGAAGGTAAATTTGACAATATAGAAACTACATTCACTTTCTCGGCATACATACAGCCGTAACAAAGGAGGGAGGAGCAAAACGATGTACAGAGATTTCAGAATGTTCAAATTGGCTGCATTTACTGTTTCCCTCTTCGTGCTTGTAGCGGGGTGCGGAAAGGAGTCGACTGAACAGACAGTTGATTCTGGAACAGTGAGTGTGGAAATCGCGGAACAAACCCCGGTGGAGGGATGGCTGGATGTGATTCTTCCCTCTGCGCCGGTGGCAATGGATGCATGTGGTGAAAATCTATGGATTCTTACTGCAGATGGTTTCGTTATGCGATGGAATTCTACCGGCGGGGAGTGGTCAGCGGTTGAAACAGACACGCCACTTGCCGCAACCGATATAGCTTTTGCTGTTTCCGCATCAGAAAGCGGAGCAGCCATTCTTTCGCCGGAGGCACTGATAATCCTCAGCGGAGATCAGGTAGCGGAGGTAGTATTCCCGGATGGCATCACACCGGCAGGTGTTTGTGTCATGGATGAGAACGCTGCTGTTCTCTTCAACGATGGTTCTGTGAGTATATCCAGCGAATCGTCGTCTGAACTTATCCGGATTGTCGAATCAGCCGAGAAAACCGTTGCAGGAAGCTTCTGTTACGACCAGGATGCTCTTGCATGGATGAATACTGACGGGACAGCAAGCAGGTTTGATGTTACAGAAAGCCTGCTTTCAGAAATGATTCTTCCTGACAGTACCACAAGCATTCATCTTTCAAACGGAGAGTTGCTTGCCTGCGACGGATTTGTTGTCTATCGCCTGTGTGGTGCTGACGGCTGGGAGGAGTGCTTCAGTGGCACGATCATCGGAGAGAATCTCCTTTATACGGAAAGAGGAATAGCTGATTTAGACAGTGATGATTATGTTGTTACAGCAGGTTTGCCACAGCACCCGGAAAAAGCCTGTCAACTGGATGACGGCACCGTATGGTCTATTTCCAATGGAGGAATCGTAGTCTGGGCAGAGATCGGATCTGTTGAGACAAGGCTTCCGGAAGCTGATGTTCAGATGTTAAGATACAGGATGGCCGGACAGACAGGTGGAGGTTCTGCCAACGGCTCAGGCGTTGTTGATGCCGATGTTTCATTCGGCGGTTTGTTCAGGATATATGAGTCAGTTTCGAGCAGACCTGATCCTTTCAGCGAATTCCCTCTGACCAGCAGAGATCTCAGGCGCTCAATTGAGGATCTTTCAATTGAGGAACTTCACCTTGTGGGAATCACCCTTGATCCCTCCGGTGGAGATCAGGCAATGGTTGAGGACGCGAACGGAGTGGCTTATGTACTTCGAGAAGGTACAGTGCTCCGAAACAATACTCACATAGCGGAAATAACAGGTAATGAAGTAATAGTTGTACAGGAAGTTACTGTCGGATCGGAGGATGGGCCCGGGGGTACCACATCGATACCCACGATATTCTCCATGCGACTCCATGAAGAAGGTGGTCTGTAATGCGTATGATCGCTTTGATCCTGCTGGTACTGGCTGTGCCGGTTATGGCTTACCGTGTAACGGATATCTCGGTAGTGCCTAGCGGCGACCGTACCCAGGTGACCATTGTTGCCGATGGTCCTATCAGTTACGAGAAATTTTTACTTACTGATCCAATGCGGGTTGTTATTGACCTGGGAGATGCGCTTCACGCACTTCCGGCAACCGACTTCGCTGTCAGCAGGGGTGGCGTAAGTGCTGTTCGAACCAGTCAGTACAAGGCTCCACCTGACGGAATAGTCCGAATTATTGTTGATGTTAACGGTGAACTGATGAACTACAGCACATCTCTTCAGGAGAGCAACAGGCTGGTTCTAATGCTGAATACCGATCCATCAGGAACTCCATTTACATCCTGGGCCGCGTCTTCACAGGAAGTGCACCAGGTTGTCACAGGAGGAAACGTTCCCGCGTTGTCCAATCCGACCGGTGGATCCGGCTTTGGGTCAACATCAGCGGTAACAACAATGACTCAGGGAATTCAGGTATCTGAAACCAGCAGGTTTGTTGATGACGGGTATCCTGTAGAGTGGGCTGACACAGGCGGTAGAAGAATTACCATTGATGTGGTGGATGCTGAGATAAGAACGGTGATGCGTTCCATTTCTGAAGTCAGCGGTGTTAATATTGTAGTACCCGAGAACTATCAGGGAACCGTTACCGCACGACTTCGAAACCTTGGATGGCGTGACGCTCTTCATGCTATTCTTGATTCTCAGAATCTTATAGCCACAATGTCGGGAAACAACACTCTTCGTATCATGAGGCGCGATGATTTCGTCACTGAGGTAAATCAGATGGCAAGTCTCGGTGATACACGTGAGAATCTTCAGGATCTCTTTACTGAGGTATTTGTTATCAGATATGCTCAGGCAGTAGATATACAGAATGCCACACTGTCTGTTCTCTCTGAACGGGGTCAGATATCAGTTGACTCCAGAACAAACTCACTGATAGTTTCCGACATACCCAGAAAACTGAATGAGATAGGAAGACTTCTTCCCATTCTGGACAGCCCGACAGCACAGGTAATGATTGAAGCCAAACTGGTGGAGATTGATGCCGCTGCTTCCCACGAGTTCGGTATAGACTGGAGTGCAGGCAATCTGGGCAGAAGTGATGTGCTGACACACGGCGGCATGGAAACGATGCTCGGAGTCGGTTCTCCAACCGGTTCGGTTTCCTTTGGCCATGTAACCAGTCTTCTGGATATCAACGCTACAATCAATTATCTTGAGCAGCAGAACAGGGCACACATACTCTCAGAGCCCAGGATCGCCATATGTGACAACATGACAGGCATGGTGATGAGCGGCAAGCAGATCCCACTGACTATGGTAGATGCAGATGGGAACACTTACGTTCAGCTTTACGATGTAGGAGTAAGGCTTACTGTGACTCCCCATATCAATGCCGACAACAATGTGACTCTTGAGTTGAACCCTGTTGTAAGTGATCTTTCAGCAGAGGCTACTGCCGCAGCGCAGCCGATCTTTCTTACTCAGGAAGCCAACACCACATTGATGATTGACGATGGAGCGACTGCTGTTATCGGCGGTATCATGAGAAGCAAAACTACCGAGCTGGAGAAGAAGGTTCCAATTCTGGGGTACATTCCTCTTCTGGGTGACTTGCTGTTTACATACAGCTCCACAAACGAGGAAACCAGTGAACTGGTTATCTTTGTAACACCGCACATTATCCGCCCCTACTAAATGAGGGAAGGATATTGATTAGAATCGGGCGGGGAATCTGGCATGGCCAGGTTCTCCGCCCGAATTTAAAGGGTGTCAGGCCCACGCCCTCGAGGGTACGGGAAGCTCTCATGAACATTTTAGTCGACAGGTTGCCGGGGGCAGTTGTCTGGGATCTTTTCAGCGGAAGTGGTGCTCTTGGCATTGAGTCTGTAAGCTGTGGAGCGGAGAGAGCTGTTTTCATGGACAACTCACCTGTGAATTTGAATCGTATCAGAAAGTTCTTTAAGGAGAGGAACGCAGAAGATAAATGCATTACAATCAAAGGGAAACTGACTGCTGACTTTGACAGACTTGTTCCACCGGCTGATATTGTGTTTTTAGACCCCCCTTACGGCGAGACTGATATATATTCATGGATACAGGACTACCGGTGGAATTCACCGGTCAACGATGGCGGCCTTGTTATTGCGGAGTCAGGCGGAGTTAAATTCGATTCCCGATGGAAAGACAGGAAGTACGGAGATACCCACATACACATACTGGAAGTTGAAAAGTGAAAGTTGTTTACCCCGGAACATTTGATCCAGTCACGGCAGGACACCTGGACATTATAAGGAGAACTGCGGGCATATTTGAAGAACTTGAGGTGGCCGTGGTGGATCAGAGTTCAAAATCAATTGAATTTGATACGGAGACACGTGTGGAACTTGTAAAAAGTGCGATAATTGAAGAAGGTATAAAGGAAAATGTTAATGTTTGCTCTTTTGACGGAATGCTGATTGATTACATGCACCAACAGGGATATCTGCTTTTTATCAGGGGTCTTAGAGCAAATTCGGATTTTGAGTATGAGTTTCAGATGCAGCTTATGAACAGGCGACTTGCCCCGGAAATAACGGGAATCTACATGATGCCGTCCGAGCACAATATGTACCTTTCTTCAACAGTTGTTAAAGAGGTGGCCAGATTTGGAGGAAGCCTTGATACTCTGGTCACTCCATCTGTAAAAAAAGCACTAGAAGATTACTACCGGAGGAACTGATGCACTACGCAAAAAATGCCTCGTCTCTTGAAGGATCTGCGACATTGCTCTATACTGCAAGGGCTGCTTCAATGAAAGCTGCCGGTGAAGATGTGATTTCTCTCACCGCCGGGCAACCTGACTTTCCTACTCCAAAAGCAGCAATCGACGCGGCAAAAAGAGCAATGGCTGAGGGAAAAACCTTGTATACACCCGGTATGGGGATAGTTGAGCTCAGGCAGGCAGTCGCAGACAGATGGAGCGAAGTACACAATCAGGACTTTAAAGTAGAGAACACGATGGTTTCCTGCGGAGCCAAACACAGTATAGCGAATTTGCTTGAAGCTGTAGTCAATCCAGGAGACAGGATTTTACTTCCGAAACCTTTCTGGGTCAGTTATCCACAGATGGTTCGTCGCCTTGGGGGTATCTCTGTTTTTCCGCAGAGCAATGGAATGCTGATTACAGGCGATGATGTAAGAAAAGCAGCAGCAGAAGGGGCGACAGGAATGATATTCAACTCTCCCTGCAACCCCTCCGGTCTTGTGAATACCTCAGAGATGGTGAAAGACATCGCAGCGGCCGTTCGAGAAACGGGTATCTGGGTAATATCGGATGATATTTATGAGGATTTGTACTATGGTTCTGGCGAGGTTCCTCATATTCTTACAGCGGATCCCGGACTTAAAAATCAGGTTGCTCTTATTACCGGAGTATCAAAGACATACGCAATGACAGGTTGGCGCATCGGGTTTGCCATCGCCAACCCCGACTGGATCAGAATCGCGGGGCGGATTCAGGCTCATTCCACTTCCAATCCCTGCTCTATTTCTCAGTACGCTGCGCTTGCTGTTGTCAGACGCCAGGCGGAGCAGGATAGAGTTCTGATGTACAACGCCTTCAAAAGAAGGCGTGATCTTATCTGTGACCTTCTGGGGGAAGTATCCGGTCTCGAGTTTGAGAAACCGGAAGGTGCCTTCTATGTGTATCCGAAAATATTGACAGATAAAGAAATTAATTCAGAGGAATTCTGCATTGCTCTGCTTGAGAAAGGCGGTCTGGGAACCATCCCGGGAAGCGCTTTTGGAAATGAAGGTTATATTAGGCTTTCTTTTGCGGCTTCAGATGATGATATTGCTGAAGCGGTGAAGAGATTGAATGGATTTTTAGAACGGGGAGATTTCAAATGATAGTAACCTGCCCTAATTGCAGTAAGAAGTACCAGATTGCAGAGGATAAGCTTGCAGGTAAATCCAGAAGGCTTAGATGTAAAAACTGCCGTGAGGTGTTTATTATTCACCCGCCTAAGGAAGAATCGGCTTCTCCCGCTGCAGCTATAGACGAAAGAGCTGCCAGATTCGCACGTGTTCTTGCCTCTGATATGCTTATTTACAACAAGGACGCGGTAGAACAGGCTCTGGGTACCGGCAACCTGTTTGAGACTATGGCTGGAGAAATTGAGCGTTCATGGCAACTCTGGAAGAGCCGATTCCCGGAAGCCGCCGGAAACGAAGAAGGAGTAAATGTTTTTCGAAGATCGCTCAAAGACATTCTTGCCGGAGGAGATGACCAGTTCGATCAATGGAAACCGGAGTAATCAGCTTTCTTCTATCTCTCTCTTCAGGCATCTGAAGATGATGTGTGTAAGAATCATGTGAACATCTTCTATCTGCTGCATATCGGTTGAGGGAACCACAATAGCATCAGAAGCTGCTTTTAAAGCATTACCGCCGACAAATCCTGATAAGAGAATTGATACTGCTCCAGCATCGTTGGCAACATGAAAAGCATTAATCACATTGGGGCTCATTCCACTTCCGGAAAGACCTATTACCACATCATCCTGCTCTACAAGGTTCTTGAGTTGTTCACCGAAAGTATTTGTGTAATCTGTGTCATTGGCCCAGGCGGTAAGCAAAGGCATGTTTTCGGCAAGGGATATGGCTTTCAGCCTTGGTTTGCCTTCTGTGATTGTGCCCTTGGCAAGATCGCAGACAAAGTGCGCGCTGGTAGAGCTTCCTCCTCCATTACCGAATACAAAGATTCTGTTACCTTTCTTATAGGCTTCAAGAATCAGCGATGTAATCCTCTCGACAGTTGAAGGGGGGATTCGCAGAACGAGTTCGCTGACCTCAGCAAGGTATTTCTCAATGTTCTCGACCATTATCATCTCCAGCAAGACTCAGGTATTTGTCATACTGAAGTGTATTTCGCGGGATATTTCCTCCAGCCATTACAAGACAGTTCCTGAGGTTTGAGTTTTTAGCAATTGAAGAACCGTCGAGTAAAACACAGTTCTCCAGAGTACATCCGTTCTCAATAAGACAGTTGGTACCCACCCAGAGAGTTCCGTTGATCTCCGTGCCGGCAGGTATCGAACTGCGGGTGATTATACCATTATCAGGGATGTGAAGGTGCGGCCAGGGGAATATTTCTCTGCGCATTATGTCATGGATGGTTAGAAGATAATTTTCACGGTTATCCGGGCACTTCCAGCAACCGGAAAGAAGAAACGCGGATGTCCTTTCACGTTCCAAGGGCTCACGGGGATCAAAATCGTCGGTTGCAACCCAGGCCAGACCGGAAAAGCAGAGATTTGTTTCAGTATTCTCGGGTGGAGGGTTGTTCTCAATTTTTTCAATGATTCCTTTTCCGTCGGTAAGAATCGTTGTGTGTTCCCAGGGTTTTGATGAGCAAGACAGAGAAACAGCAACATCTGCATTTGAAGTCAGGGCAAGGTCACGGAGTTCTGCGGGAGACTGTCTTGTGATACAACCGCCGTATGCTGCCAGCCAGCATGTGCCAAGGTGTTGTTTTGCTGATTCGAAATTGCATGTGATAACTCCATCACAATCCTCTATGGTATCAGAAAAAATATGAGTAACACCGAAGTTTCGAAGATGAGTTATGAGGTCTTTTACGACTGTGGTGCCGCAAATCTCTGGGAAAACAGTTGATTTCTTAGTAAAGATGAAACTTTTCATTGGTGAAATCTGGCATACATGATAAGACCATTTCCCTTACCGATAATTCGTGCTGATCGGTAAAGGAGTTGCTGCAAACCCGTCCTGAAATAGATAAACCTTGCCAGACGTTCATAAAAAGGCCCCACATTCAGTGGAACTGGCTTGATGTGTCGTCTTACGGCCCCGTAGTTGCCGCTCTGCTTCTTAAAAGTGCTGAATCCACCCTTTTTCATGAAGGCTTCAAGGGTGTCCGGGCTGAAAAAATACAGATGTGCAGGTACCGCGTCAGGAGTAATTGTGCAGGGTTTCATTTTTTTGAGATAAGCTTCAGCTCTTTCTTCCCAGTGGGTCAGTTCCCATGGACATTGAACAACAAGTACTCCTCCGGGCGCAAGTACTCGTCCAATCTCCCGAAGGGTTTCGAAAGGTCTGTGCAAGTGCTCCAGAACATCCAGAAGTAAAACAACGTCGAAGGAACCATTTTCGTAGCCTGCTTCCTCCAGTTTTCCACAATAAATATCCAGTCCAAGTTCATCAGTCGCATACTTAGCGGCAAGAGGACTGACTTCCAGTCCTTTTACCTTCCATTGCCGTTTGCGCAGGTACTCAAGAAGGAATCCGTGTGCGCAGCCCACCTCGAGGAGCCTTCCCTGACCTCTGAAAGGTTCAATATCACGGGCTCTTCTGCGAAAGAGCTTTGTGAAAATAGCATTGTATTTATGGAAGTTTTCCACATAGCCGCCATATCCCACATCGGGATTGTCGTAGTACTCGCGACTGTACATCTTTTCAAGGGCTGATTCTACAGGTCTAGTTGACAGATAGATAAACCCGCACTGTCCGCACCTGGCTACCGGCCAGCTTCTGTGAACGCTGAGAGTTTCAGGATGATCCTGCCCGCACATCATGCACCTTACTCTCTCGCGGGGAAAATCAGACCAGTCCATAAACCCCCTTTGTCAATCCCTTGACGATTTGTCAAGAGTTGACAAATCAATTATCTTCGCGGGAACTATTGCTGACCAAGGCAATATACTGAGCGGATGCGCTTTGACACACACGGGTAGTGAAAGGTGGAATGAAATTTGGCGACCAGAAGAACAGAGGGACGTTCCCTTGAGCTTTATCTCAGAGAAATAGGTACTCGCGATACACTCACTTCAGAAGAGGAGGCTAATCTCGCCTTGCGAATCAGAGAGGGTGATCAGGAAGCTCTGAACGAGTTGACAGAAGCAAACCTCAGATTCGTTGTTTCAATTGCGAAGCAGTATGCCAATCAAGGAGTTGCTCTGGAAGATCTTATTAATGAAGGTAATGTCGGGCTTATAAGAGCAGCAAAGGGTTTCGACGAGACAAAAGGTTGCAGGTTTATCACTTATGCCGTCTGGTGGATAAGACAGGCTATTCTGCAGGCCCTTGCAGAGCAGTCCAGAATTGTCCGTCTTCCACTGAATCGTGTGGGAGAACTGTACAAAATGGGTAGAGCCACACGAGAGCTGGGACATTCTCTGGGCAGAGATCCGTCCACTGTCGAGATTGCCGGTGAACTTGATGTTTCCCGCGAGGAAGTGGAAGGGATGATGTCAATACACAGTACACACTTGTCGCTTGACAGTCCTGTTTATGAGGGAAGCGATAAAACATTCCAGGAAATGATAGCTGCTGAGGGTGGTGTAACTCCAAACGAAGCTGTTCTGGTTGATGCTTTGAAAACCAGTGTGGACGATATGCTGGGTATACTGGATCATCGTGAGCGAACTATCATACAGCTATTTTTCGGTATTCAGACTGACAGGCGGCACACTCTGGCAGAAATAGGGCGAACCATGGGTATCAGTAGAGAAAGAGTAAGGCAGTTGAAGAACAGAGCTATTGCCAAACTTCATGAATGCAGCGATAGCACAACACTGTTGCATTTTCTGAGATAGAAGCGGACAGCTCATGTTAAAGGGCTCTCTCAACTGGATTCCGGACAACCCGTCAAGCAGAAGAAGGCATGTACTCATGTCACCGGCAAAGGCCGGCTGGACTGTTCTGATTGCGGCGGGGGTTGTCTGCCTGTTTATGGCATTGGGGTTCAGTCTCGGCAAGGGGATTTCCGGGAACAGTCGATTAAGTGCAGACCAGGAATACCTAACTCTTCAGGGTGAACTCATACAGTTGAATACCAGGGTTGAGAACATCCAGAACAATCTGGAGGCGGTGGCTCAGCGTGAGGAACGGGCCTTTATGGCAGCTGCCGATATGAATATAAATTTCTCAAGAATGACTGATAAGTTTACTGCGGGCAATTCGGGAACCGACATATTCAGATACATTGACGACATTGAGCTGAGAATGCTTCTGTGTGAACGACTTGTTTACGCTGAACAAATTGCCTACGATTCTCTCGCGGTGCTTCTTGTGGATAAGGCTGATCAACTCAGGCACACTCCTTCAATCTGGCCGGTAAATGGCATTTTTGTCAGTGATTTCGGTGCGAGAATTGACCCCTTTACCGGCGCGGTCAGATACCATAAGGGAATAGATATTTCCGCTAATACCGGAACATCAATATTTGCTCCCGCTGATGGAACGGTAACTTTCTGCGGATGGGGTGGCGGCTGGGGGTTGAACCTGGTGATTAAGCATTCAAACACCCTGTCCACCAGATTTGCTCACTGCTCGGGAATCGATGTTGCCGTGGGTCAGTCTGTACAGCGGGGAGACCTCATTGCCAGAGTTGGTTCCACCGGAAGATCTGTGGGACCACATGTTCATTATGAAGTTCTCAGAAACGGTGTTCAGGTAGATCCTGAGGATTTCATTATAAGAGCCGGTTCCGCTGAAGCTGCTTTTTAGTGCAACCTCAAGCATCAAATGATATTCTTACCTGATGAGCACCAGAGACCTGTGGAACAGGTATGCGAGGTATTTCAACGCGGAAGAGGGTATTGTTTTTCCGGCTGATCAGCCTGAGCTTGATTTCTACACACAGATCAGAAAAGAGTATACCGGCTCCTACCTGGAGATAGGTGCGGGCTCCGGTAGACTTGCCGGCTCTCTGGAAGGGCAGTCTGCTGCAGTTGCTCTTGAGCCGAGTGATTTAATGCTGGCAAAGTGGTCCGTTGCAGACCGCGAACTCGCGCTGAGGATACAGGGCACAGGCGAGAGAATGCCTTTCAGATCAGATTCTTTTCCCTTTGCCTGCTTCCCATACAACGGGCTTCAGTGTGTTCCTGAAGAAGAAATCAGAATCGGTATTATTAAGGAAGCTTTCCGAGTTACAGCACCGGGGGGTGTTTTTCTCCTTGAGGTGAGTCCTGTATTTGCAAGAAGAGAGTCTGAACCGCTTACTGAGCGGTACTGCGCGAAGATGCCTGACGGAACTCGTCTTGTACTGAGGGAGAAGGTGGAACGCAGACGGGATACGAACACAATCAAATACCACATGTTCTACACAACCATAGACGGAGACAGAGAAACTACTGAGGAGATTACGCTTGAACTTGCGGTAATCAGTCGTGATCAGATAATCAGCCTTTTGAAAGAAGCAGGATTCTGTGATATAATTGAATGGGGAAATTACGACCGAAGCCCCTACGATAATGAACTCTCGCCCAGACTTCTGGTCCTTGCTGTAAAGGGGATACAAAATGTTGTTACTGATTCTGGCTCTTGCTTCGATTACAGCTTCTGATGAAATAGTTGATCCAAGATATCCCTCTGTATCTCCAGACGGCTTGAATATGGTGTTCTGCTGGAGAGGAAAACTATGGGAAGCTCCCCTCTCGGGCGGTACGTCAAGGTGTCTCACACCCGGTGAAGGATACATCAGCCATCCGTCATACAGCGAAAACGGAGACTGGATTGCCTTCACAAACAGCGCGACCGGTGGTGGTGATGTCTATGTAATGCCATCAGCGGGCGGTGTTTCAAAAAGACTGACATACCACGGTGGTGAAGACAAAGTGCTTGGATGGGCAGGGGATGAGGTTCTGTTCACCTCTTCCCGTGAGGGTGGAGACAACTGGGTATGGAAAATTTCCCAGGACGGCGGGACTCCAGGCCTGGAGCTTGCAGCTTCAGTTAAAAGCCTGGTTTCTGTATCCGATGGATTCGTGATAGAAAGGGGATTTACTCCCTGGTGGAGGCGACACTATTTCGGGAGTGCCTCAAGTTCCCTCTGGCTGGTTGAAGGAGATCAGTATACTCCCCTTGCTTTCCTCAACGCCGATCAGAGATGGCCCCTTGCTGATTCCCATGGAAACATTTTCTTCGTCATGGAGGATGAGACCGGTCAGGATCGGTTCTATGACACTCGGGGAAACCCGATTTCTTCTCCGATTCCAGGGGGTATAACTTTTCCGGCAGTAAGCGCTGATGGTTCTGTTGTTGTATTTGAGTCAGGGGGGAAACTGGTTCGCATGTCCTTTCCTGATATGGCTATGCAAGACATTTACCTGCCAGTCAGCGTTGATCTTCCTTTTTCCATGGAAGAACTCTCTTTCGCGGGAGTCTATACATCCGATTTCTCTGTTGCCAGTGATGCTTCTTTCATGGTTATGGAAGCGGAGGGTGAGATATACGCGGCACTAATCATTGAAGGCGAGCTTGATGATGCTGTGAGAATCACATCAACCAGTGCGCTGGAAAGCCGTCCGAGAATTAACTCCGACGGTTCAATGATCCTTTTTCAAAGAGAGTCTGATGGAGAAGTCAGGATTGTGCTGGGTGTGGTGAAGATTACTGATGGTGATCCCATTCATATTGATCTGGATGAGTTGAATACAGGTCAGAGAGTTTCCAGGAATGCAGAGTGGGCACCGTCCGGAGATTTTTCCTTTCTGGACAGCGATGGATATCTCTATTTTATGGATGTTCCTGGTGGCAGATCCAGAAAAGTTTGTGATGTAAGCGGGATCTTGCACCACTCATGGTCACCCGATTCAAGATGGATCGCATTCAGTTCCACTATTGAAGCACACCGTGAGGATATTTTCATTGTTTCCGCTGATGGAGGTGAAGCGGTAAATGTGAGCCGCCATCCCAATGATGACTTTCAGCCCCTCTGGCCTTCTGACGGGAAAAGACTTATCTGGGCCAGCCGAACCGACGAAGGAGACTATTCAATAGTTCAGGCATGGTTCAATCCGGAGGACTGGGAAGCAGAAAGGGACGACAAGGATAACCTTCTTGATACTCCGCTTGATGTAGTATCAGCATACACAACTGACCTTTACATGCGAACTGAAGAGCTCTGCGAGGTTGAAGGTTACTACAACTTTTTCGGAATAACCCCAAACGGACGGAAGATCTATTTTCCTTCCACGGATACCTCCGGGAATATGGATATTTACTCCGTCGACTGGGATGGAGAAAACCTTACAAGAGAGAGCAGCGGAGATCATTCCCCATCAAGAATTCAACCGACAGACACAGAAACAGCAGGCGCTGTCTATTACCTCAGTTACGGTTCCACTCTCAGGAATACAGACGGGGATCTGCTTTCCTGGTCTGCTCCATACTCTCAATTCAGGGATGAAATGCAGAGACAGAAATTTTATTCAGCCTGGAGACAGCTTAGAGACAGCTTCTACGACAGAGATATGCACGGCGTAGACTGGGATGAAATACGGAATAAATACGAAGACAGAGCGTCAGCCGCTTTGATAAATCAGGAGTTCAACGATGTGGTCAGAAGGATGCTGGGCGAGCTTTCAGCATCACATCTTGGTATTTACGGACCGTGGACATACACCCGTACTGCCTACACCGGGGAAACCGGTATTTTCCCGGATCATCTGTGGAACGGTCCCGGAGTCAGAGTAGACAGTCTGATCCCGATGTCTCCCGGTCACCAGGCGGGATTTCTTCAGGGAGATATTATTACAAAGATTAACGGTGAGCCTGTGGGCTGGAGTCATAACTTTTATGCTCCTCTGAGAAACACTGCCGACAGGGAGATAGGGTTCAATTTCATACGAAACGGTACTCCTTTGCGGGTGAGGCTTACTCCGGTTTCAGAGTGGGATTTATGGAACCTTGAGTATGATGAATGGCTTTCAATTCAAAGATACTGGGTTTCTCAGCTTTCCGACAACAGGGTGGGCTATCTGCACATTCCCTCCATGGATCAGGAATCGGTGAAGAACTTCAGAAGAGATCTCTACGCAGAGGGTTATGAGAAAGATGCAATGATAATTGATGTCAGAGGCAATGGAGGAGGATCAACACACAATCAAATACTTTCTAGTCTCGCGGGGGAACCTTATGCCCTGAGTTTGAACAGAAGCGGGACTGCAACAGTGGAACCTCTGGGAGTCTGGAAAAAGCCGGTTATCCTTCTAATAAATGAGACCTGCTATTCAGACGCGGAAATTTTTCCCGCCGCATGGAAAGAACTTGATCTGGGGCCCATCGTAGGGAATACCACATACGGAGCTGTGATTGGCACTGTAGATGTGGAGCTTGCCGACGGAACAGGTTTCAGGCTTCCCGGGACAGGCTGGTATACCCTGGAAGGCGACAATCTGGAGAATAGCGGTGTTACCCCTGATGTATTTGTAATGGAAATGCCGGGAGATGCCGGTCTTGGTATTGACCGACAGCTTGATGCTGCAATTCAAACTGCTATCGAGTTGATTCAGGGGGTACCCATTTAATTACGGGGGCTTTATTTTTCTTACGCCGGTAGGTTCCGGCAATAGTTTTGGTTCATTTTTTTACTTCAGGAGGAATACCGAATGAGGAGAACAGTAGTAACAATGCCCGGCGATGGAATCGGTGTACCGGTTCTCAAAGAGGCTTTAAGGGTATTGGATGCAGCTGGTTTTGAGGCGGATTATGTCCATGCGGATATTGGCTGGGAGTTCTGGAAGAAAGAGGGGAACCCTCTTCCTCAAAGAACAATTGATATTCTTGAGAAGCACAAGATAGCTCTTTTCGGTGCTATCACTTCCAAACCGAAGGACAAGGCCAATGAAGCTCTTGATCCCTCCCTTCGCGACAAGGGTCTGGTGTACTTCAGTCCCATTGTTTCCATGCGTCAGCATTTCAACCTGGATATCTGTACCCGTCCCTGTAAGGCATTTGCAGGCAATCCTCTTAACTTCATAAGAAGAGGCCCGGGAGATATTATTGAAGAACCGCTTGTGGATGCCGTAATCTTCCGCCAGAACACAGAAGGTCTTTACGGTGGAGTTGAATGGACCAATCCTCCGGATGTTGTATACAACGCGCTGAATACCCATGTAAAATTCTCAAAGAACTTTGGTGATGTGCCCAGAGAAGACCTTGCTGTTTCAACAAGGATCTTTTCACGGAAGGCCTGTCAGAGAATACTGAGAGCTGCCTTTGAGTACGCGAAGAAATTCGGTTACAAGAGTGTTACCATCTGCGAGAAGCCCAATGTTATCCGCGAGACAAGCGGTATGATGCGTGAAGAGGGTCGTAAGATGGTTAAGGAATACGATGACATAGATCTCTGGGAGACCAACATTGATGCCCAGATGATGTGGCTCACCAAGAATCCTGAAGATTACGGTGTACTTGTCAGCGGCAACATGTTCGGTGACATTGTCAGTGACGGTTTCGCAGGCCTTACAGGTGGTCTTGGTTTTGCATGCAGCGCTAACATTGGTGACGAAGTCGCCGTATTCGAGCCCACGCACGGCTCGGCTCCCAAGTATGCTGACTACGAAGTATCAATCGTTAATCCCATTGCAATGTTCCTTACTGCCTGCATGATGCTTGATCACATAGGTGAAATTGAGAAAGCAGCAAAGATCAGGAAGGCAATTGAGACTGTAATCAGAGAGGGTAAGGTCCGCACATACGACATGAAGAAAATGCGCGGAACCGCTGATGTGGTAAATAAGGGAGCTGCCAGCACCTCTCAGATGACAGATGCTGTAATTGAAGCCATGGGCAGGTAGAGTCATGAAAGCAGCAATAGAGAACCTCTTTGCAGTTCAACTGGCAAAGATTTCGGATGATGATCTAAGACAGAAGGTTGTAAAAGTATGGGTAACTGCCGCTGAAGATGGTGGCTGGACAGTTGAGCAACTGTCAGAGATTCCTTTTACTCTTCTTACCGAAACTCATGGAGTTAATCTGATTCAGCACACAATCGCTGTTACCGAGGGAGCTATCGGACTCGCTAATGCCATAGAGGGCACATACACACCGCCCTTCAAGGTGAATATGGACTTGCTGGTTGCCGGCGGTCTTCTCCACGATGTGGGCAAGCTTCTTGAAATTGAGCAATCTGACGGTAAACACCGGAAGAGCTACAGCGGCAAGTGCGCCAGACATCCCATTTCCGGTGCCATCCTTGCGGCAAAAGCTGATCTTTCAGAAGAGGTAATCAACATCATTGGCTGCCATGCCAAAGAAGGTGACGGCAGACCGCAGAGGGTGGAGACTGTCCTGGTACACCAGGCTGATTTTGCCACTTTCAATCCCATGGTGATGTTGTCCAAAGGGCTTCTCATTACTTAAAACAAATTTCCCGGGCAGTTTTAAAACTGCCCGGGAACCATTGACTTGGAAAGGATTTGCTTTTAGAGTAAGGTGAACAAATGATATATATATACAAGGAGGTAACGATGATCAGGGTTATTGGAATACTAATGATTATATCTGTATCTGTTTTTGCCGGTACTGTTTACCGTGCACCGCAACCGGTTGAGACCGCTAAGTTCATTGGAACAGACGGTGGACCTGTAGTAGAGTTCAATCTCACCGCGCTTGAAACAACTGAGAGTTCAATAGAAGGTTATGGCAACGGGATTATCTTCAGGATTCCCGGTGGCGGTTACGGCGCTGAAATTGGAACGCCTGATGTTCCCTGTATCAGAAGAATGGTTCAGATACCAAACACAGGTGATATTTCAATCGAGATTATCAGCTCAGAGTCATCAGTTCTTGGTAATTACACTGTTCTTCCCATGCAGCCCTTCATGGACAGAAGCGGTAGCGCGGTTCCTTTGAGGGTTGATGAAGTTGTTTTTAACACATCAGCAGCCTATCCTTCAAGCCCTGTGGTTATTGAGAGAATTTCAATCCTCCGCGATATTCGCGTGGCATGGGTAAGATTCAATCCTGTATCAGTTAATCCTGTCACAGGCGAGACCTTCATTACAACCAATGTTACTATCAGACTTGTCAGTGGTTCATCGCAGGGCGAGAACGAGCTTTACAGAACCTCGGCAGGAATGACCAGAAGCTACATTCCCATTTATAAAGATGTTCTTGGTCTTCAGCTCACAGATGCTGTAATAGACGGTTCTTATCTTGTCATTGGACCCGAAGAGGCCGTAGCTCTTGCCAGCGATCTTATTCAGTGGAAGCGGGAAAAGGGCTATGAGGTTCATGTGGCTACGACAGAAACTATCGGAACAACTTCCACCGCGGTTGATGCCTACATTGAAGATGCCTTCAATACCTGGACAAATCCTCCGGAGTACTGTCTTCTGCTTGGAGATGAAGCTGCTGTCCCGGTTTACTGGGTTGGAAGTACTGCTTCAGACAACCAGTATGGTGTTGTCGGTTCAGGAGTTGACCCCAGCATCCATGTTGGAAGGCTCTGTTCCGACACAGGCAGCCTCAACTACACTTCATGGAAGGTCTGGGCTTACGAAACCGACCCCTGGGAGCCCGCATCAAGCTGGTTCCAGTTTGCCGTGAGCATTGGATCAACTGATTTCCAGGATCCGTGGATGTCCTGGAGATACAAAGAAATACTTGCAAATGATGGAGATATGGATGTCATGCTTTACTGCAACAGCAGTGCATATGGAGGTATTCCACCAACTGTGGCAAACCTTTCAGCGGAGTTTAATGATGGGACATCTCTAATCAGCTACATCGGACACGGCGGTATTAACGAGTGGTGTACAACAGGATTTAACAACTCAGATGTTGCAGCCCTTACAAACGGAAGAAAACTTCCCTGGATCAGCTCAATTGCCTGCTTCAACTCAAAGTTCGGTGGCTCAACCACCTGCTTTGGCGAGGCATGGCTTAACTCAGGCTCCATCAGTGACCCGAAGGGTGCCATTGGCTTTATGGGAGCTTCTGTAGGCAGCCCGGTGGGTCCCACTGATTCCCTTGCTCTTTACCAGTTCAGGGGTTATTTCCAGGAGGAGATTTACCATATGGGTGCAGCCTTTGACTATGGTAAGATCAAAGCCTACGAGTATACAGGGCATTCCGGCAACAGCGATATGCACCTGATCTTCGGAGAACCTGAGCACGATATCTTTTCCACAACAGGTCCTCTTGTACACATTGCCGCGGACTATCCAGGTCATGTAGAAGTTGGCAGCTTTACAGTGAATGTTTCTACAGCCACAGATGCAGCAGTGGAAGGAGCCATGGTTGGCCTCTGTCAGGGAGAGGTTACTCTTGGCAGCGGCTACACAGATGCATCAGGCGCAGTAACAATTAACGTTGAAGATGTTCCCACAAGTGAGGATGTCACAGTAACAGTAACAGCTCACAATCTTTATCCTCTACAGGTAACTGTTCCTGCCTGGATGACAGGAGTTGAAGAACAGAGCAGCACTGGAGTTAACGGTCTTGCACTTATCATCTGCACACCGATTACAGGAAGCGCTGCTGTTAACTTCACAGTGCCGGCCTCCGGACATGCCAACCTGAGTGTGTTCGATATGTATGGCCGTGTTGTGGAAACCCTTGTGAACAACGAAGTTGTCGCAGGTGAGCACAGCGTTAGCTGGGGCGCGGATGCCGCTGGCGGTATCTACTTCCTCAGGCTGACCACACCAGGTGAGAGCATTGTAAAGAACTGCGTGGTTCTTCCATAAAGAAACCTGACAGAACAGGGAAGGGATCAGGCATTTTACCTGATCCCTTCCTGCAATTGACGAATGCAGTATAAAGTGCTAGATTCCCGAAACTTGCGCACAAGACAGTGCAATGTAACAGCTGACGGCAGATGTGTAAAGCTGATGCTGTCGTCAAGAAACTGCAAATGCAGAAGGAGATGAAATGAGCAGATTCACAGGAGCAAGACTCAAAAAGGTGAGATCACTTGGAACAGAACTTCCGGGTCTTGTACGCAAAGAGCCCAAATCAAGCAACAGTCCAGGTGAGCAGGGAGTCATGCGCCGCCGCAGAAGAGTTTCCACTTTCCGTCTCCAGCTGCAGGAGAAGCAGAAGATCCGCTTCAACTACGGACTTACCGAGAAGGCTCTTCGCCGCTATTACTCAGATGCTTGCAGTATGAAAGGTGAAACTGGTGTTAACCTTCTTCAGCTTATAGAGCAGAGACTTGACAATGTAGTTGCCAGAGGTGGTTTTGCGCCTACAATTCCGGCAGCAAGACAGATTGTAAACCATGGACACATCCTGGTCAACGGTAAGAAAGTAACAATTTCCAGCTTTAGAGTTAAGATTGGCGATATCGTAAGCCTGAGAGAAAAGAGCAAAGATCTCAAGGTCATAACAGATCACATGGCTGCCGGTTCGGGTATTGGTGTCCCAAGCTTCCTCGAAGCCGATCCCAAGAACAGAAAAATTACGGTTAAAGCTCTTCCAGCCCGTGAAGATGTGCCTATTGAGGTATCTGAGCGAGCAGTGGTTGAGTTCTACTCCAAATAGATCACTGATATTCTAAAAAAAGCTCAGGTTAACGCCTGGGCTTTTTTTGGGTTATACTTAAAGTGATTAAGCCTATTTCCACTGAAGGAGCATAGAATTGAGAAATTTATATCTGGTTTTTCTGATAGTGGCAGTTATGGTTACTGGATCAGCCCTTGGCCAGGAGAACGCTCCAGACTACGATGATGCCACTGTTGAGAATGAAGAGCGCAGTGAACTCACAGGCAGAGATATGAATGATATCAGAGACAAGATAATTGAGATAAAGGATGTGGTTCAGAGGGACTATGAAGCTCTCCTTGCAACAGATCCCGAGGCGGCGGGAACTATTACAATCAGTTTTACAATCACACCTGAAGGAGCAGTTACAGAGACTTTAGTCGAATGTCCGGATGAACTCTCCGAGCTTAGGGCGAACATTGTCCTGGTTCTGGAAGAACTCGAGTTTGGTGCTTCTATCGAACAGACGGAAGATATTCCAGTCACAGTACCTTTCACACTGACACCACCGGAGTAACTGAGAGATCGAATTATTAGGGGCATGCGATAGCGTGCCCCATTTTTGTCTACAGAGGGGCTGGAAGAATAAATGCCTTCCTGTTGAGCTGTTACAGAACTCTTACCGGGAAAGTTATGGAATCTGCTGAAAGAGGCAGGCTCTTTTCAGTAAGACATGTAACGCATCCTGTGCCTTTTCGGATATTCAGTTTTTCAAGAACATTGAAATGCTTTATTGCCCTGATTGAGGGGGATACACTCCTCTTGATTTCTACGGGATAAGCTGTCCCATCATTTATTATAAGAAGATCAATCTCTACTTACTAATATAATAAGAGAGTATACAGAAAATGCTACATATATGCAATTGCATTGCATATAGCAGGAGCACTTGCGTATTCTCTTCATTGTACTATCTTATTGCAAAGAGTTTGCAGTAAGGAAAAGATGAACAGAAAAGAAACATTTGATTTCCTGAGACACTCGGGTCTGCGGATGACCAAAATAAAAAAAGAGATAGTTGATCTGTTCCTGGGGGGAGGTTGTGGTCTTTCCGTTAAGGATATATTGGGAGAGCTTTTTTCAACTCCAGATATATCAACGGTATACAGATCACTTGACTCCCTTGTGGATAAAGGTTTTCTTCGGCACAGTGTGGGCGCAGAAGGGGTAGTGCAGTACAGATGTACAAGTGCTTTTTTCCCGGATCACGGTCATTTCAGTTGTGTGAATTGCGGAGGCACTATCGCAGTTAGAAGGAAACTTCCAGAGACTTTCCTGCACCTTCTCGAGAAGGAATATGGAGTAAATGTGAAGTCCGCCGATTTTCTTCTGGAAGGAAAATGTCAAAAATGTATAAATGCAGATTCATAACAGGATTTGCGATCTTTCTCCTTGCAGCCTGTACAAATCAAAACGACAAAGTGGAGAGCGAAGAACTTTCTGTGCTTGTGAGTGTAGTTCCTCAAAAATACTTTGTTGAAAAGATTGCCGGAGGGCTTGCTGAAGTGACGGTGCTGATACCTCCCGGGGCAAGTCCTCCTGCTTATGAGCTTTCTCCATCGGACATGAGAAGAGTAAGCGAGGCAGATGTATGGTTCACTATCGGCCTGCAGCGGGAAAACACATGGATAACGCGCTTTTCATCGCTGAATGAGCACCTCAGGATTGCAAGCACCATTAAGGATGTTCAAAGATTGCCAATCGGCAGGTACGGTATTCCGGGAGAGAACACTGCACATGACCATGACCATGAGCACGGCGATATTGATCCTCATGTCTGGCTCTCACCCGAACTGGTTAGTTTTCAGGCTGTGGTGATTCACGAGAACCTTTGTGATATCGACCCCGATAACAGCGAAATCTATACCGATAATCTTGCCCTGTTTCTCGGGGAAATAGGTGATCTGCAGAATGGTATCCACCGTTTACTTGATGTGTATGCCGGTGAGGGTTTCATGGTGTTTCATCCGGCATGGGGATATTTTGCTGATGAATTTAATCTGATTCAGATTCCCATTGAGATTTCCGGCAGCGAGCCTTCGCCTGCTGAGATGGCCCGACTGGTTGATTTCGGGAGAAGCTCTTCCGTGAAGGTAGTGTTTGTCTCACCGCAGTTCAGTGAATCATCGGCTGAAACTATTGCAGGGGAACTGAACGCCAGAGTGATATTTATTGATCCTCTGGCATTAAACTGGAATGAGAACCTTTTATCTGTGGCAGGTGAACTTGCGGCAGCGATGGAGTGACCATGGAAGTAATTGAGCTTCGGAATGTTACCGCCGGATACAACAGCGATCATCCAGCCATTGAGAATGTAGATCTTTCTGTAGAGAAGAACGACTTCATTGCTGTCATTGGTCCCAACGGAGGGGGGAAGACCACCCTGCTGAAGGTTGTTCTGGGTCTCCTGATGCCCTTCACCGGATCGGTAAAGGTTTTTGGAGAAGAGCCTGAACATTCAAGGAAAAAGATCGGATATGTGCCTCAGTTCATTCCATCGAGAACATTCCCCGTTTCCGTTCTTGATGTTGTACTGATGGGGCGTCTGGGTTCATCCGGTCTGTTCAAAAGGTATACCACTGAGGACAGAGCAATCGCACTTGAGAAACTTGAGAATCTCGGGGTACATCATCTTTCGGAGAAGAGAATGGATCAACTTTCAGGGGGGCAGAAGCAAAGGGTTCTTATTGCCAGGGCTCTTGCAGGGGAACCGGATCTTTTATTACTTGATGAACCTGTAGCCAGTGTTGACGCCGAGACACAGCACAGCTTCTACAATCTTCTTTCTCAGCTTAACAGTAGAATGGCTGTTGTGCTGGTAACTCACGATGTGGGAGCAGTGTCGTCCCATGTAAAAAGCATTGCATGCATCAACAGACATCTTGTAAGCCATGGAGAGACAATTGACGAAGGGGATGTAGCGAGGGCATACGGGTGCCCGTTCGAGCTTATTTCCCATGGAGTTCCTCACCGGGTTCTGGGAGCCAGGAAGGACTCTGATCATGGCTGAGATATTCAGTTATACATTTATGCAGAATGCATTTATTCTTGTGATTCTTGCCTCTATATCCTGCGGAATAGTGGGCAGTCTTATCACTGTAAACCGCATGTCTTCTTTCACCGGAAGCATTGCGCACGCGTCATTCGGAGGGCTTGGTCTGGCATATTTGACTGGAGTTCATCCCATGATAGGTGCCACCGTATTCGCGGTGGGATCAGCCCTTGGTATTGGTGCCCTTTCAGGTCGGAATAAACTGGGATCGGACACTGCAATGGCGGCACTGTGGGCTACGGGAATGGCTGCCGGTCTTGTGTTTATTAAACTCTCCGGGACGTACTCCGCTGATCTTATGAGCTGGCTCTTTGGAAGTCTTATGGCTGTTTCCACTACTGATATTGTTCTCACAGGTGCCCTCGACGCGGTTGTACTTGGCTCAGTAATCCTCCTCTACAAGGAATTCCTTGGCATATCTTATGATCTTGAATTCACGAGAATACAGGGAGTGCCTGTATGGTTTGTGCGCGGATTGTTTCTGGTAATGGCAGCTTTCACTACAATTGTGCTTATGAAGGTAACCGGTTTGATCATGGTTATCGCCCTCTTGACCATACCCGCCGCGATCGCGCAAAAGTTCAGCACTTCACTGTGGAAAATGATGACTCTGGCTTCTGCTCTGAGCTTTCTGTTTAGTATTGCCGGTCTTTTTCTTGCATGGTGGCTTGACCTGCCCTCGGGTCCTGTGATCATTCTGGTTTCCTCAATTGTGTATTTTTCCGTGTTGGCAATCGGAAACAAAGCTGGCTAATTCGTGTAGTCAGAAAAGAAAGGTTTGCTATTGCTATTCCATTCGGAGAAACGGTAACCTTTACCCTTACCCTTGTTTTAATTATCATTTGACACGCAATAAGGGGAGGTTGATTTGAAATCAATGAAGGTTCTCATAGTTGATGATGATGTGGATTCTCTTGCAATAGCGCGATTGAGGTTGAAGAAAGACGGGTATATCATCGAATCCGCAGGAGGTGGCGAGGAAGGTCTTAACAAAGCCAGAGAAGATATTCCTGATCTTATTCTTCTTGATGTTCAGATGCCGGGCAGAAACGGTTACGAAGTCTGTGAAGAACTGAAATCCGACCCGGAACTCTGCAATATTCCAATCATATTTTTATCCGCCGCAGATGATATCAGCGAAAAAGTTAAGGGTCTTGATTTAGGAGCTGTTGATTATGTAACCAAGCCTTTTGATATCTTTGAGCTTCGTGCCAGGGTACGGGCGGCTTTACGAACCAAGCGGCTGCAGGATCTTCTTCTGATTTACAGTGAGGTGGATTCTCTCACCGAAATCTACAACAGAAGAGTTTTAATGGAAAGACTTCAGCAGGAATGGGATCGAAATCTTCGAAGCATTGGAGCCTTTTCTTTCATTATGGCTGATATCGACAGGTTCAAGCGAGTTAACGATACCTATGGACATCCCATTGGGGATGTTGTGCTCGAGAAGATCGCTTACATATTGAAGCACTCGATAAGGAGCGGCGATATTGTTGGCCGATACGGAGGGGAAGAGTTTGGCATAATCATGGTGAACTCCACCGCTGAGGAAGCCTGTGTTGCTTCGGGCAGGTATCGGCATGCGATCGAACTAACAGTATTCAAATCAAAAAAAGAAGAGTTTTCTGTAACCGTCAGTTTTGGAGTGGCCAATTCAACTGGCATGAACAGCGTTACGGAACTTGTTTCCGCAGCCGACTCCGCTCTCTACAAGGCCAAGGAATCCGGGCGGAATATGGTTTGCTCTGCTGTCTGAATCATTACCACAATTCTGGAGGAACTGAATGAAAGTTGTTATTCTGGCTGCTGCCATTTTAGTATTCGGCTGCTCAGACTCGCTGAATGAACCGACTGAGGACGTATCTCTGGATCAGGAATTCCAGACACTGGCAGTTCTTGATACTATCGGTGTTGAGCTGGGAGATTCCACATACATGTTCGGAGCTATTGAGGCTGTTACTTACGATGCGAATGGAAACATAGCAGTGCTGGACATGGCAGTGGGCAATCTGCGGATTTTTTCATCTTCCGGTGAATACATAAGAACAATTGGACGCAGGGGAAATGCTCCGGGTGAGTTTCAGAGACCCCTGGGAATGGTTCTTCTGGGAAATGGGCTTCTTGCTGTTATGGATCCCTGGGCGGAGGGACTTACCGGGGTAGCCCCGGACTACGCTCAGACCGGCGTACTAATTGACATTCACAGCAATGTTCACATGGGAATGTGCGCAGTGGATTCATCTGATATCGTAGCACTCAGGGTACTTGAGAGCACACCGGATAATTCCGGGATTCCGATGATGATAGGCAGGTACAGCATGTCGAAAGATCCTTCTGTAATCTACTGGCAGGAGGATTATTCAATTACTTCCCTTGAGGATATCTCGGGGGTTATGCGTGATTTTTCGAATCTCTACTGGACCGCTGATAGAAATACCGGGGATGTCTACATTGCTCCCTATGAGGACAACAGGTATCTGGTTTACCGATATTCCCCTGAGGGTGTTCTGCTGAACACCGCTGAGCTGGAAGTGGAGCAGGTCTTGAAAACAGATCAGGAGATAGCGGACGAAACTGCATATCTCAGGGCAAGACTTACTGCTCTTAATGGAAGAGACATGGGCTTTGATATTGAACCCTACCCTGACCGCAGATCAATAACAGGGCTTGGTGTGAACGGAGAAGGAAATCTCTGGGTTCGAAGGGGAACCCATGATGACGCAGTTCTGGATCTGTGGACTCCTGAAGGGGAGCTCATACAGAGTTATATCGTTCCAGGAGCTTCCCTTTCATGGAAATTCAGTTTCTGCCCTGAAGGGATTCTTGCCTGCGATGGGAATCCCGAATACTTCCAGAGGGTGTTCACGATAGAAAATCCCGTGATGGAATAGACACTCTGCTGTTTGTGTACCATCGCTGTAACAATCAAAAAAAGGAGCAGTGATGAAAACAGCAGCAGTACTATTTTGTTTGACAGCAGTAGCAATGGCTTCAGCTTCCTTTGAAACAGCAGTTAGCAATGTGGCAGAAATGGTCTGGAATAACAAGGTAACTGAAGCGGCAGCCCATTATGGCCTTGATGTTGTAAATGTGACCTGGGAGGATACCGGACGATATCAGGGTTCCTGCTGGGGTCCCAATATCTCAGACATGACCATTCAGGTTCATCACGGCAGCAGAAACGCTGAAATTCTCACATGCATGCCGGTTATCAGGTTTCCCAATTTTCATGATATCACAGCAGACATGAACCCTGAAGAATTCTATCTTCTTACCGGTAACGAGAGTGGAGACGATCTTGAACCGGTCAGCCTTACAGATTATGTTGACAATATCAGGGATTATCTTCATGACGGAGACAGCTGGGGTGGCAGGGTCAACAGTCTTTTTGCAGAGAGGGACAGTGTTGTTCTTGTCAGTGCCCAGGCGGTATTTCTTCCCATAGAAGAAGATGGGATTGCAACATTCAATCCGGTTCTTTACAACTATCAGAGTTATGAGGGAAGCCCTGGAGTACTTGCTATACTTGCCACCCGGGAGGGAACCAGTGCCACCATTATAGACAACAGCTCGGAATACAATGCCGATTACTACTCCTGGGGACAGAGACTGTATTTCAACGAAGACGGGGAGAGAGCCAGTCTTACCGGATCCAGAATATCCGACTTCCTTGAGAATCCTGATAACTTGAGTGAACTTACAGCAGAGCACATGGAGGCTGCCGGTGAAGAGGGTCTTAACATGGTTATGCTTATTCAGATACCCCTGAGGCAGAAGGAGAGACGCGATCTGTGGTTCGAATGCTGTGATGATATGACTGTTGCCGGATGCGTTTCCGAGTGTGCGTCAGCAAGCAGATCTTCTGATGTTGAGTCAGCAGTTATCGGTCACGGAGAGCTTGAAGGGCCCTTCAGGGAGATTGACGGGCTGCCAATTGTTCGTGATGAGAGATTTCCCATCAGGGTGACAGTTCAGTTCTACAAGGCAACCTCAAACGGAGTTGCATCCGATGGAGATATTGCAGAGATCGCTGCACAGATCATTCGCGTTTACGATGATGCCAGTTATGTTGGCTCTCTGGTCTGCCCGGACGAGAAGATACTCAGGCCTACTGATTGGGATCATTCCGCAGTTGAGGTTTCACTTAGAAAACGCATTTCACTTATCTGGCAATAGTATCCATGTGAGTAACAAAAGGCTCTGGTAGATGCCGGAGCCTTTTGTTATTGTGGGAGTACATCTGGAGGAGTGATAATGGAAACATTTCTTGCGGAAACGACTGAGCAGTGGAGAAAGTGGCTTGAAGTAAACCACAGCACTTTTTCTGAGATATGGCTTGTATTCTGGAAAAGGCATACGGGAAAAGAATGCATTGATTACGAATCATCTGTTGAAACGGCCATCTGCTTCGGCTGGATAGACAGTCTGATGAAATCTGTAGATGAAGACAGCTACGCGAGAAAATTCACACCCAGGAAAGGGAAAAGTAACTGGTCTGCCCTGAACAGGGAAAGAGCATTGGATATGATAAGATCAGGAGCAATGACAGAAGCAGGCATGGAAGCTGTTAAAGAAGCAAGGGGAAACGGTTTATGGTATCTGAGATCTTCCTCAGTGGAATTGCCTCCCGAACTGGAGGAAAAGCTTGACAGCAACCCGGATGCCGCTTTGTTCTTCGCTGAACTTGCTCCATCATACAGAAAGCAGTATATGGGGTGGGTTGGTGAGGCTAAGAGACCGGAAATACGACTGAAAAGGGCAGAAGAGGCAGTTCGTTTTCTTGAGAAGCGCATGAAGCTGCCGATGAAATAGAGAGAGGATATTCATGAGCATTCAGCTTGTCACCGGGGGTGCCGGATTTATTGGGAGTAATATCGCAAGAGAACTTCTGAAAAAAGGTAAGTCAGTAAGGATACTTGATAACTTCTCCACCGGTCACAGAGCTAATATCGCTGATATTAAGAATGATATAGACATTATTGAGGGCGATATCAGGAGTTACCATATTGTCAGTGAAGCCATGAAGAATGTGGAAGTAGTCTACCATCAGGGTGCTCTGCCTTCTGTTCCCAGATCCATTGCCGATCCACTTACAAGCAATGAAGTGAATGTGACTGGAACACTGAATGTGCTCCATGCCGCCCAGGAACGAGGCGCAAGAAGACTTACATTCGCGTCATCATCCTCTATCTACGGGAATGCCCCTGAAAGCGTGAAAAGCGAGGATCTGCATGTCAGTCCCCTCTCTCCCTACGCGGTGAGCAAGCTGGCCGGAGAAAAGTATTTTCAGGTGTTCCATCAGATCTACGGTCTTGAAACTGTTGCTATTCGTTACTTTAATGTTTTCGGACCCTGGCAGGATCCGGACAGTCCGTATTCAGCCGTGATTCCCCTGTTTATCAAGGCCTGTACTGAAGGGCGAGCGCCCGGTATCAACGGTGACGGCGAGCAGAGCAGAGATTTTACCTACATCGCAAATGTGGTTCACGGCAACCTTCTTGCCGCAGATGCTCTGGAAGCACCGGGTAAGGTGTTCAATGTAGCCTGCAACGGTTCTGTTACAGTTAATCACCTTGCTGAAGCGACCTGACCTGAAACCTGTTCACGGACCGGACAGATCAGGGGACGTCAAGCACTCCAGAGCTTCTATCGAAAAGGCGGGAAAATTGCTCGGTTACAAACCGGTTGTGTCATTCGAAGAAGGTCTCAGGCGGACAGTTGATTTCTACATGGAGCATGGCTTCGGGAAATAGAATTTAGAAGAAGAATCTTATTCCCAAAGCAGCATCCACATAGAACTCAGAGTCGGGTATAATTGAGATACCGGCTGCCACCTCCAGGAACATGTCAATATCCTGATTGGCGAAGAGATACTCGATACCTATCGGTACTCTGCCTCCCGCAACAACATCATCACCGAATGCCACCCAGCCGCCCAGTCCGTAGTACCATGGAAGTTGACCCTTGGAGACATTAAGATCACCAAAGCTGTGCCAGAGGTAGTTACTGTGAATCATCATCCATTCGTCGGAGAAGCTCCATGCTGCCGCTGCGTCAATCGCTCTTGTTGTGCTTGTGAAGTACTTGAAAGAAATGCCTGTCGGGTTTCCCGCGATCAGTCCAAGACCGGTGCTTCCTCTGCCTGGGGAAAAACTTGTTAGAACCGCCAAAAGTAAAGCCGTCATTTTACTTCCCTCTTTCTTGAAAAACCGCCGGTGTTAGTGACCTGACACCGGCGGTAATGGTTCAGATAACAGTAAGTCTACCGTCCCAGATTTGCCAGGTTCTCTGCAAACATATTCACATATTCACTGGTGGGGAAGGAGCTGGCCATTGCTCTGGAGGCAAGCTCTATACTTTCTTTAAGGGGAAGGGTATACCGCATGTTCATGAATTTCTGTCTGAAGGCTGTAACCTCTTCCGCCACATTCTTGTTCTTAATAATTACACGGGCCATTAGTTCTGCGAGTTCTCCGAAATCTTCCTCATTCATACCGTATCTGGTCATTTCACTTACACCGGTACGTATGCCGCTGGCGGTCAGGAAAGTGTCATCGTCAGGCAGGGCCTGGTAGTTAACAACAATGTTGTTTTCCTGGAGTCTGTCCGCGATAGCAGCACCATCACCGTGGTCAATAACCCGGAGTACAACCTGGTGGGTGTGGGTGTAGCCGTCAGCGGGGTCACCTTCGACCTTTAGACCGTTATCGGCAAGCTGTTTTGCGAAGGCTCTTGCGTTTGAGAGTACCCTGGCCTGGTATTCATCTTTAAAGGCATTCATTTCATGAGTTGCAACAAGCAGCCCCAGAAGAGTCGCAAGATGGTGGTTGGATGTTGAGCCGGGGAAAGCCCTGCTCTTTATGTCCAGCCAGAGTTTTCTGAAATGGGTCTTCTTAGCCATGTTACTGACAATAGCACCACGCTGGGGGCCGAAGAAGGTTTTGTGGGTGGAGCCTGTAATAATATCGGCACCTTCAGCCAGTGGTGCCTGGAATGCTCCGTAAAGGCCGAACACATGGGCCATGTCATACATGACAACCGGCTTTGTTTCCCAGTCTTTGATATGATCAGTAAATTTCTTCACCGGCTCGGGGTAGAGGAACATGCTTTTTCCGAAAACAACCAGTTCCGGTTTGTGCTCATCAAGAAGTTCTATCATCTTTTCTTCATCAATCCTGTATGGATTGTTTGCCAGTACAGGGAAGTTAACGCAGTTCTCCTTGCCGGTGGCAGGGTTGATCTCAACGAAGTTGAAAAGGGCGCCCATGGGCTGGCTGGAGAGATGTCCACCCTTGCCCAGGTCATTGTTCATAACCGTCCGGAGCTTTCTGAATGTTCCCTCGGGTGATTTTCTGTTAACGAATTTGGTAACGGCTTTGAACACTATCTCATTGGACATCTGTCCGCTTACCGGGCGCAGTTCTGCTTCTTTGCAGTCAAAGTATTCGCAGAGAGCCGCCTGAGCTTCAATCTCGATTTCGCGGATGAAATCGGTACCGTGATAGAAATAGACCTCATTGCCCTTCATTGTACGGTGTTCCGCGTATCGGCCTGAGGGGTCGCAGATTTCACAGATCTTCACAAGGGGGCTGGGTGTATTTTCGCTGGGAATCAAGTTAACGCACTGTCTCTGTCTCCAGAGGTTGTTGCGTTCTATCCTGCCGAAAAGCTCATTCATTCTGTTCGAAAGATCGCTCATGTCGGGTCCTTTCACAAAGTCTCCAGGCTTCCTCTTATTGATGTTGTATCAAGCACAATTATACAGGCTCCACGATGGTTATCCAGGTCACCGGTGATTTCCTCTACGGCTGAAACCGTAGTGTCCACTTCCTCTTCGGGAATCAGGGTAAGTAACAGTCTTGGTTCAGGCCTGCTGCGTCCCAGAACATCCATAAAACCGGCGAATATCGGTACATTGGAGAGCATTGGGCCCATCATGTCAGAGTTAACGGTCACTGCTCCCTCAATACCCATTTCCAGAAACAATTCCATTACATCATTATATACTTTTTCTTCCTGAAGAACCATCAGCAATAGCTTTTTCCTGCTCTTTTTGCTGTGACTGGAGGTAACCGGAGAGAGGTGGTAAAGAAATGCTTCTCTCATGGCAAAGTCAGTTCTGCTGTTTATCAGTTCATACCTTGCTTTGCTGTTACTCAATACCCGGGCAGCGCCTGCCAACAGTCTAAGGTGTTCATCAGTTCCATCCACAGGTCCTGCAATTGCGCAGATGATGTGAACACTGCGTCCGTCAATTGCATCCCATGCAATACCTCTGTCGCAGACAGAGAGAGCAAGAGCGAAGTTCTGCATTCCCTCAAGTCTGCAGTGGGGAATTGCAACTCCGTCACCCATGCCGGTTGATCCCAGCTCTTCTCTGTCCATCATGCCTTTCAGGAGAGAGTCGCTTGTTTCTTCTCCCGTTGCCCGGTTTTTTGAAAGAAGGTCAGCCATTATTCGAATAGCTTCTTTCTTGTTTGCGGCAGACAGTTTGTTTCTGCAGCCTGAGATATCCAGTATAGAAGAAATTTTCATGCGCTTACCTCAAAGGGTTGCGCCGCGTACCACGGCAAACTTTGATATTGGCGGGCCGGCAAGTTCGTTAACAAAAACGCTCATAAGAACAATGCTGACCATGGTGGAAGCAAGTTCCTCATGACCGGCGAAGAAGGGAGCAGCTTGAATATAAAGCGCAAGTCCGATGGCAACACCAGCCTGCGGAAGCATGGCCAGGCCAAGGTATTTGCGTATCAGCGGGTTTGAGCCTGCAATACGGGCACCACCCCATACACCGTAGTATTTTCCTGCTGCTCTGGCAAGAATGAACATAGCTCCCATAAGAACAACATGCCCTGTGGAGAAAATGCTGAAGCTCAGTTCAGTTCCGGCAATCGCGAAGAAAGTGGCATACAGCGGGGGGGAGAGTTGTTCAAGAGATGAGATTACTCTGAAGGCACCCCGGCCCATATTTGCCAGTACTGTACCGGCGGTCATACCGGCAAGAAGGGCAGAGAGACCGAATGTTGTGGCAACTGCGGTAAGAAGAAAGATCAGCCCCAGGCTGACGATGTAGACTTCGTTAGAGCGTCCCCTGCCTGAAGTGGAAACATGAATAAGCCAGCCAGTTACCGCACCAAGTATGACTGAGCCTCCAATTTCCCGGACAGCATGCATCACAGAGTGCATAATGCCCGTTTCCACACCACCGAAACTTGCTCCGGCGAAGGCAGCCACAATGCTGAATAGAAGTACGCTTCCGGCGTCATCCAGGGCCACAACGCCGTAGAGGTGATCAACAAATGGTCCTCTTGCTTTCAGATCCCGCACAATGGCTACAGTGGCCGCAGGGGCTGTAGCGGATGCAACGGCACCCAGCAGCGCAGCTGCCGCAAGGGGCATCAGTCCTGTCAGCCAGAGTACAGCGGTCACGGCTCCGAAGGAAAGGAACATCTGAACAAGTGTAATTATTACAACAGCCCTGCCTGTGCGGCGGAGCTTTACTAGACTGAATTCACTTCCAATGACAAGAGCAATAATTGCAAGGGCTACTTCGGTTACGGCAC
This sequence comes from Candidatus Sabulitectum sp., assembly GCA_021107435.1. GTDB lineage: Bacteria > Fermentibacterota > Fermentibacteria > Fermentibacterales > JCC-6 > Sabulitectum. Next base: position 1,776 of record JAIOSV010000077.1, on the reverse strand, counting down.
CCAGCTCATCATGCAGGTCGGAGTGGACCATACCTGTCAAAGAAGGTCCCAGAATCATACCTGCAACGATGAAACCTGTAATGGCAGGAATACCTGCTCTGGAGGCAAGTCTTCCAAGGAAAAAGCTGCCAACCAGAAGGATTCCCACACCGAACACAGGGTGAATGCTTACCACATCCCGTATTTCCAGAAGCCCATTAAGTATTCTTTCAAACATAGGGGCTAATATAGTTTCGGGAAATTAACAGTGCTACCGAAAGGAACCTGCAAATCTGTATGTTCAGCTATACTGAAAGGATATACTGAAAGGAAAGAAAAGCATGCCCGACAAAAAGTATACCATAAATGAAGTACTCAGTCTTTTCGAGGAGACTCCGCCCAAAGAAGTTCTTATTCATTTTCTCACAACGACAGACTCCGCAGAGATTGAAGCAGTGCGGATTGCTGCTGAGAAAACACTCCTGAAGTACTGTGGAGACAATGTCTATTACAGAGGACTTATTGAATTTTCAAACAACTGTGCCCTTGACTGCGGCTACTGCGGAATCAGAAAATCCAATACAAAGGTGCAGCGCTACACTGTAAAAGAGGATGATATTGTGAAAGCCGCCAGGTGGTGCGCTGAGGTGCGTTACGGTTCACTTGTGCTTCAATCAGGGGAAAGACATGACAGGCAGTTCATTGAGTTCGTTGAAAGAATCACAAAGAGAATCAAGCAGGAAACAACATCTTCAATACTCCCGCAGGGGCTGGGAATTACTCTCTGTGTCGGGGAACACTCCCTGGAGACTTACAGAGGCTTTAGAGATGCAGGTGCTCACAGATATCTACTGAGGATAGAGACCACAAACGATGAGCTTTTCAAATCCATTCATCCGAACCAGCAGAACCTTGACTCAAGACTTAAAAGCCTTGAATATTTGAAAGAAGCAGGATTTCAGGTTGGAACAGGCGTGATGATCGGACTTCCCGGCCAGACTCCCGAAATGCTTGCGGATGATCTTCTTTTCTACAAAAAGCACGACTTCGACATGTTCGGCATGGGACCGTTCATTCCCCACAAAGACACGCCAATGGGCAATCTGCCGGTAATGCCGGAGGAACAGCGCACAAATCTTGGCCTAATGATGATAGCGCTGACAAGACTTTTAACAAAAGACACCAACGTAGCCGCTACAACAGCCCTTCAGGCACTTGATCCGATTGGCAGAGAAAAGGGTCTTTCCTTCGGTGCCAACATTCTTATGCCTCAGCTCACTCCCACAGAATTCAGAGAGAACTACCTTCTCTACGAAAACAAACCATGTGTTGACGAAGAAAAGGAAGACTGTCTTAACTGTCTGAAGAGAAGAGTTGAGATGGTTGGCAGGATAGTTGCCCAAGACCAGTGGGGAGACTCCAGACACTTCTTTGCAAGAAATACCTTATTCAGCTAATCATTCATTGACTGCATAAGTTGTTAACGAATTTGTCCGGCAGAGATTGAGCTTTCTACGCACATTGATTAATCAGCAATGTTCATCAGCATACGAGTTCGAATCCCGTTTGGGGTGCCAGTAGAGCTTTGTCTACCGAGTTCCGGTAAAATTCACTATAGGGTGTGTACTAGTAGTTCGATTCACCTAAACACTTACATATACTGCGCACTGAAGTCGAAATTCTTCCAGCGATGGACAACTGGTTCAGCATTTGTCTCCGCAATTCCCTGAAGAATTCTCTCTTTCAGTTCCTCTTTTGAGTGTACACGAATATGTTTTAGGAAAGTCCGTGCTATTT